>CAMAQN010000001.1 GCA_945860535.1 Auritidibacter sp. Marseille-P8566
CGCTTCTAGAAAGCGCACACTGGTTGAGCACGGTTTCCGACTGCCTTCTGCGTTGGATAATAGGCCTCTGAGGTTTGAGGAATTCTTGGAGCGAACCGGACAAACTCTTTATCTATCCGCTACGCCTGGAAAGTATGAGCTTGCTAAGGCCGACGGGGTAGTGGAGCAGATAATCCGCCCAACCGGCCTTATTGATCCACAGATAGTCGTCAAGCCATCTAAAGGTCAAATTGATGACCTATTAGAGGAAATCAAGCTTCGTAGCGAACGCAATGAGCGCGTCCTGGTGACCACCCTTACCAAGCGTCTGGCAGAAGAGGTGACTGACTACTTCACAGAGATGGGCATCAAGGTCCGATACCTACACTCCGACGTTGACACCTTGCGACGAGTTGAGCTACTTCGAGAACTCAGACAGGGCATCTTCGATGTGTTGGTTGGTATCAACCTTTTGCGAGAGGGCCTGGACCTTCCGGAAGTATCGCTGGTTGCAATCCTCGACGCGGACAAAGAAGGCTTCCTGAGGTCAGCCACCTCGCTGATTCAGACCATTGGTCGAGCAGCACGTAACATCAATGGTGAAGTGCACATGTATGCCGATCGAGTTACAGATTCGATGGCAAAGGCGATCGATGAGACCAACCGCAGGCGTGAGAAGCAGGTTGCCTACAACCTCGCAAACGGCATTGACCCGACCCCACTTCGCAAGAAGATTGCGGATATCACCGATCAGCTGATGCGCGAAGAAGTAGACACCGCCCAGCTGATTGAGGAACTCAAACGAGAACCAAAACGCAAATCCAGCGTTCCGATGCGAGGACGCCCGAACATTGGAGCTGCCGGCAAGGATGCGCTGCTATCAACCATTTTGGACCTCGACGCTCAGATGAAAGGTGCAGCTTCGGAACTGCAGTTTGAACTTGCTGCCAGAATTCGCGATGAGATTTCCGAACTGAAGCGCGAGCTTAGGCAAATTGAGTCCGCTGGACACGCCTAAACTTCTAGGGTGAGTATTCAAACCCCAACCGGTGCCAAGCTATCCATCAAAGGCGCACGCGTCCATAATCTGAAGAATCTAAACCTTGAGATTCCAAGGGATGCTCTCATTGTCTTTACCGGCCTTTCTGGTTCCGGTAAGTCCTCTCTGGCCTTCGACACAATCTTCGCCGAGGGTCAAAGACGTTATGTTGAGTCACTAAGCGCTTACGCCAGGCAGTTTCTAGGTCAGGTTGATCGACCTGACGTCGACTTCATTGAGGGGCTCAGTCCTGCCGTCTCGATCGATCAAAAATCAACCAATCGCAACCCGCGCTCAACTGTTGGAACCATCACAGAGATTCACGACTACCTCAGATTGCTCTGGGCTCGAATTGGAGTCCCACACTGCCACGTTTGTGGCGAGGTGATTTCAAAGCAGACCCCGCAGGCCATAGTCGATCAGCTACTTACCCTTGCCGAAGGAACCAGATTCCAGCTGCTGGCGCCAATCGTGCAGCAGAAAAAGGGTGAATTCCAGGACCTCTTTGCATCATTGCAGTCCCAGGGTTACGCCAGAGCCGTTGTGGATGGCGAGACCATCGTGCTCTCAGAGGCAAAGCCATTGAAGAAGAGTTTCAAACACGACATCGCTGTTGTTATCGACCGACTGGCGATGAAGTCTGATGTGATTTCGCGACTTACGGACTCGGTTGAGACTGCGCTGAAACTTGCCGACGGTCGGGTGATTGTTGACTTTGTCGACGAAGGCACACAGCGCACATTCTCAGAGCGTCTTTCATGCCCAAATGAGCATGCAATCGCGCTTTCGGAGATTGAACCTCGAACCTTCAGCTTCAATGCGCCATTTGGATCTTGCCCGGCTTGTTCGGGTCTTGGCGTGAAGATGGCGGTTGACTCCCAGCTGGTGATTGGCGATGAGGGTGCCAGCATCAACGAGGGTGTATTGCTGCCTTGGTCGACCCAGGGTAAGGGTCTTTACAGCTACTTCACAAGGCTTTTGGATGGTTTGACTCAAGACCTTGATTTCTCTCTGGACACTCCTTGGCAGGATCTTGCAGAGGAGGTCCAAGAGGCGATCTTGAACGGCAACGACTTTGAAGTTCAAGTTAAGTGGCGCTCGAAGTACGGTCGTGAAATGCGCTACACGTCTGGTTTTGAGGGAGTGCTTCCCTATGTCGAAAGACGCTATCTCGAAGCCGACTCTGACTGGGCACGTGGTAAATGGTCCGAGTTTCTAAGGGAGATTCCGTGTCCTGAGTGTGACGGCTCCAGACTTCGTCCTGAGGTGTTGGCTGTGAAGGTCCACGAAAAATCGATTCACGATGTTGCAGCTATGAGCCTGAGGAATGCTCACGGGTTCTTCGAGACCATTGAGTTAACTGACCGTGAGGCAACAATTGCGGCTCAGGTTCTGCGTGAGATTAGAGCGAGACTCGACTTTCTGCTAGCAGTTGGCCTTGACTACTTATCACTTGAAAGAGCAGCCGGCTCACTCTCCGGTGGCGAGGCCCAGCGAATTCGCCTGGCCACGCAAATTGGTGCTGGTCTAACCGGCGTTCTTTACGTGTTGGATGAACCTTCGATTGGCCTGCACCAAAGAGATAACCTGCGCCTAATCGAAACCTTGGTGAAGCTCAAGAACCTCGGCAACACCTTGATTGTTGTGGAACACGATGAAGACACCATCCGCACTGCAGATTGGTTAGTGGACATAGGCCCGGGTGCGGGTCTACACGGTGGCGAAGTTGTTCACTCTGGCAGCTATAAATCGCTATTAGAAAATAAGAAGTCGATTACCGGTGACTACCTAGCCGGACGTCTCAAGATCGAGACTCCAAAAAAGCGCAGGGCAATTGACCCAGAGCGCAAGATCAAGGTGGTTGGAGCTCGAGAGAACAACCTCCAGAATGTTGACGTTGAGTTCCCGCTGGGAGTAATGACCGCCATTACCGGAGTATCCGGTTCTGGCAAATCATCTCTGGTGAATGACGTGCTCTACGAAGTGCTTGCTAACAAGCTCAACGGTGCCAAAGGGGTTGCTGGAAAGCACACCCGGATTGAAGGTATTGAGCAACTCGACAAGGTTGTCCACGTTGACCAGGCACCGATTGGGCGCACCCCCAGATCTAACCCAGCTACCTACACCGGAGTTTTTGACCACGTTCGCAAGCTTTTTGCAGACACTCAGGAGTCAAAAGTTCGCGGATACCTGCAGGGTCGTTTCTCATTCAACGTCAAGGGCGGTAGATGTGAGACCTGTGCTGGTGATGGAACCATTCGCATTGAGATGAACTTCCTACCCGATGTTTATGTGATGTGTGAGGACTGCAAGGGCGCGCGGTATAACCGCGAGACACTGCAGGTTAAGTACAAAGGCAAATCGATCGGTGACGTGCTCAATATGCCGATCAGCGAGGCCGCTGATTTCTTCGCACCAATCAATTCCATCGCAAGGTATCTAAACACTTTGGTAGATGTCGGTTTGGGTTATGTGACTCTAGGTCAGAGCGCAACCACCCTTTCCGGTGGCGAAGCTCAGCGAGTGAAGTTGGCAACTGAGTTGCAGCGCAGGTCAACGGGTAAGACCATTTACGTGTTGGATGAACCAACCACCGGTTTGCACTTTGAAGACGTTCGCAAGCTTTTGATTGTTCTTTCCGGCCTGGTTGAAAAGGGCAACACCGTGATTGTCATTGAGCACAATCTCGATGTTATTAGGTGTTCGGACTGGGTAATTGACCTAGGTCCCGAGGGTGGCTCTGGCGGCGGTTTGGTTATTGCTGAGGGAACTCCAGAGGCTGTAGCGAAGGTAAAAAAGAGTCACACCGGAAAGTTCCTGGCGGAGATCCTGGGCTAATAATGGCCAACGACCTAGCTTTTCGGCCCTCAACCGGCGAGATACCTACTGAACCAGGTGTCTATCGCTTTGTTGATGAGTCAGGTCGAGTTCTCTATGTCGGAAAAGCCAAGAATCTTCGGGCAAGACTAAGTAACTACTTCGGACCGCTCTCGTCGCTTCACGAACGCACCCAGCGTATGCTGCTGGCCGCCAGAGACGTGAAGTGGACAATTGTTCCAAGTGAGTATGAAGCGCTGCAGCTGGAATTTATGTGGATCAAAGAATTCGATCCACCGTTCAACGTTCGCTTCAAAGACGATAAGAGCTATCCCTACCTAGCCATCACGGTTAGCGATGCGGTTCCAAGGGCATTCATTACCCGGAATAGAGAGATCAAAGGTGCTCGCGTCTTAGGACCCTACACGCAGGCCTGGGCGATACGAGAGACGTTGGATAACTTGCTCAAGGTTTATCCGGTTCGCAGCTGCACCGCTGGCATCTTCCAGGCAGCAAAGCGACAGAATCGTCCGTGCCTGCTTGCTGACATCGGTAAGTGCTCGGCACCTTGTGTTGATCGCATAAGTCAACCCGATCACAAGGCGCTGGCGAAAAGACTCGGAGACTTTTTGGCAAGTGGCGACGAGAGCTATATCAAAGAGCTCAGCACGCGCATGAAAAAGGCTTCTGAAGATCAAAACTACGAGCTCGCCGCACAGCTGAGAGACGATGTCTTCGCCTTAGAAAAAGTTCTTGAGAAAAGCACTTTAGTCTTCGATGACAAAACTGACGCCGACCTAATCAGTATTGCCAGGGACGAGCTCAGCGCTGCGGTTTCGGTCTTCTTCATTCGTGGTGGTCGCATTCGAGGTAATCGCTCAATGGTGGTCGACCTTGAGCTTGACCGCAGCAACTCCGAGCTAATGGAATACGTAATTCAAGAGCTCTACACACCATCTAAATCCAGCCAGCACCTCGAGGTGCCCAAGCAGCTTTTGGTAAGCACAAAGCCGAATGACGCAAAAGAGCTCGAGCGTTGGCTGGGCGAGCTGCGCGGTTCAAAGGTCGAGGTGCTAAACCCGACCAGGGGAGATAAGGCGAAGCTCCTTGAGACTGCTGGCACCAATGCCAATCACGCCCTAAGTAGCTACAAACTCAAGCGATCAGCCGATTTCACAGCCAGGGCAGATGCACTCTCGGGAATCCAGCGCAGCCTGAGGCTGAAAAATGCTCCACTTCGAATCGAGTGCTATGACATCTCGCACCTTGGAGGCACTGGCACCATTGGCTCGATGGTGGTGTTCGAGGATGGCCTTCCAAAGAAAGATCAGTACCGTCGCTTCAACCTAGAAACCGCGGACGATACCGAATCTATCTACCAGGTACTAATGCGCAGATTGAAGTATCTTGCCCAAGATGATCAGGGGGAGAAGTTCAGCTATCGACCATCCTTGATGCTCATCGACGGTGGTCTCCCGCAGCGCAACGCAGCCATTCGAGCGATTCAGGACTCAGGTGTTGAGGGCATCACAATCGCAACTTTGGCAAAGCGACTAGAGGAGATCTACATAGACGGCGATGATTTCCCGCTGATCCTTCCTAGAACCAGCGAGGAACTGTTCTTGCTGCAGCGGATCCGTGATGAGGCTCACCGCTTTGCGATTACCGCGCAGCGGGCATCCAGGTCAAAATCCATATCAAGTCAACTACTTGAAATCGATGGCCTAGGGGAGCGCAGAGCAAGATTGCTGCTTCGCAAATTTGGGTCATTGAAGCGAATCAAATTGGCAAGCGTTGAGGAGATCTCATTGCTTCCGGGATTTGGTCCGAAAATTGCCGAAATTGTCTTTAAAGCTCTCAGCGATTCTTGAATTGTTATCCCACGCGACACGCCGAAGCACTAACCTTGGGTAGCGCATAAATCAAGGGGTGACATGGAGACGACACGCAAGCCGGAGCTGCTGATCGTAACCGGCATGTCGGGCGCAGGTCGATCCACCGTTGGTAACGCTTTAGAGGATCAGGGATGGTATGTCATCGACAACCTTCCACCGCAGTTACTCGGCCCAATTTCCGACCTCTTCGCACTGAGCAAAGCCAATCTTCCGCGCATTGCGGTCATCATCGATGTTCGCGGCGGTGAGTTCTTCAACGAGCTAATCGGCAACATCGAACAGCTGCGGACCAGAGAGGTTAACGTTCAGTTGCTTTTCCTTGAGGCGAACGATGGAGCGCTTGTCAAGCGCTTTGAAGCTGTTCGCAGACCGCACCCACTTCAGGGCGAGGGCACCATCATTGACGGCATTGCTGCCGAGCGCCTAGAGCTGCTAGCGCTTCGTGAAATGGCTGACATTGTTTTTGACACAACCGAGTTGAATGTTCACCAACTTACAAATCGTGTTGCCGAAGCATTTGCTACCAACGCGAAGGGCCTAAAGGTCAACGTGATGAGCTTTGGATTCAAATACGGAATTCCAACCGACGCCGATTTGGTGGCCGATGCCAGATTCATTCCTAACCCGCACTGGCAAGACGAGCTTCGTGCCATGACCGGGAACGACGCACCGGTTGCCGATTACGTCTTGGCACAGCCAGGTGTCCAGGATTTCATCACCAACTACGTGGCCGTTCTAAGAACCACCTTGGCCGGCTACAGAACCGAGAACAAGCGCTTTGCGACCATCGCAATTGGCTGCACCGGAGGTAAGCACCGCTCAGTTGCAATTGCTAACCGAATTGCCGAAATCCTTTCGGATGAGGCCGACGTAAGAATCTCGGTCAAGCACCGAGATTTGGGTAGAGAGTAAAAGATGGCACTAACTCAAGAAATCAAAGAAGAGCTTGCCCGCACTCCACTTGGTAAGGGTTTGGAGCGAGCGGCTGAGCTAGCTACCATTTTGCGCTTCTGTGGCGGACTGCACCTGATTTCTGGCCGCATAGCGATTGAAGTAGAGCTCGACAGTGCGGCCCTTGCTAGACGCATGTCTAGAGCAATCCTGGAGCTCTATGGAATCCACTCTGAGCTATCGGTTGTATCGGCTGGAGGATTGCGCAAGCACAGCGGTTACCAGATTCGCGTCCTGAAAGATGGAGAGCTACTGGCTCGCCAAACCGGCCTTATTGACAACCGTGGCCGACCCGTCCGCGGCCTACCAGCAACTTTGGTGAGCTCAACCATGGACGAAGCTCGCGCAATTATGCGCGGAGCCTTCTTGGCTCACGGCACACTTACCGATCCAGGTAGAAGCACATCGCTTGAGATCACGGCGCCTGGAAATGAATCCGCAATGGCGTTGGTCGGAGTTGCAAGACGTCTTGGAGTAAGTGCAAAGGCGCGCGAGGTTAGAAACGTTTACCGCGTGGTTATTCGCGATGGCGAGGGCATTACCGAAGTTCTGAAGCAAATGGGCTGTACCGACCAGGTTGTGAAGTGGGAAGAGCTGCGCAACCGTCGCGAGGTCAGGGGAGCTGCGAATCGTCTAGCCAACTTTGATGATGCAAACCTACGACGGAGCGCTCAGGCCGCCGTTGCTGCTGGAGCTCGCGTCCAGCGTGCGCTTGAGATTTTGGGCCCAGATGCACCGCAACACCTCAAATACGCGGGTGAACTTCGCCTTCAGCATCGCGATGCATCGCTTGATGAACTGGGTCGTTTGGCAGATCCACCGATGACTAAAGACGCCATCGCCGGCAGAATTCGCCGCCTATTGGCTACCGCCGATCGAAAAGCTCAGGATTTGGGAATTCCAGATACCGAGAGTGCGATTACAGATTTATTGGATGAAAACTAAGGAGCACGAAATGACCTACACCCTTCCAGAACTTAGCTACGACTACGCGAGCCTCGAGCCACACATCTCAGCTCGCATCATGGAGCTGCACCACTCAAAGCACCACGCCGCATACGTAGCGGGCGCAAACGCCGCGCTAGACGCAATGGCTGAGGCTCGATCATCCAACAACTTTGCAAACCTGCCAAAGCTCGAGAAGGACCTGGCCTTCAACCTAGGTGGTCACATCAACCACAGCGTGTTCTGGAAGAACCTAACCCCAAACGGAGGCGATGCTCAAGGTGAACTACTTGCTGCAATTAGCGAGTACTTCGGTTCTTACGACGCTTTCAAGGCCCACTTCACCGCAGCTGCAATGACCATTCAGGGTTCGGGCTGGGCATACCTAGCTTGGGACTCAATTGGAAACCGCATGATCATTGGCCAGCTATACGACCAGCAGGGAAACCTAGCTATTGGAACCATGCCACTTTTGATGCTGGATATGTGGGAGCACGCTTTCTACCTGGACTACCAGAACGTTAAAGCCGACTACGTAAAGGCCTTCTGGAACATCATTAACTGGCAGGATGTTGCTGCAAGGTTTGCTTCGGTTAAGGTGAACAGCCGTTCTCTGCTGCTAGGCTGACCTAGTCCGCTCAATGAAGCGTGGGGCGCAAAAACATCCCTTTTTTTTAGACTGGAGTATTCCCTTGACTCGCATTGGTATTAACGGTTTTGGACGCATTGGACGTAACTACCTCCGTGCCGCCCTGGCTCAGAACTCAAACCTCGAGATTGTTGCTGTAAACGATCTATCCGACCCAAAGAGCTTGGCTCACCTTCTCAAGTACGACTCGGTTACCGGTCGGCTAGACGCCGCTGTTTCGGTTGATGGTGACTCGATTGTCGTCAACGGCAAGTCGATCAAGGTCTTGGCTGAGCGCGACCCTGCAAACTTGGGTTGGGGCAACCTCGGAGTTGATATCGTTATCGAGTCAACCGGTCGTTTCACCAACGCAGCCGATGCTCGCAAGCACATCGACGCTGGTGCCAAGAAGGTAATCATTTCAGCTCCTGCAACCGGCGAGGACGCTACGTTCGTCATCGGTGTAAACGAGCACCTTTATGACCCAGCCAACCACCACATCATTTCGAACGCGTCTTGCACCACCAACTGTCTAGCTCCGCTGGCAAAGGTGTTCAATGACAAGTGGGGCATCAAGAACGGTCTAATGACCACCATCCACGCTTACACCGCAGACCAGAACCTACAGGACGGTCCTCACGAGGACCTGCGTCGTGCTCGCGCTGCTGCAATCAACATCGTGCCTTCCACAACCGGCGCTGCAAAGGCAATTGGACTAGTTCTTCCAGAGCTAAAGGGCAAGCTTGATGGCTTTGCACTTCGCGTTCCAGTTCCTACCGGTTCGATCACCGACCTAACCATCGTTTCTGAGAAGCCGGTTACCATCGAAGAGATCAAGGCTGCCTACAAGGCTGCTGCCGAAGGTCCAATGAAGGGCATCTTGCTTTACACCGAGGACCCAATCGTTTCCTCTGACATCGTGACCGACCCACACTCTTCGATCTTCGATGCAGGACTGGTTCGCGTTATCGACAACACCGTGAAGCTTTCAAGCTGGTATGACAACGAGTGGGGTTACTCCAACCGCCTAGTTGAGCTAACTGAGCTTGTTGCCTCAAAGCTCTAATGCTGCGCAGTCTCGATAACGCCGGAAATCTTGCCGGTAAGCGTGTAATTCTTCGCTGTGATCTAAACGTCCCATTGAAGGACGGCGTTATTACTGACGATGGCCGTATTCGTGCATCCGTGCCAACCATCAAGCGATTGATTGCGGCCGGAGCTCGAATTGCCATCTGCTCTCACCTTGG
This sequence comes from Auritidibacter sp. Marseille-P8566, assembly GCA_945860535.1. Classification (GTDB taxonomy): domain Bacteria; phylum Actinomycetota; class Actinomycetes; order Actinomycetales; family Microbacteriaceae; genus Aquiluna. Next base: position 9,502 of record CAMAQN010000001.1, read on the forward strand.
ACGCCCAGAGGGCGCACCGGATGCAAAGTACTCCTTAGCTCCGGTGGCCGCTCGGTTAGAAGAGCTACTCGGACAGCCAGTGGTATTCGCTGAGGACACCGTTGGCATGCAGGCAGTGGCTGCCATGAAGGTGCTAGAAGACGGCGGTGTTTGCCTACTTGAGAACCTCAGGTTCAACCCAGGCGAAGCCTCCAAGGACGCTTCAGAGCGTAATGCTTTCGCTCAAGAGCTTGCCGAACTGGGAGACCTTTTGGTTTCCGATGGTTTCGGTGTTGTGCACCGCAAGCAGGCCAGCGTTTACGAACTAGCTGAGCTTCTGCCAAGCTACGCAGGCGATCTAATTGCTACCGAGCTAGAAGTACTCAAGCAGCTAACCGAGTCACCAACGCGCCCTTACACCGTGGTTTTGGGCGGATCTAAGGTTTCCGACAAGCTCGGGGTGCTTGGACACCTACTGCCAAAGGTTGACCGACTGGTCATTGGCGGTGGAATGGTCTTCACCGTCCTGGCCGCCCTTGGCCACAAGGTAGGTAAGAGCCTTTTAGAGGCTGATCAGATTGAAACTGTGAAGACCTTCCTTAGCCAAGCTAAAGAGCTGGGCGTTGAGGTGGTCTTGCCAACCGATATCGTCGTAGCTTCCAGCTTCGCGCCAGACGCTCAGTTTGAGACGGTCCCGGCAGATGCAATTGAGGGTTCCAGCTTTGGTGAGAATGGGCTAGGCCTGGACATTGGACCGGAGTCCGCAAAGGCCTTCGCTGAAGCTGTTAGCTCCTCGGCTACCGTGTTCTGGAATGGCCCAATGGGAGTATTTGAGTTTGCTAACTTCGCGCACGGCACCAAGGCAGTTGCTCAAGCACTCACCGAAGTTCAAGGCCTTGCTGTAGTTGGCGGGGGAGATTCAGCTGCTGCTGTTCGAGCACTTGGGTTTGACGAGTCGGCATTTGGACACATTTCAACAGGTGGTGGAGCATCGCTTGAGTATCTTGAAGGAAAAGTTTTACCTGGACTGGAGGTCCTAAATGACTAAGCGCACACCGCTGATTGCCGGCAACTGGAAAATGAATCTGGATCACATGCAGGCGATTGCTTTGATCCAGAAGCTTTGCTGGACACTAAACGATGCAGATCACGATTACAGTGCGGTTGAGGTTGCGGTGTTCCCACCCTTCACCGACCTAAGAAGCGCACAGACCCTCATCGATGCAGAGAAGTTTGAGATCTCACTTGGCGCTCAAGACATTTCTCGGCACGATTCTGGTGCTTTTACCGGCGAAGTTTCCGGAGCTTTCTTGGCAAAGCTTGCTTGCAAGTTCGTTCTCATTGGACACAGTGAGCGTCGTCAAAACCACAGTGAGAGCGACGGAGTTGTGCAAGCTAAAGTTGCCGCTGCCTGGAAGCATGGCCTTGTCCCGATCATTTGCGTCGGCGAGACCTTAGAAGAACTTGAGACTCAGGGACAGAGTGCTGTGCCGGTGGCACAGGCAATTGCTGCGCTCTCTGGTCACGAAACCCTTGGTGAGTTTGTTATTGCTTATGAGCCAGTCTGGGCGATTGGCACTGGGAAGGTAGCAACACCGCAGGAGGCCGAGGATGTATCTAAGGCCATCCGCAAGGCGATTACCGACAACTTCGGTGCAGAAAGCGGCCAGAGCCGAATTCTCTATGGTGGTTCAGTAAAGGCCAACAATGTGGCTGGTTTCCTTGCATCTGGCGAGGTTGACGGAGTTTTGGTTGGCGGTGCCAGCTTGGATGCAGAAGAATTTGCAGGCATTTCGCGCTTTCAGAAGCACATAGTTCTATAATTTGACAGGCGTTTTATACGCAAACCTAAGGAATCCTCATGGCTGTTCTACAAACCGCACTTTTGGTGCTGCTGGCAATCACCAGCGTGCTGCTGATCTTGCTCATCCTGCTACACAAGGGTCGTGGTGGCGGTGTAGCGGACATGTTTGGTGGCGGAATGTCATCCACTATGAGCTCCTCAGGCGTTGCAGAGCGCAACCTCAACCGAATCACAATCGTGCTTGGCTTGATCTGGGTTGTCGTAATCATCGTTCTTGGACTATTCACCAGATTTGAGTGGGTATAAATTGACCAATTCAGCATCCATTAGAGGTGCTCGCGTTGGAGCTGGCCCAATGGGCGAGCAAGACCGTGGCCACAAAGTCGAGCGCATTGCCAGAGACTTCTTTTGTTCAAACAATCACCACGCCAGCCAGTACTTTGCTGCAACGGTAAACCCAGAAGACGTTCCTAGTGAGATCGACTGCCCGCACTGTGGCCTTCCAGCCGGCATGGATAAGGCAAACCCGCCACAGGTTGCAAAGATTGAGCCATACAAGACTCACTTGGCTTACGTAAAAGAGCGTCGCACTGACGAAGAAGCGGCTGAAATTCTTGACGAAGCCCTACAGGCTATTCGTGAGCGTCGTGAGCGCGCAGCAGCGGCTGCTAAAGCTCGCGGCTAATTTCCTCGTCAACATACCAACGAGTTAGTTCTAGTCCCTTGACCTTTGCGGCCGGTAAATCGCACGCCTCTTCCTGAATCGCACACTTAGCAACCGCAGCTTTCGCACTCCCGGATGCCAGGAAAATCACTGCTCTTGAGCGATTTAGAGCCTGGTAGCTAAAAGATAAGCGTTCGGCAGGAGGCTTTGGCGAGGCCTTTTCGGCAATGATCCAATTCTCTGCCTGCTGGTGCCCTGGGAAAAGCGATGCGATATGCCCATCAGGCCCCATGCCCAAAATCACGACATCAAACACTGGTGCAGAATCACTAAGTGGTCCAAATAGCGATTCAATCTTGGAGCTGAACTCACCGGCCGCCTTTTCTAGAGGCCTATCTGCTTCCGGGAATCTATGTAGCTTTGCCGCTGAAAGCTCTGGCCAAGCAACAATGCCCTGGTGTTCATTTCGGTCGGCATTTTCAAGCCCAACAAATCGCTCATCACCGAAGAAGAGTTCAACATTCGAGAGATCTAACCCTAGGGTCCTGAAATCGCCGAGAATCTTGATTCCAAGGGTGCCGCCGGTTAGAACCAGTCTCGCCTTGCCGCGCAGGGCGATTGCCTGCTCTAGTAATCCAATGATGTCACTCGCTGCCGCAGCGGTTAGGGCCTGGTCTGAGGCAAACGACTCAACATCGATCATCGACCATGGCCTTTGGTAAGCACCTCACCAAAGACTTCATCCTCACCAAGGAATCTCATGTCCTCAACAAGGCAGTCTTGGTTAGATCGACGGGGGAGTAATACAGATGAGTGCGGAGCACCGGTCTGGTCAATCTCCGCAACCTCGCCGTGACGAATAATCTCTAGCTGGCCATCGGTGAAGTGAATTCTTACGCCGGCGATTCCTTCAACATTCTCACCGTCAAGCTTGTGTTCGATCTTTACAGCAACACCTAACCGAAGTTCGAGCCAGTTAGACAGAAGTTCAGCGCTAGGCGATAGATCAGATCCAATAACTTCAATAGCGCTCACCTTGCGATTTAGATGTTGATCAAATAGCGCTGCAATCTGAGCACGCCAGAGCGTTATGCGAGTCCAAGCCATATCTCCATCTCCTGGGCGATAGTGCTTTGCGAATTCCGCCAGGAAAGCCGGTGCATCGGCCTGCTCGGCCGAATCAACGATTCGACGGGTAGCTATCTTGCCGATTGCACTCTGCGATGGGTTTGGATCGCATGAGGATGGCCACCAGGCCACAACCGGCGCATCTGGGAGCAGGAGTCCCATAACTAAGGATTCAGGGTTACTAGCGGCCGCACCATGCGCCTTGAGGATCACCACCTCTGAAGCACCGGCGTCACCGCCAACTCGAATCTCGGCATCAAGATAAGACGCAGCGCCGTGAGGCTCATCGTCATCCGCTAGCAAAATGATTCTCGAGGGGTGTAGGCGGCTTGCGCTGTTTGCGGCCTTCACAGCCTCTTCGATGTGTGCGAAATCAGTTTCAATCAGCAGCGTCAGCACGCGACCAAGCGCTACAACGCCGCCGGATTCCCTAAGATCCTGAAGCTTCTTGCCAATTTTGCTGGAAGTTGTGTTTGGCATATCGACGATCATGGACGCCTCCAGCTTCTGCCATCGCGCTCAAGCATCGAATCTGAGGACTCTGGCCCCCAGCTGCCAGGGGCATACTGCTGAGGTTGCCCTGAAGCCTCCCAGTGAGAAACAATCGGATCGAGGATTTCCCAGCTCAATTCCACCTCGCGCTGGCGAGGGAAAAGTGGCGGTTCACCCAAAAGAACATCCAGAATCAGACGCTCGTAGGCTTCCGGGGAGTCCTCGGTAAAGGCGTGACCGTAACCGAAGTCCATCGTGACATCTCGAACCTGCATCGCAGGACCTGGAACCTTTGAGCCAAAGCGCATGGTGACACCCTCATCTGGCTGGACGCGTATAACAAGCGCGTTTTCACCCAGTAGGGACATTTGATTCTGAGCAAAAAGCTGCTGACCTGCGCGCTTGAAGACGATAGCAATCTCAGTCACTCTTCTACCGAGTCGCTTGCCAGCACGTAAGTAGAACGGAGCACCTTGCCAACGCGGGTTATTGATGTCTAGACGCATGGCTGCATAGGTCTCGGTCACTGAATCTGGATTAATACCTTCTTCACCTAAGAAACCAAGCACCTCACTACCGCCCTGCCAGCCACCGGCGTACTGACCGCGCGCTGTGTGCTGAGAAAGATCGGAGGGGATCTCAACCTCAGCCAGCACCTGCTCTTTTGCGGCGCGAAGATCGGCGGCGTCAAAAGTTTCTGGGCGCTCCATGGCGGTTAGCGCCAGAAGCTGAAGCAGGTGGTTCTGAATTACATCTCTTGCCGCACCGATGCCGTCGTAGTAACCGGCTCGGCCACCAATGCCGATGTCCTCGGCCATTGTGATCTGAACGTGATCGATGTATTTCGAGTTCCAAAGTGGCTCAAACATTTGATTGGCAAACCTAAGTGCCAGGATGTTTTGAACCGTCTCTTTTCCAAGGTAGTGGTCGATTCGGAAGACTGAATCCTCAGGAAAGACTCTTTCAACAACGCTGTTTAGTTCTTTAGCAGTTTGCAGGTTTGATCCAAATGGCTTCTCAATCACAACCCTGCGGAACTGTCCGGTAACGGCTTGAGTAAGTCCGGCCGCCTCAAGTTGATTCACAACCAATGGGAAATCGCGCGGCGGAATTGAGAGGTAGAAGGCGTGATTTCCAGCGGTTCCGCGTTCGCGGTCAAGCTCATCAACAGTCTCTCGAAGTTTCTTGAACGCATCAGGATCATCATGACGACCAGCGACAAAACGAATTCCCTTGCTCAGCTGCTGCCAAACGTCCTCGGACCATGTGGTTCTAGCGTTTGCCTTGACTGCTTCATAAACAGTTTGTTCGAAGTCTTCTTCGCTCCAGTCGCGACGAGCAAACCCAACCAGCGAAAAGGCCGGTGGTAAAAGACCGCGGTTCGCCAGGTCATAGATGGCAGGTAGGAGCTTCTTGCGCGAAAGATCACCGGTAACGCCAAACATTATCAAGCCGGAAGGTCCGGCTATCTTGTGCATGCGGCGATCAAAGGGATCGCGGAGTGGGTTTTGAATCACGAAGCGATTACCTTCTTTAGCCTGTCAAGATCCGCCAGGGGATTGCTCACGCGAAGAGTCAAGACCGGAAGGCCATTGTCCTTCAGGACGTTTGCATCGCCGGCAGCCTGGGCCTGAATCAAACCTCCGAAGCTAAATGGGCGACCTTCGATCGCGAGATCGGTTTCGAAGTCTGAGGTTAGCTGCAGGAAGACACCTTGCTTTGGGCCACCCTTGTGGTACTGACCGGTCGAGTGCAAAAACCTTGGGCCCCAACCAAAGGTAACTGGTCTTCCAGTTCGTTTTGCAAGTGCATCCCTCAGGGTTTCCAACTGTGGATATGCCATGCGATTCAGATAGGCGTGCACCGAGATGTAGCTCGCATCATCCACGAGATCTAAAAGCTGTTCAACCGCAGAATCCAAAGTGGAGCCTGATAGCTCAAAGCCATAGCTTTTAACCGCAATGTCACCGTCAACAAAGTCAACCTCGGTCGAAGAAGCGGGGGAGTCAAGCAGTGCCCTGGCAGCAATCTTTGCGCTTTCGACATTTGGCTGATCAAAAGGATTGATTCCCTGCAGGTATCCGGCGATTACGGTCGCATACTCCCAAAGTAGGAACAATTCGCCAAGGCTTCCAGTAAAAGCTGCGTCGGTATTGCCAACAGCTTCAGTGCCAAAGCGAATCAGCAGAGTGTCGGCTGGCAGGTTTGAGATTTCAGGAGCCGCTGCTGAAACGACAACCGGAAGGATGCCCTTATCTTCCTTGCCAGAAGATTCTGCGACTAACTGTTCAACCCAGTCACCAAAGCCATTTAGACCATCGCACTCAATCAAGAACTTGTCCTTGAGGCCAGAGCCATTTACTGAGCGGCCCAGTAGCGCACCTAGCCACAGACCAGGGTTATCGCTCGAATCAGAACCGAGTAGGGCTGAAGCTGAAATTGCAGAGCTTAGAAGTTCGGTCACATCGGCTCCGGCAAGCCCAGAAGGCACAAGACCAAACGCAGTCAACGCGCTGTAGCGACCTCCAACATTCGGGTCGGCATTGAAAACGCGATAACCGGCCGCACGACTTGCTACATCTAGCGGAGAGCCGGGATCGGTAACAATGACAATGCGTTCGGTAGGGTCGATTCCCGCTGCCTTAAAGGCAGACTCGAAAGCACGCTTCTGCGAGTCGGTCTCAACGGTGGATCCAGACTTTGAAGAGACCACAACAGCAGTTCTCTCGAGGTGAATCAAAGCGGAAGCGACCTGATCAGGAGCGGTTGCATCTAAGACCACAAGTTCTACCTTGGCGTTCTTGGTGATTACCTCGGGGGCTAGTGAAGACCCGCCCATCCCGCACAGCACAAAGCGGTTGACACCCTTGGCAGCAAATTCATCGCGCAAGGTAAAAATGTCTGGGAGAAGTGCCTGCGAGTCACGAGCACTTGTAATCCAACCCAATCGAATTGAAGCCTCGGCTTGCGCAGCTGCACCCCAAAGCGAGTCATCTTTCGAAGCGATGCGCGATGCGACTGAAGCTGAGATCAGTTTTTGGACCTCTAGCTCAAGCGCTAACTGATTGCTTGCAGAGAGGGTTACCTTCACTTAGAAGTCTCCAAGGCCTGCGCGACTGACTCAACCAGCTCGTTCCAGGAGACGATGAACTTGTCAACGCCTTCCTCTTCCAGCAGGTTGGTTACAGCAACTATGTCCACGCCAGCAATCGCCAATTCAGCCATGAACTCATGAGCTGCAGGGATTAGCGAGGTGATGGAATCCTGCGGCACAACGCCGTGGTCAAAGGTTGCCATCATGGTCTTTTCCGGCATGGTGTTTACCAGGTTCTTGGCGATCAGCTCAGTCACATAAAGGGTGTCTGGAAGAGCCGGGTCCTTGACTCCGGTGGATGCCATAAGCGGACGCTGGTAGCGAGCACCGCTAGCCTCAAGCGCTTTCCACTCAACACTTGCGGTGCGCTCTAAGAACGCAGCATATGCCAGGCGAGCATTAGCCAAAGCGGCCTTGCTCTTGAGCTCAGGCTTTCCAAGCGCGACCAAGCGCTTGTCTACCTCGGTGTCAACACGTGAGACAAAGAATGATGCGACCGAGTGAATTTTGCTTAGGTCTTTGCCATTGTTTTTTGCCTGGCGAAGCCCCTCAAAGTAAGCATCCATAACTTCGTGGTAGCGCTCTACCGAGAAGATCAAGGTCACATTTACGCTAATTCCAGCCGCAGTCACAGCGGTGATGGCGGGCAATCCGGCCTTGGTCGCAGGAATCTTGATCATCACGTTCTCGCGGTTTACCAGCTGGTAGAGATCCAGTGCCTGGGAAATGGTTGCATCGGTGTCAAAAGCTAGTCCCGGTTCAACCTCGATAGAAACTCTGCCGTCAACGCCATTTGAACTGTTGTAAATGCCGCGGAAGAGATCGCAAGCTGCTGCCACGTCAGTTGAGGTTATATTCACAATTGCCTGCAGGGCATCGTGATCAAGAGCTGCTTCCTCAGCCAGAGCCTTGGAGTAGAAAGGGTCCTTCAGGGCAGCGGCAAAAATGCTTGGGTTGGTTGTTACACCGCGGACGCTGTAGTTATCGATTAGGTGCTTTAGGTTTCCCGATTCGATTCGCTCACGGGAGAGGTCATCCAGCCAGATTGAAACGCCGTTGGCGGTTGCAGTAGCAAGTGGGTTAGTCATCTTGGCTCCTAGCGTGCTTTCTGTGCAGCCGCAACGACTGCCTCGGTGGTAATTCCAAATTCGCGGTAGAGCGTTGCGTAGTCCGCTGACGCTCCGTAGTGGTCGATTCCAATGCTTACGCCCGCATCACCGACGTACTTTCTCCAGCCCATGGTCAGACCAGCTTCGATTGATACTCGAGCCTTGACCGAGATAGGAAGCACGCTCTCGCGATATTCGGCCGTCTGCTCTTCGAACCACTCCAAGCAAGGTGCGGATACCACTCGGGTGCTGATACCCTGTGCCTCGAGCTCGGTGCGAGCCGCAACGGCAAACTGCACCTCACTACCGGTAGCAATCAAAATCACTTCTGGCTTGGCACCTGATGCCTCTTGCAGGATGTAAGCGCCCTTGGCAACCTGGCTTGCGCCAGCACTTGCTTCGCGCTCAAACACCGGAAGGTTTTGACGGGTCAGGATGATTCCGGCAGGAGCATTCTTGCGCTTCAGGATCTCCAACCACGCATACGAGGTTTCGTTGGCATCAGCTGGGCGAACCACGGCCAGGTTTGGAATTGCGCGCAGCGCTGTCAGGTGCTCGATTGGCTGGTGGGTTGGGCCATCTTCACCCAAAGCCACCGAGTCGTGAGTCCAAACGTAGGTCGCTGGAACGCCCATAAGTGCTGCCAAACGAACCGCTGGACGCATGTAGTCGGAGAACACCAAGAAAGTGCCACCGAAGACTCTGGTGTGACCAGAAAGCGTAATTCCATTCAGAATTGCACCCATGGCGTGCTCACGAACACCAAAGTGCAGGATTCGACCTGCTTTGGTAGGGGTCCAGTGAGCAACCTGCCACTTAGCTGGCACAAATGAGCCGCCGCCTTCGATAGTGGTGTTGTTGGATTCGGCCAGATCCGCCGAGCCACCCCACAGTTCAGGCATAACAGCTGCAATGGCATTAATTACCTTGCCGCTTGCGGCACGAGTTGCAATCTCGGTGCCAGCCTCAAACACAGGCAGTGCGGCCTCAAGTCCAGCCGGCAATTCCCCGGAAACTAAACGCTCTAGCAGAGCGGCCTTCTCAGGGTTCTGGTTCTTCCAGCTGGAGAATTTCTGCTCCCACTCGCTTCTGACAACCGCTGAGCGGGTGAACAAAGCGCGAGTGTGCGAGATAACTTCTTCCGAAACCTCAAAATTCTTTGCAGGATCAAAGCCAAGTGCCTGCTTCAAACCAGCAAGCTCCTCGCCGCCAAGCTTTGAACCGTGAATCTTGCCGGTGTTCTGCTTGCTAGGGGAGGGCCAGCCGATGATGGTGCGAAGGGTGATCAAAGTTGGCTGATCAGTATTGGCTTTCGCGTCCTGAATGGCCTGGTAAAGGGCCGCAACGTCTTCGTGATAGATGCCGTTTTTACGCCAGTCAACCTCAATGGTCTGCCAGCCATAGGCGCGGTAACGAGCTGCGACATCCTCGGTGAACGAGATGTCGGTGTCATCTTCGATTGAGATCTGGTTTGCGTCATAAATCACAACTAGGTTGCCAAGCCCGAGGTGCCCGGCAATAGATGCCGACTCAGCGGAAACGCCCTCTTGAACATCGCCATCGCCCGCGATGACGTAAACATGGTGATCAAACACCGACTCGCCGACTTTGGCATTTGGATCCATAAGCTCGCGCTCAAAACGAGCCGACATTGCAAAGCCGGTTGCCGAGGCTAGTCCCTGACCCAGTGGGCCAGTTGTGATTTCGACTCCATCGGTGTGGCCAAATTCGGGGTGACCAGGGGTCTTGGAGCCCCAGGTCCTAAGGGATTTAATGTCATCCAGCTCTAAGCCAAATCCACCCAGGTAAAGCTGGTTGTAGATAGTTAGTGAGGAGTGACCAGCCGAGAGGATAAATCGGTCGCGACCGATCCAGCGGTCATCCTTTGGGTCGTGGCGCATTACCTTCTGAAACAAAAGGTAAGCCGCAGGGGCAAGTGAAATGGCAGTGCCAGGGTGGCCATTGCCTACCTTCTCCACTGCGTCCGCAGCCAAAACTTTGGCGGTTTTTACCGCCAGGTCGTCAATCTCGTTCCATTCGAACATCTAATGAGCCCAATTCTTCAGATTTTTTCAAGGGATTGCCGTGGCGACGGTGCCTACGCGAATGGCACAACTCTACAACGAATTGGGGTTTTGACCCGTCCCGATTAGACTAATTCTCGAAATGACTCCCGACACTAAAAGCCCTGCTAAATCGCGCTTTCTAGCGAAGCTGAAGGCGTACTTTGCCCTAACAAAGCCTCGAGTCATTGAGCTACTACTAATTGCCACCGTTCCAGCGATGATTCTTGCCGCACAAGGCATGCCGTCAATCTGGCTGATTCTTGCGACTTTGTTTGGCGGAGCGCTCTCGGCTGGCAGCGCGAATGCCTTTAACTGCTACATCGATGCCGACATCGACAAGCTGATGGGTAGAACCAAGAATCGTCCGCTGGTAACCGGCGAGCTCACGCAGCGCGAAGCCTTGGTGTTTGCCTGGGTTATTGGTGTGCTCAGCGTCTTGTGGTTTGGTTTCTTGATCAACTGGCTAAGCGCAGCCTTGTCACTGGCCGCAATTTTGTTTTACGTTTTTGTCTACACCCTTGGTCTCAAGCGCCGAACTCCGCAGAACATCGTCTGGGGTGGGGCGGCAGGTGCGATGCCGGCCCTTATCGGCTGGGCGGCTGTCACCAATGAGGTCTCTGCGGCTGCCTGGGTATTGTTCCTGATTGTTTTCCTGTGGACCCCTCCGCACTACTGGCCGCTGTCGATGAAATACCTGGAGGATTACCGCGATGCTGGTGTCCCGATGCTTCCCGTGGTGGCTAAAAACGAGGTGGTCGGCAGGCAAATCATTTTGTACGCCTGGGCCTACTTCGCATCCACGCTGCTGCTAATTCCAGTTGCACCAATGGGTTGGATTTACACGGTTGTGGCAGTGGTTACCGGATTGTGGTTCAGCTATGAGTCAAACCGGCTCTATAACGAAGCTAAGAGTGGAATCCCAAAGAATCCGATGAAGCTTTTCCACCTTTCGATCACTCACCTGACGCTTTTGTTCTTGGCAGTTGCGATCGATCCGCTTTTGTACTTCAGCCTTTAATCTCTTCCAGTCGAGCGAGCGCTTCATCTCGCTCCACGAAATGGTCAAGAATTGGCGCTGGATAGCCATTTTGCAAGCCATCGATCAGTTTCCAAGGCTCATGTACCTCGGCACCTGGGATGTGGCGCAGCTCGGGTATGAACTTGCGAACATAGTCACCGTTTGGATCGAACTTATAACCCTGCAGGGTTGGGTTGAATACTCGGTAGTAGGGACTGGCATCGGTGCCACAGCCAGCAGTCCACTGCCAGCCATGAGAATTTGACGCCGGATCAAAATCGGTTAGCAACTTCTCAAACCAGCGAGCGCCGACCTGCCATTCGATGTGTAGGTCCTTGACCAAAAAACTCGCAACAATCATTCGAGCGCGATTGTGCATCCAACCTGTCGTCAATAGCTGTCTCATCGCGGCATCAACAATCGGATAGCCGGTGTTCCCACTTCTCCAGGCCTCGAGATTTGGATTATCGACTTCTGAGTCGTAGCGAAGCTTTTCAAATCTGGGTTCGTAGTAGCCGTCATAGGTGTGCGGGTTGTGGAACAGCACATCCGCATAGAACTCGCGCCAGGCTAGCTCTTTGCGAAACACTTCTTCACCGGGAGAATCACCCATCTCTGCCAGCAGGGTTCGAGGGTGAATCTCTCCGTGGGCAAGTGCGTGGCTCAGGTGAGAAGTTCCCGATAGATCGGTGCGGTTTCGATTCTCTGAGTAGTCGCTCAATGCACGTTTTCTGAACTTATGCCAGGTTTCTAAAGCAAAACTCTCAGATGCCTTGATAGGCATCTTGCAGTCAGGGGAGTACTTAGGTAGTTCGCCACTACCAGGTACCCACTCAACAAGGCTTGTATCCAGCTGAAAGGGGCGCTGTCCTAAATGCCCCAACCAACGCTTATAGAAAGGCGTATAGACCCTCAGCGGGGTTTGATCGTCTTTTCTCACAGTGCCTGGCTCAACCGCATAATTTGAACCAACTAACTGCAAGGAGACGCCGTGGGCGTAAAGCTGCTCTGCCACTTCTGACTGCTCCAACATCCCATGGGTGTCAAAGCTGCGAGTTGCGAAAACCACATTGGCCCCAAGTGTTTGGGCAAGATCCAACAGGTACTTACCGGTCTCACCGCTAGATAGCTGCAATCCCTTTGGCAGCGATTGGGAGAGTGATGAGACTGAGGTAATAAGGGAGTTGCGGCGGATGGGGGAGAGCTCTTCAAAGCCTCTGCCGAAGATGAAGGCTGCGGCCACTTGGGAGTTTTCGCTGCTCGCTCGCTCTACCGCAGCAATCAGCGCTTGATTGTCTTGGACTCTAAGGTCCCTGCGAAACCAAAAGATTACTGTCATCTATTAATTTTGCGAGCTGATAGCAACTGGAAGGTGACCAGTGCGCTCAGGCTTGCCGCTCCAAACATGTGTATTCCAACTAGTAAAGCTGGAACCCCAATGCGGGCCTGCAAAATTCCCACGACCGCTTGCAGTATGGAGAAAACCAAAGTCAACAGTAGGATGCGAGTTGCAAGGTCGGCCCACAACTTCCGACTCATAAACCACTGGCTCAAAAACTGCAAGATGATTAGGCCAAGCATCAGATATCCAGGCCAAGAGTGATAGTGCTGCCAAATCTCTAGTTCTAAGCCATTTCTTGGAGTATCGATGTCTCCAGCGTGAGGCCCGGCACCGGTAACCACGACACCAAACAAAATGGTGACCAAGCTGACAGCGGCAGTTGGCCAAGCCAGCAATTTGTTCAGCGGTGCAATCTCGCCGCTTGGCTTAGGAAGAGCTCGCCAAACCAGGATTGCCGCAATAGCTATCAGGCCGATTGAGATGACGAAGTGGATTCCCACAATCCAAGAGTTCAGACCCGTAAGCACAGTGATTCCACCAACAATCGCCTGCGCGATGATGCCAAGTCCTAGCAGGAACGCGGGTGCTACCAATCCACCAAGTTCGACAGCCCTAGCGCTAATGACGATATTCAGCGCTGTGAAGAGCATGATGACTGCGGAAACCGCAATCAGCGCAACGGTAAAGACATTCAAGCCAATTATCGCCTGCGACAAGATTCCGCCGGCGAGTCCGATAACTGCGCCAAAAAAGATAAAGGTTGGAAGTAGCAGCCTGTTTTTGGCGGCGTGCATTCGGAGCAAAGTGGCGTATGTCAAAAGTGCAATAACCAAAAGAACGAAGGTAAGTAGGCGATTACCAAATTCGATGATCCCGTGAAAACCCATTTCCTCGGTTGTGACAAGGGAGTCCTCGGTGCACTTGGGCCAGGTCGGACAACCAAGGCCGGAGGCAGTGAGGCGAACAGCGCCGCCAGTTACAACAATTAACACCTGAGTGACAAGCGAAAGCCAGACATATAGGCGAACTCGTGCCGGGCTCACCAAAGTGTTGAACCAAAGGTTTTTTAGCAGCTGCAACGTCACTCCGAGTTAGGTTTACCTAAGCGCTTCAAATCAATTGCGAATGCTACTGTTGCAAAGCGCTAGAGCAATTCTCCCATCAACGTCTGAAACGGGAATACCAATTGCCGAGGTGGGTTGAACTTGTTGAAACCAGGAGGAACATGTCCGAGAAAATCATCGACCGCCCAGAGCTTGATGAGCTGGGAAACTACGAGTTTGGTTGGTCAGACAGCGATAAGGCTGGCGAATCAGCTCGACGCGGGATCAATGTAGATGTAGTGACGGACATCTCCGGTAAAAAGAGCGAGCCGGACTGGATGCTGGAGCGTCGCCTGAAGGGCTACCAGTACTTCCTGCAGAAGCCAATGCCAACCTGGGGTTCTGACCTCAGCGGAATCGATTTTGACAACATTAAGTACTTTGTTCGCTCAACCGAGAAACAAGCCCAGAGCTGGGAAGACCTTCCAGAAGACATCCGCCAGACCTACGAACGCCTTGGCATCCCAGAGGCCGAGCGCCAGCGTTTGGTAGCCGGTGTTGCGGCCCAGTACGAGTCCGAGGTGGTTTACCACCAGATTCGCGAGGACCTAGAGGCACAGGGAGTTATCTTCCTAGACACCGACACCGCCTTGAAGCAGCACCCTGAGATTTTCCAAGAGTACTTCGGAACCGTTATCCCAACCGGTGACAACAAGTTTGCTGCCCTCAACACGGCAGTTTGGTCCGGCGGTTCTTTTGTTTACGTGCCAAAGGGCGTAAAGGTTGAAATCCCACTTCAGGCCTACTTCCGAATCAACACCGAAAACATGGGTCAGTTCGAAAGAACCTTGATCATTGCCGATGAAGATTCCTACGTGCACTACATCGAGGGTTGCACCGCACCGATTTACCAGTCCGACTCACTGCACTCTGCCGTGGTGGAAATCATCGTGAAGAAGAACGCACGCGTTCGCTACACGACTATCCAGAACTGGTCTAACAACGTTTACAACCTGGTTACCAAGCGTGCGATTGCGCACGAAGGCGCAACTATGGAGTGGATCGATGGCAACATCGGCTCGAAGGTCACCATGAAGTACCCGTCGGTGATCCTTGCCGGTGAGCGTGCTCGCGGTGAGACCCTGTCGGTTGCATTTGCTGGCGAAGGTCAGCACCAGGATGCAGGTGCCAAGATGATTCACCTAGCTCCTTACACCACCAGCTCGATTGTCTCTAAGTCGATTGCGCGCGGCGGTGGCCGTACCTCTTACCGTGGCGAGATTCGCGTGAACCCAGGTGCGCACCACTCGGCAAACACTGTGCGCTGCGATGCCCTGTTGGTTGACACGATTTCCCGCTCCGATACCTATCCAGCGAATGACATTCGTGAGGATGACGTCTCGATGGGTCACGAAGCCACCGTTACCGCTATTTCTGCAGAGCAGCTTTTCTACCTGCAGTCCCGTGGCATGGCTGAAGATGAGGCAATGGCAATGATTGTTCGAGGCTTTATCGAGCCAATCGCCAAGGAACTTCCAATGGAGTATGCCCTGGAGCTCAACAAGCTCATCGAGATGCAGATGGAAGGGGCTGTTGGTTAGTGGCACAGCACGGCGTTAAAGAGCACTCCCACGGTGCTGGCATTCCAATCCAGACCAGAAACGAGCGTCCACGCTCTACTTCAATTGAAGACTTCGCAGAGGTTTCAAAGCTCCAGGAGATCTGGCGCTACCTACCAATTGACAAGCTAAAGGGCCTAACCCAGAGCGTCATTGCCGATCTTTCGGAAGACTCCGTAGCGCTGAACCTTGCACAGGGTGTGACCGCAAACTGGGTTGAGACCACTAAGGCCAAGGTTGGTGTCGCTGGCTTGCCGGAGGACCGTATTGCAGCGATTGCTTGGACTAACGCTTCCAAGACTTTGGTAATCGATATTCCAAAAGACCTTGAGCAATCCCAGCCAAGCTTTTTAGTGGTCAAGCCAAAAAGCGATGTTGCCACCGCAGCGCACATTGTTATCAATGTTGGCACCCATTCCAAAACCACCATCGTGCTAGATCACTCAGGTCTTGGAGTTTTGGGCGAGAACGTTGAGATTTTGCTTGGAGATGAGTCGACGCTGAACTTTGTCACCATTCAGGATTGGGACAAGGGTTCCACCCACGTCTCAACCCAGTTTGCAAAACTTGGTCGTAACTCCAACCTTCGCCACACTGTGGTCTCCCTAGGTGGCGATTTGGTGCGCGTGACCCCAGCTGTTGAGCTTTCTAGCCCAGGCGCTGAGATAAACATGTACGGCGTTTACCTAGCTGATAGCGGCAACTACTTTGAGCACCGCCCATACGTTGACCACATTGCCGAGAACTGCAAGTCGAACGTGGCTTATAAAGGCGCGCTGCAAGGTGTTGGTGCTCACACCGTTTGGGTTGGTGATGTGCTTATTCGCGAAACTGCAGTGGGTACCGACAGCTACGAGCTAAACCGCAACCTATTGCTAACCGCCGGTGCCAGAGCAGATTCAGTTCCGAACCTGGAAATCGAAACCGGAAAGATTGAAGGTGCTGGCCACGCCAGTGCATCGGGTCGTTTCGATGACGAGCAACTGTTCTACTTACAGGCCAGAGGTCTAAATGAGACCGAAGCCAAGAAGTTGGTAGTAAGAGGCTTTTTGTCCGAGATCATTCAGAAGATTGAAATCGACGAAATCGAACAGCGCTTGATTGGTGCAATCGAGCTTGAGCTAGAAAAGGTAGGGGTCTAAATGGCAATGAGAATTTGCGCCCTGGAAGACATCAAGCCTGGCAAGTCAATCCGCGTAAAAGTTGGCGATGTTGCAATTGCAATCGTGCGAACTCCAAACGGTGAAGTCAAGGCTCTTGATGACAAGTGCTCTCACGGTGAAATCTCACTCTCTGAGGGCTTCATCGATAACGAGACCATCGAGTGCTGGGCACACGGAGCGAAGTTTGACCTAAACACCGGCAAGCCACTTAGCTTGCCTGCCTATGAGCCGGTTGCAACCTACGAGGTTCTGATCGACAACGGCGACATCTTTTTAGAAATCGAAGAGTAAGACTTAGTTAGGAAATCATGTCAAAGCTAGAAATCAAAAACCTTCACGTTTCAGTCAATACCGACCAGGGCCCAAAGCAGATCCTTAGGGGAGTGGACCTAACCATTTCCTCTGGAGAGACTCACGCGGTCATGGGTCCAAACGGCTCCGGTAAGTCAACCCTGGCTTACTCGGTTGCCGGTCACCCAAAGTACGAGATCACCGACGGTGCGATCTTGCTAGACGGTGCGAACGTGCTCGAGATGAGCGTCGACGAGCGTGCCCGTGCCGGACTGTTCTTGGCGATGCAGTACCCAGTTGAGGTTCCAGGCGTATCCGTCTCCAACTTCCTCCGCACCGCGAAGACCGCAATCTCAGGCGAGGCCCCAGCGCTTCGTGAGTGGGTTGGCGATCTCAAGACCGCAATGAAGAACCTGCGCATGGACTCAGACTTCACCGAGCGCAATGTGAACGAGGGCTTCTCCGGTGGCGAGAAGAAGCGTCACGAGATCTTGCAGCTAGAACTGCTAAAGCCAAGGATCGCAATCTTGGACGAGACCGACTCAGGTCTCGACGTTGACGCGCTAAAGATTGTTTCCGAGGGCGTAAACCGCGCCAAGGCAAACACCGACCTTGGTGTCCTACTGATCACTCACTACACCCGCATCCTGCGTTACATCCAGCCAGACTTCGTGCACGTTTTCGTAGCCGGCAAGGTTGCGGAGCAGGGTGGCCCAGAGCTAGCTGAGCGTCTAGAGGCAGAAGGTTACGACCGCTACCTAAAGGCAAGTGCATGAGCGAACCTAAAGAGCTCCCAGCTGAGCAATATGACCGCGTAATCGAGGCGATGAAGAACATCATTGACCCTGAGATCGGGGTTAACATCGTGGATCTAGGTTTGGTTTACGGTCTTCAGGAATCTGATGACGGCGCACTGCTGATCAACATGACCCTTACCAGCGCTGGTTGCCCCCTCACAGACGTTATCGAGGAGCAGACCGGTGAAGCACTAGATGGTGTGGTCGAAGCCTTCAGAATCAACTGGGTGTGGATGCCGCCATGGGGTCCAGAAAAGATTACCGAGGACGGCCGCGAAATGATGCGGGCAATCGGATTCTCAATCTAGAGAAAAACCCCTTGGATTTCTCCAAGGGGTTTTCTACTTCTGTTTGGTTACTTCAATAGCTTCCAGGCCATTGGCACAAGCGCTGCTGCTGCAATTGCCTTGACTAGGTCACCGATCAAGAATGGGTAAACGCCAGCGGCTAGCGCCGTTTCTAGGTTCAAACCAAGGGTGATCATCAGTCCACTGACACCAAATGCGTAGATAACAACCGAACCCAATGCAAAGGAAAGCGCGAGCTTTAGTGGGTTCTTAGTCCAGCCGCGGTTGGCAAGAGCGCCGATTAAAGCTGCTGCTGCAACGAATCCAATCAGGTAGCCAGCGGTTGGAAGAACACCTGAAAGAGTCTTCGCGGAGGCAAATACCGGAAGTCCGGCTGCGCCCATTGCGAGGTAGGTTGCCATTGAGATGGATCCACGACCGGCACCGAGGGTGGCTGCGACTAGCAACACAGCGAAGGTCTGCAGAGTCATTGGAACTGGGAACATTGGAATCTGAATCTGAGCTGCAAGGGCAGTTAGAGCCGCACCGGATGCAATTAGAACGATGTCATTTACTCGAGACCTAGGGATCACGCGGTCGATTAGGTTTACGGCGGCAATGGTCATCAGATTTCCTTCTTTTGATTATTCATAAATTCTATTAGTTCTGGTCTTCAAAGGCTGCATCGTCGCTCGCCTGTGTTCGCTTTTGGATTCGTTTTTCGATAAGACCTTGCTCTTCGAGCCGAAGTCGTTTGTCATTTCGATATGCCAACAGGAAAGCCCCAAAAGCCATAATGCCAAAGAGCAGCCACTGCAGTGCATAGGAGAGATGATTTCCCTCATCTAAAGAGGGTTTGGGTTGCGGAATGGGTGGTTCAGAACCTTTTGGAGTCTCGCTTGCCAGCCTGCCGTAGAAGCGGGTTTCGAGATCAAGCTCCGGGTGGAGGGCTGAATATTCATTGAGGTCAATGGTGTCAAGGCGACCAGCTACAGCATCCTTACCGGAATCCGATTCACCCTGTCGCAAACGAACGACCAATTGTTTGGATTCATTGGTTGGTAGCGGATTCAAAAGTGGCTCTTTGATGTCCGACCCAGCAGGAATCCAGCCTCGCTCGATGACCAGAACTTCGCCGGTTGTGGTTCTAAATGGCACGAGCTGCAAGAAGCCCGGACTTCCACTCAGCGGACGATTTCGAACCAGGATCGAATCCTCTGGCAAATAACTTCCCTGAAGATTCACTGGTTTCCACTCGTCAGCCCTGAGTCCGCCAGCGATTTCAACCCAGGAGACCGCTGCCAGATCGATGGCATCAGCTTCGTAATTCTCGATTACCTGGTTGATTTTCTCCACCCGCTCTTCGCGACGGGAAAACTGCCACCAGCTCAAAAGCGTTGTCGCTATTGCGAAGAGCACGACCAGCGCAAGCCATGGTGCCCAGCGCCTAATCGTCTGAAGATTCAAAGTCTCTTACTCCCAAATACATACTGCGGGTTTGGAGATAGTCAATCAGATAGCTGAGGTGTGATTCGCACGCCGACCAGAGCTTCATGCGGTCAGCAGCGTGAATCTTGGGATTGCGCCACTCGATTAGAAATACGGCCGGCTCATTGCAGCCCGCCCTAGAACACTTACTCTTCATCGACAATTCGGATTTTGCTGGCCGGGATAGATACCGCTGGCGCCACGATTTTGGTGGAGTTGTCTTTGGTGTTGCTGCCTTGAGAGTTGGCAATAATTACCGCGAAGTAGGGCAAAAAGATTGCTAAAGCAAAAAATATCCACATCAAAATGCCGGTCGTGAAAACGCCTGCAACTATGCAAACCATTCGCACGCTCATCGCAATTGTGTATTTGCGCATGCGAACGCGACGCTCTTCATCGGGGGAGAGCTCCAGTGATGTCGCACTTTGCCGCTTGGCCATTGCTTACGCTTCTTCCATTGGCCCAATTGCTAGGCTTTGGTATTCATAACGCGATTACGCCAATGGTATTCCCGCAAGGAGCAAATGATGGACCAGTCCCGCACAGTTCTAGTCACCGGTGGTAACCGAGGAATTGGTTTTGCAATTGCCGAGGAGTTTGTTGCACAGGGCTACAAGGTTGCGGTAACCGCTCGCTCGGGGCAAGGCCCTCAGGGTTCCCTGACCGTTCGAGCTGACGTGACCGACGGGGAGTCGTTGGATGCTGCGCTTCTTGAAGTTGAACAGCGGCTGGGTCAGATTGAGGTTTTGGTAGCAAACGCCGGAATCACCCGCGAC
This sequence comes from Auritidibacter sp. Marseille-P8566, assembly GCA_945860535.1. Taxonomy (GTDB): domain Bacteria; phylum Actinomycetota; class Actinomycetes; order Actinomycetales; family Microbacteriaceae; genus Aquiluna. The sequence goes on from CAMAQN010000001.1 coordinate 29,662, forward strand.
ACCCTTTTGATGCGAATGACTGACGAAGAGTTTGAAGAGGTTGTGAACACAAACCTCTCAGGAGTCTTCCGTGTGCTGCGCAGGGTAACCAAGGGCATGATCAAGGCAAGATTTGGTCGAGTGATTTTGATTGGTTCGGTCGTTGGACTTTTGGGAAGCGCCGGACAGGTGAACTACGCCGCCACTAAGAGCGCACTGGTTGGAATTGCAAGATCCGTCACCCGCGAACTTGGTGGTCGAAACATCACCGCAAATGTTGTGGCTCCTGGCTTTATCGACACAGATATGACGGCTGAGCTGACGGAAGAAGTGCAAGCCGCCTACAAGGCAAAGATTCCGGCCGGTCGTTTTGCAGCGCCGAGCGAGGTAGCAAAAGTTGTTTGCTGGTTGGCATCCGATGATGCCGCATACATTTCCGGAGCGGTGATTCCGGTTGACGGTGGTCTTGGAATGGGCCATTAGGTAGTAACTTTTTCCATAACGCAATAAGGAGATGGCTTTGGGAATTCTCGAAGGTAAGAAAATACTCGTGACCGGTGTACTAACCGAGGCTTCAATTGCCTTCACGGCAGCCAGGCTGGCTCAAGAAGAGGGTGCCGAGGTGCTTCTAAGCTCTTTCGGTCGCATGCTTCCAATCACTCAGAAGATCGCTGAGCGCTTGCCAAAGCCGGTCAAGGTAATCGAACTCGATGCCACCAACCAGGAGAACCTGGATGCGCTGGCCGCTCACGTTAGGGAGCACCTAGGTTCGCTAGACGGAATCGTGCACGCCATCGCCTTTGCGCCGCAAACTGCGCTTGGTGGCAACTTCATGCAGACTCCTTGGTCGGATGTCTCGACCGCTGTAGAGGTTTCTGCCTACTCCCTGAAGGCAATCACCACCGCTTGCTTGCCGGTCCTGAATAACCCAAGTTCTGTGGTTGGTTTGACTTTCGATGCGACTGTTTCCTGGCCGGTATACGACTGGATGGGTGTTGCTAAGGCTGCGTTTGAGTCAACCGCTCGCTACCTAGCTCGTTACCTAGGCGACCAGGGAATCCGCGTAAACCTAATTTCTGCTGGACCACTGCGCACTACTGCCGCGAAGGGCATCCCTGGCTTTGCAACCATGGAAGAGCTTTGGACTGGCCGCGCACCGCTTGGTTGGGACCTAACCGACACCGAGGCGGCTGCCAAGGGCTTGGTTGCGCTATTGAGCGACTGGTTCCCAGCAACCACTGGTGAAATGATCCACGTAGATGGTGGACTTCACTCCACTGGCGCCTAGGGCAATAACTGAATTAGCAGGCTTAGATCGCGCTCATTGAGCGCGATTTTTGCTTTCTCTTGGACAACAGGCTTGGCACAAAATGCCACTGAAAGTCCCGCGACCTCCAACATCCCTAGGTCGTTAGCACCATCTCCGACGGCAATGGTGCTATCGAGGGATACCTCTAGTTGCTTAGCCCACTCCAAAAGGGCATCTGCCTTGGCTGCTCTATCGATTACCTTGCCAATCACCTGACCGGTGAGCTTGCCATCAACCGCCTCAAGAGTGTTTGCCCGCTCCATATCAAAGTTCAGTTTCTTTTTGATAGGGGTCAAAAGCTGGATGAACCCGCCCGACACCGCAGCGGCCTTGCCGCCACGCTCGTGAATAGCTTCGATGAGTTCTCTAGCGCCTTTTGTGGGGGAGAGCTGGTGCGATACTTCGCCTAATACTGCCTCATCCAGCCCCTTGAGAGTTAGAACTCGCTGCCTGAGGCTTTCTTCGAAGTCGAGCTCCCCACGCATTGCGCGTGACGTAACCTCGGCTACCTCTTGTCTTTTTCCGGCCCGCTCGGCCAATAATTCAATTGCTTCGTCATTGATGAGGGTTGAGTCGACATCGAAAACCACTAGGAACTTTGTCAAGGTGTAACCAAACGCCCCTTGGCGACAACCGTAATGCCGCTTTCTGTGACAGTGAAGCCGCGCTCTAGGTCTCGCTCTTTGCTAACGCCAATGCTGGCACCATCTGAAACGACGACGTTCTTGTCCAGAATCGCTTTGCGAATTGTGCAATCGCGCCCAACCTGAACATCGTCTAAAAGCACAGACTCGGTTACAAGCGCTCTTGAGGAAACTCGAACGTTAGGAGAAAGCACCGAGCGATCAACCACTCCGCCGGACACCACAACGCCCAGGCTCACGATCGAATCCTGCGTGCGGCCTTGGTTACCTTCTGAGTCATGAATGAACTTCGCCGGTGGCAAATTGATTTGCTGGTTGTAGACCGGCCAGTCCGAGTTGTAGAGATTGAAGATTGGCATGGTCGAAATTAGGTCCATGTGAGCGTCGTAGTAGGAGTCCATGGTCCCCACGTCTCGCCAGTAAGACTTGTCACGAGAGGTTGCACCCGGAATCTCATTGAAGGTGAAGTCGTAAGCACCAGCTGTGCCGTGGTTCACGAAGTAGGGGATGATGTCTGCGCCCATATCGTGCGATGAGTCTGGGTTTTCACCATCGCGTTCAATGGCATCAATCAAAGACTGCGCGTTGAAGATGTAGTTTCCCATAGATACCAAAGCCTGGGTTGCATCTCCTGGCACCGGCTGAGGGTCGGCTGGCTTCTCGCGGAATGCGGAGATTTTGACCGGGTTAGCCGGATCGACCTCAATGACGCCAAACTGTGGAGCAATAGCAATCGGCTGCCTAATGGCAGCCACTGTTGCCTCCATGCCCGAATCGATGTGCGACTGCAGCATCTGATCAAAGTCCATTCGATAAACGTGGTCAGCACCGACCACAACGACGTAGTCGGGCCTCTCATCGCTGAGGGCATTCATGGACTGCAAAATCGCGTCCGCACTGCCGGTATACCAACGCTTGCCCAAACGCTGCTGCGCAGGCACCGAGGCCACATAAGAACCCAACAGCGGTGACATGCGCCAGGTTTGAGAGACGTGACGGTCGAGCGAGTGCGACTTGTACTGGGTCAGAACCACAATTCGTCTGAGCCCAGAGTTGATCAAATTCGACAAAGCAAAATCAATCAGGCGGTAACTACCTGCAAATGGCACGGCCGGCTTGGCTCGATCTGCGGTTAGCGGCATTAGGCGCTTGCCCTCGCCACCAGCGAGGACCATTCCGAAGACTCTTGTTCGACCCATAGCCAAATGTTAGTTGTTAAAAGTGGCGCAGACACTAGCATTTCGTTATGCGCGTGGATTTTGTTACCAAGGAGTATCCGCCAAATATTTATGGCGGAGCCGGTGTGCACATCACCGAATTGGTAAAGGTTCTCCGCTTTAGAATTCAGGCTCGCGTTCACGCATTTGGGGAGCCGATTCAAGAAGTTGACACATTTGGTTACAAGACTCCTGCGGCATACTCAAAGGCCAACCCAGCCATTCAAACCATGGCTACCAATCTCGAAATTGTGCAAGCTATCTCAGGCGCAGACCTAGTGCACTCACACACCTGGTATGCCAATTTTGCTGGTCACGTGGCATCGATGCTGCACGGCATACCTCACGTGATCACCGCTCACTCATTGGAACCCTTACGCCCCTGGAAAGCAGAACAGCTTGGGGGAGGCTATGCCGTCTCATCCTTCATCGAGCGTGCCGCTTACGAGCAGGCGAAGTCAGTGATAGCAGTGTCTCACGGCATGCGGAGGGACATTCTCAAGGCTTATCCAGAACTTGATCCAAACAAGGTTGAGGTCGTCTACAACGGCATTGACTCTCAAAAGTGGCAACCGCTGCACGATCCCGACGTCGTCCGCTCCCTGGGAGTAAACCCAGATCAGCGTTCAGTAATTTTTGTTGGTCGAATCACTAGGCAAAAAGGTCTTCCATACTTTCTTCGGGCTGCAAGCCAGCTACCGCAAGATGTTCAGTTGGTGCTTTGCGCCGGCGCACCGGACACCCCAGAAATCAAGGCTGAGGTCGAGCACCTCGTTTCTGAGCTCTCCAAGACCCGCTCGGGCGTGGTTTGGATTCCGGAGCACCTACCACAACCAAAGCTAGCGGCACTATTGAGCAGTGCTGACGCCTTTGTCTGCCCTTCGATTTACGAACCATTGGGAATCGTAAACCTAGAGGCCATGGCCTGTGGCGCTCCGGTAATAGCAACTGCCACCGGAGGGATCCCCGAGGTCGTGCTAGATGGCAAGACCGGTTGGCTCGTCCCGATCGAGCAGGTTGATGATGGCTCAGGAACTCCGGTTGATGAGAACAAGTTCGTGAGCGATTGGGGCAACGCCCTAAACGCTGCGTTGGAATCAGGAACCCTTAAGTCCTTTGGTGAAGCTGGACGCATTAGAGCGGTTGAAGAATTTAGCTGGGAGTCGATTGCGACTCGCACGCTAGAGGTCTACTCCAGGGAAGTTCAGAGCTAGGCTATTTTTCAATGTCACAGGTTATTGATCTTCAAAATGTCAGCGTAGTTCGCAGCGGTAAAGCGATCCTAGAGTCCGTTACCTTCTCCGCCAATTCAAATGAGCGTTGGGTGATTTTGGGCTCAAACGGTGCTGGAAAAACGACCATGCTCAGGGTTTGCGCTGCTCAGATTCATCCATCCTCTGGCCAGGCAAGAATCTTGGACCAGCGCTTGGGAGAGGTGAACGTTTTTGAACTTCGAACCCGAATTGGCTTTGCATCAAGTGCTTTGGCCAACCAGATTCCAAACAGCGAGAGCGTTCTAAACGCCGTAATGACTGCCAGCTACGGGGTCACCGGACGCTGGAACGAGACCTACGATGCCATTGATGAGCGTCGAGCAATGCGAGTTCTCAGAGAGTGGCAGCTTGAAGACTTTGCCCAGCGTCCATTTGGAACGTTGTCAGACGGTGAGCGCAAGCGCGTTCAAATTGCCCGTTCGGTTATGACCGACCCAGAGCTAATGCTCTTGGATGAGCCAGTGGCAAGCCTCGATTTGGCCGCTCGGGAACTTACACTTCGCCTACTCAGCGGCTACGCCACCAGCCCACAAGCGCCAGCCATGGCCATGGTTACTCATCACCTAGAGGAAATCCCTGCTGGATTCACTCACGCTCTTTTGATGCAGGATGGCAAGATTTTGGCCAGGGGAGAGATCGGTGCCACCATTACCAGCGCGGCGATCTCTGAGACTTTCCGTTTCCCACTGCAGGTGAGCTACCAGGACGGTAGATTCTCTGCGATTGCGTCCTAGACGACAAGGGAAATTGCTGCTAAGCTTTCCCGCTGTTGCTCATTAGCAAAAAGATTTCACAAGAAGGAAACCATGAAGGCTGAAATTCACCCAACCTACGAGCCAATCGTATTTCGCGACCTGGCATCTGGCGTTGCATTTCTAACCCGCGCTACCATCACCAGCTCAAAGACCATTGAGTGGGAAGACGGTAAGACCTACCCTGTTTACGACGTGGAAATTAGTTCTGCTAGCCACCCGTTCTACACCGGTAAGCAGCGCATCATGGACTCTGCAGGTCGCGTAGAGCGCTTCAACGAGCGTTACAAGAACTTCGGCTAATTCTTTATTGGCCAACCCAAGACCGCGCGGTAATCCGGGCGGTCTTGTTGTTTAAGCCAGGCTTCAAATTCCAGGCTCTGCTCATCTGACCAAGTTGCCTGTGAGGCGTGCAGTTCTTCGGTAGAAACATTCAAAACAGGGAACTTAGCTGCCTGGCGTTGCGCCAAACGTCCTGCCGCAACAGCATCAGCGGTTGAGTTGTGTGCGTCAAGCAGTTCGACTCCGTAGTCACGGCAAAGTGCAATCAGGGTTCGAGAACCCTTTCCGGAGCGAAACTTCACGAGCTTACGGTCGAGAACCAGCGGATCGATAACCGGCATTGGGGACAGTGGCTGGTGACCATATCTCTCAGCCTCGGATTTCAAGATTGAAAAGTCATAGGGAGCATTGAATGCCACTAGCGGCATTGACGCATTTAGTCGTGCGAGCACCTCAAGCATTTCGGAGATAGCAGGACCTGGCTGCACGCCATTGGCTTTTGCCATGTCCGTTGTGATTCCATGCACATTCGCCGCGGCCTCGGGAATTTCAATTCCAGGGTTTACGAGCCACTCGTGGACTTCGGTAGGTTCACCGTTGGAATCGATAACCGCGACAGCGGCAGTAACGATCCTCGAGGTGTCAAGGTCTAATCCGGTGGTTTCAAGGTCAAAAACCGCGAGCTGCTTACTCCATGCTGGGCGGTTTGGATCAAAATCAAAATCTAACAAGGCTTCTCCTTGCGCCCAGACTACTCAGGCTTACCGACACTCCTAGACTTGACACATGCCGGTTCTAAATCTTGCTGCCCCTACCCTTGCCGCCTTGGCAGGCAAGCGCGGTCACCGGGCTGATATCGGAACCACAGCAATTTGGCATTACCCCTCAGCTGATCCCAAGGGGAAACTGCTTTTTATCCACGGATTTAGGGGCGACCACCACGGTCTCATAGCCATCGCTGGAGCGCTGGTGGACTACGAGGTTCTGATTCCCGACCTACCGGGGTATGGCAAGACTCCAGAACTCCAAAAACACGACCTAGAAAGCTACGCCGATTGGCTAACCCAACTGGTTGATCAGATCGGCTCGGATGTTGTCGTGATTGGCCACAGCTTTGGATCCCTTGTGGTCTCAAAGGCAGTTAGCCAGGGCATGAAGGCAACAGCCATTGTGCTTCAAAACCCAATTACCACCAGATCCAGCGAACAGAACGATCTTGCGAACAAGATTGCACGAAGCTTTTACTCTCTTGCCGTATCCCTAGGCAGGCTCGGTTCAGGATTACTTCGAAGCTGGTTGATCGTCCGTGTCATGTCGGTGGCAATGGCAACATCAAAGAGCCTCAAGCTTCGCTCCTGGATTCACAATCAACACCACCAGCACTTTTCCACCTATCGCAGTGACCGAGTCGCTCACGAGGGCTTCGCTGCAGCCTCTGGATCGAGCGTCTTAGATTTTGCCAAAGACTTCGAGCTTCCGACCTTGTTGATCGCGGGGGAGAGGGACCTGATCGCACCGCTGGCAAACCAGATCAAACTTCAGGGCATAATTGCCGGTTCAAAATTGGAGATTATGCCGTCGGTGGGCCACCTAACGCACTACGAGTCGTCCGCCGAAGTCGCAATGGCCATAGACAAATTCTTGGGTGAGCTTTGAGAAAAATTGCATTTGACGCAAGGTTTATAAAGCCAGAGCACCCAGATGGCATTTCTAGGTTCAGCCTCGGACTAATCGCAGAGCTTTCGAAGTTGACCGCCCTCACCGTAATCGTTTGTGATGCGAGGGTGGAAGCGAAACTTCCAAAATCGGTAGCGGTTGTCTGGGCCGGTGACCCAACATCGGTGCTGGAAATCTTTACCGCCAGAAGGCTCAATAAAACCGGCATAGACGTCCTGTTTAGCCCGATGCAAACCACCTCCGGACTTGGCAGAAAATTCAAATTGGTTCTAACGCTTCACGATTTGATTTACTACCGTCACCGCACCCCGCCCAAAGAATTCAATCCGCTGGTGCGAATTGTTTGGTGGCTGTATCACCTCAGCTTTGTACCGCAGCGTCTGGTGCTCAACGGTGCTGACGCAGTTGTCACTGTTTCAAACACCACCAAACAGCAAATGCTCAAACATCGTCTAACCAAAAGACCGATCAGCGTTATCTACAATGCCGCCGATGCGGCAGGGGTCGTTCCAGAGCGCAATAATTCTGATTCGCGAATCTTGGTCTACATGGGCAGTTTTATTGGCTACAAGGACGTTGAGGCGCTTATCAGGGGAGTAGCGCTGCTTCCAGAGCACACGCTGGTTTGCCTATCTCGTATTTCCAAGCAGCGAAAGGCCGAACTGACTGCGCTTGCGGATTCGCTTGGCGCTCGGGTGCAATTCGAGAACGGTGTCAGCGAAGCTGAATATCACCAGTGGCTGATCAGGGCGCAAGCATTGGTTACCGCTTCAAAAGATGAAGGTTTTGGAATTCCGGTTATTGAAGCGATGGAGCGCGGCACGCCAGCTGTGGTATCGAACCTGGAAATCTTCAGGGAGATAGGCGCTGACGCGGCCAACTATTTCAACCCAGATCACCCACAATCGTTTGTCGATCAGATCAATCGGCTAGGCGAAGAAGGTGTCTGGCGAAGCACATCTCAAAAATCTATTGCGCAGGCGGGTAGGTTCTCCTGGCAAAACTCCGCAGCAGAATTGTTCGAGTTACTAAACCGAATCTGAACCTAAGGGCTGAGGCTTCCAGCCTTCTAACTCCCAGGCTCCGCGGTGATGCAGCAGGTGAAGTGAAGCATTCTGCAATCTCTCTCCAGCGGGCGGAATAGCTCCTTTGGAGACTTCGCTTAGTACAAAGCGAATCAAGGCTCCATGAGAAACCGCCAGAACTCTTGCCCCGGCGTAGTTTGTTTCGATGTGAGCCAGCAAATCTCTCGCTCTTTGCTCGACGCTGGCTCTGGATTCAGCGCCTGGAATATCGTCCAACTTGGCGAATTTTTCGCCCCATTCGGCATAGGTCAGACCCTCGCCGATACCAAAGGCTCGCTCCAACAACAGTGGCTCAATTGCAATCTCACTGATTCCAATTTCTGCCGCAACAATCTCTGCGGTCTGTCTGGCCCTGCCCAGTGGAGAGCTCAAAACCACATCCCAGCCTTGCCCTAGGTGCTTGCTGGCGGTTTGGATTTGCTCGATGCCAATCTGGTTCATGGCGATGTCTGTTGTGCCCTGCAGGCGAAGATCTATGTTCCAGTCAGTCTGTCCGTGGCGCAGCAGACCCAGAGTGCTGTTAGTCATTGAGAATTGCCTCCAGCAAGTCAGATGTCGATGCTGAGAGCTTTACATTTGCAATCAGATCGGCTTTGGTGTCGCCCAGATTCACGATCACAATCGGAATACCGCGTTTTTGGGCTCGCTTTACCAGCCTTAGCCCAGAGTTCACAGTTAGCGAAGTACCTGCAACCAGCACGGCCTCAGCACTGTTAAGCAGCCCTTCGGCAGCCTCAACCCTGGACAGTGGAACCTGTTCTCCAAAAAAGACCACATCCGGTTTGTAGTGTGCACCGCAAAAGCCACATTCTGGAACCCTAAAGTGCTTGCCGACCTCTACCTCAGCATCGCCGTCCGGGGTGAATTCAACATCTTGCGATCGATTTATATCTGGGTTTAGCTGTGCAATCCTGGCGTCAAGTTCAGGCCTTGAAAGAATGTCGCCACAACCGGTGCATAGCACTTGATCCAAACGTCCGTGAAGTTCAAGAACCTTCTTCGATCCCGCCTTTTGGTGCAGACCATCGACGTTTTGAGTGATGGTCGAAAAGACTCTGCCTGAAAGTTCTGCTTTGGCAAGGGCTAGGTGGCCGGGGTTGGGGGTTGCTTTCTCGACTCGACTCCAGCCGACATAGGAGCGTGCCCAGTATCTAGCTTGATTTTGCTTTGAGCCCATAAAGTCATCAAAAGTTAGCGGGTGTCGCACGATACGGCCCTCACCACGGTAATCGGGGATGCCGCTGTCGGTTGAAATTCCTGCTCCAGTAAGAGCTAGAACGGCCTTACCATGCAGCAGATTGCGGGCTTGCTCGACGCCATACTGCATGGCAGAAGAGATTGAATCGGAGGGCATTTGCCAATTCTAGTTTGGATACCAAACACGAGAAAAACAGGAAGAGAAATTCCGTTGGAGCATTGTGTCCGAAAGGGGACTTGAACCCCTACCTCCTTTCGGAGACTAACACCTCAAGCTAGCGCGTCTGCCATTCCGCCACCCGGACAATGCACTCGACCAGAGCCGAGCAAGCCAACAATCTATCACGAACTTCCTACGCAATCCATTGCTGGGTTCTTTGAGAATTGGCATTTGGGCGATAGCGTAAGAAACATGCATGAAGAACCAGCACTGGCCCTAAGGCAATTGATAGCTGCGCTTGAGCGTCACCTCGACACTTGCGCCACAAAGCGCCCTGGTTCTGACCAAGAAATTCAAGAGGCATACGATCAGATAGCGCAGACTTTCGAGAAGTACGAAGACGTCTTGGAATCGGTTTACGGGGAGTATCTCCCGATCGTTGCAGAGGATGAATGAGTCCGTTTGAGGCGATCCTGCTCGGAATCATTCAAGGGTTAACCGAGTTTCTTCCAATCTCATCATCAGCTCACGTGCAAATCGCACAGGAACTTTTGGGGCTCAGTGAGCTAAGCAAGCCAGAACTAACCGCCTTTATTGCCACCATCCAAATTGGCACCGAACTGGCGGTAATTGTCTACTTTTTCAAAACGATTATCGAAATTCTGAGGGCGTTTTTCACTCAAGGATTTAGGCCTTTTTCTTCTCAGTCCAGCGAATCCAAAATGGGTTGGCTAATCATTATCGGCACATTGCCGATCGTGGCTTTAGGGCTTGCATTCCAAGATCTGATTGAGAATCAACTCCGACAACTCTGGGTGATTGCAGTTATGTTGATCGGCTTCGGAGTTCTCTTAGGTCTAGCAGATCGCTTCGCCAAAAAACAGCGCAGCATTGAGGATCTCGACCTAAAGTCCGGTTTGGTCTTTGGATTCGGACAAGCGCTTGCGTTGATACCTGGTGTTTCACGATCCGGAGGCAGCATCACGGTCGGACTGATGATGGGCTTTACCCGTGAGGCAGCAGCTAGGTACAGCTTTCTGCTAGCGATTCCAGCGGTTTTGGCTGCCGGTGGTTACCAGTTCCTAAAGTCGTATCAAGACCTGCCGCAGGATCTTTTGCTGGCAACAATTGCTGCGACCGTAGTGAGCTTTGTGGTCGGCTACGCGGTGATTGCTTGGCTATTGAAATACCTTGTCAAAGGCTCATACATGCCATTTGTAATCTGGCGAGTTTCAGTGGGTTCGCTATTGCTTGTAGCGCTAGCGGCTGGGGTTATCTAGCCCTCTCCAGCACCATCTTTACGTTCGTTTAGGTAGCGCTCGAATTCCCTCGCAAGCGCATCGCCAGATGCCTGTTCACTTTCCAGCTGGTCGCGGTTTGTCTCCAGCTGAGAAACATAACTAGTCATCTCTTCATCGCCCTCGGCGACATCGTCAATAGATCGCTCCCACTCAAAGGCCTGCTCGGCAAGGGTGGTGGTGTCAAAGTTGATACCGATCAAGGTTGTGAGCTCACCGAGGAATCCAAGAGCGGCCTTTGGGTTCGAGGTGTTGTGAACGTAGTGCGGGACCGAACCCCAGAGAGACAAAACCGGAATGCCTTCGGCTTCAAATGCCTGAGTCAGTATCGACAAAATGCCAACCGGCCCCTCGTATGTGGAGGGTTCAAGGTCGAAGCGAGTTCTGAACGCCTCGTTCTGGCTTGACTTGAAGATAGGCATAGGTCGGGTGTGAGGGACATCAGCCAGCATTGAGCCAAGCATGATTACGGCTTCAATCTCGCGATCTTGAACCATCTCCAATATTTCTGCCCCAAAGCTCAACCAGCGCCTAGATGGTTCGCTGCCGATTAGCAGATACATCCGTTCAAGGGACGGGTTAGCTTCAATGTGTTCGCGATCGGCCTGCATAAACTCTGCACCTGGCCAGGAAATGCTGCGGTTACCCTCATCGTCGATCTCAACCATTGGGCGAGAAAACTGGAAATCGTAGTAGTCCTCGGGGTCAACGGCCTCTAAAGTTTGAGCCCCGATTTGCTCAGCAATAGCCTTCAGCGCGCCCGAAGCACCCTCGGTGGCATCGTTCCAGCCCTCGAAAGCAATTAGTAATACGCGACCAGTTAGCAAGCGGCTCCTTTTTTGATATTTACAAACTCTAATTCAGAGCGCAACTAGACTTTAGGCCAATGTCCACATTGAGCCTTCCAAAAGCCGTGCTGTGGGATATGGATGGCACGCTAGTTGACTCAGAACCCTATTGGTTACTGAGCGAGTCAGCCCTAGCCGAAGACTATGGCAAAGTTTGGACCCAGGAAAGCGGCAATTACCTAATTGGCAAGTCGCTTTATGAGTCCTCCGCATTTCTCAAGGACCACCTAGACATCAAGGACCTCAGCGCTCAGCAAATAATTGATCGACTAACCGACTCGGTGATTTCGAAACTGCAACACTCCCTTCCTTGGCGACCAGGTGCCCTAGAGCTACTGATGGAACTCAAGCAAGCGGGAGTGAAGACCGCGCTGGTGACCATGTCGATGCGTCGCATGGCATTGGCGGTGGCCGAGGCGATTCCCTTCCAAGCTTTTGATGTGGTGGTTGCCGGCGATGATGTCACCCATGGAAAGCCGCACCCTGAACCATATGAGAAGGCCGCTGCGCTACTAGGTTTTGAGCCATCCGAATGCATAGCGATTGAGGATTCGACGACGGGACTAAAGTCTGCAGAAGCCGCCGGATGCCTGCCACTTGGCATCGTGAACCTAATGCCGCTTGAACAGACCGGCAACCGTGTGATCAAACAGAGCTTGACCGGGATGAATTTAGATGCACTGCGAGGTTTGATGTGAGCGAATTCAAAGCGGGGGACCGCGTTCAACTAACCGGCCCTAAAGGCCGCCTGAATACCATCACCTTGGTCGAAGGTGCGAGGTTTGGAACCCACAAGGGCGACCTGATGCACGATGACATCATTGGCTTGCCTGATGGTTCGGTAATCGCCAATCAAAGCGGTGTTGAGTACCTAGCTCTAAAGCCACTACTGACCGACTACGTGCTTTCGATGCCGCGCGGTGCCGCGATTGTCTACCCAAAGGACGCGGGTCAAATCATCGTGGAGGGAGATATCTTTCCTGGGGCAACCGTAATTGAGGCTGGAGTTGGATCTGGTGCTCTCTCGAGCTACCTGCTTCGCTCAATCGGTCAAGACGGAAAATTGTTCTCTTTTGAGCGTCGCGAGGAATTTGCACAGATCGCAATGGCGAATGTGAAGAATCACCTTGGGGGAGCGCCTAAGAACTGGACGGTAACCATAGGAGATTTGCAGGATAAGTTGCCGGAGGTAATTGCCTCACACACCGCGGACCGTGCAGTTTTGGACATGCTTGCCCCGTGGGAGTGCATTGGCGAAGTCGCCCAGGCTCTAAAGCCAGGTGGATTGCTGATTTGCTACGTCGCGACCGTCACCCAGCTATCGAGAACTATCGAAGCGATCAAGGACCAGGGTGAGTTCACGGTTCCGGCAGCCTGGGAATCGATTGTTAGGGATTGGCACGTCGAGGGCCTAGCCGTCAGGCCAGATCACCGCATGATTGGTCACACTGGTTTCTTGCTATCTGCACGCAGGCTTGCGACCGGCACGATATTGCCGCAATTCAAGGCAAAACGTGCCTCCAAGACCGAATACACCGACGAGGACTTTGAGATTTGGTTGCCGGATGCCATTGGTCAACGGCCAATTAGTGAGAAAAAGCTGAGAAAAACTGTCCGTAAAGCCACCAACGAGGCAAACCAGCGAGAGAATTAGACGCTGCCGAAAGAAAGAAATCAATTGCGCAAATTAGCCCCCCTAGCCCTTGTATCGCTTTTACTGCTGGCAGGATGCTCGCAAGCACCAGCTGCTGAGCCTGGTTCCTATGCCGCCATGAGCGCTGGCAGCGTAGCCGCCTGTGACACCTATAAGGGCGGCGAGGCTGTTGACCAGATCAAGGTTGAGGGTGCCTTCGGCGAAGAACCAACCGCAACTTTCCCAACTCCACTGACAGGCACTGGTATTGAGACCAAGGTGATCAGCGCGGGCACCGGCGGCAAGTTGGTTGGAAACCAGCGAGTCGCACTGCACTTCACCGGTTACAACGCGAGCACCGGTAAGCAGTTCCAGGGCAGCGAGTTCGGCAGCGAGGACTACATCATTCAAGACCTATTGGTAGACAGCGTTCCAAACTTCTGCAAGGCCCTAACCGGTGTTGAGGTTGGTTCTCGCGTCGCGGTGCTGCTTGATGCCGAGAACGCCCACCAGAGCCAAGGCGTAGAGAGCCTTGGAATCGGTGCGGAAGACTCAATCATCTTTATCTTCGACGTAGTAGATGCTTATCTGCAGCGGGCAAGCGGAGAGGCCCAAGCTCCGGTCGCCGGCCTTCCGACCGTAATTCTTGCCCCAAACGGGCAGCCTGGGATTCAGATTCCAGTTGGAGACGCTCCTACCGAATTCAAGCGCAGTGTCCTGATTGAGGGTTCGGGCGCCGAAATCGCCATCGGTGACACCGTGGTGGTTCACTACTCAGGTTGGACTTGGGAGGGTGAGCAGTTCGACAGCTCTTGGGAATCCTTAGCTCCGACTTCCTTCCAGGTTTCGGCCGAGAGTGTTATTCAGGGCTTTGTGCAGTCACTAGAGGGAGTCAAGGTCGGCTCACAGGTGGTTGCTGTGATTCCCCCAGAATTGGGATACGGAGATACCGCTCAGGGCTCGATTCCTGCGGGCTCAACCCTTATCTTTGTAATCGACGTATTGGGCAAGGAATAGCAAGATCGGGGGTTTGTCATGAAGCAATCTCCCGCCGAGCGACTCTTCACGCTTACCTGCTACCTACTTAGCACCGAAATCAAGGGGCTTAGTAAGCAGGACATATTTCGAGCCGTCCCCGGATATCAGGATTCGAAGACCGAAGACGCTGCCAACAGGCTGTTCGAGCGTGACAAAACTTCCCTAAAAGACGCCGGTATCCAGCTCGAGGTAATCAACAACTTCGGTTTCGAAGACGCTGACGCTGCTCGCTATCGAATTGCAAAAGAATCCTTCCAATGGCCAAACGGTCTCAAGCTAGACAGCGCGAAGCTTCAGCTATTGGAGCTTGCGGCGAAGAGCTGGAATAACCAGGTGCTTGAAGGCAGCGCTCAGAGCGGGCTCACTCGACTAAAGTCACTTGGGCTCGTTGCCAGCAATACCGATCTCAAGCCATTTACCCCGAGGCTGCTGACTCGCCATCCAGCCTTTTCACAACTGGCAAGCGCAATTGACTCAGGTAATCAGGTGGCCTTCCGCTACCAAAAGCCGGATGGCTCACTTTCTGACCGCATCGTCTCACCCCAGAGCCTGCGGCAGATTGAGGGGCAGTGGGTGCTGCTGGCAGTTCATGAAGGCCAAACCAAGAACTTCTTGCTAAGACGGATCGTCTCAGAAGTCACTATTTCGGAAGCGGAGACCAAGCGACTTACCCTGGCTGAACTTCAGCAGGTGGAGCAGGAACTCAGCGACTTTGTGCAGGGCAACCTAGCGACCATCAAAGTGACTGGTGACACCGAGGCCCAGCTTGCTCTAAACCCCGGCGAAGACGGCATCGCCAATATCAACTTCATGGACGAGGCGCTATTGGCTGAGGATCTTTTGGAGTTTGGGGCAGATGTTGAAGTTATAGAGCCAGAGACGCTAAAGCGCAGGATCCGCGCATCGCTCAAGGCGGTGATTAAGCAGCATGCCTAAGCAAGAAATTGACGGTGATGGACTATTCAACCTCGCATTGGCGATGGTTGGGTTGGTCCTGCAAGAAGGCGGCATAGCGGTTAGAGAACTTGCTGTGCACTTTGGGGTCAGTGAAAAAGCGATCCTGAAGGCAGCTAACGCGATCACCAACAGCGAAGATCTGACCTCGCCGCTATCCCACTTTTATTTGGACTGGGATGCCTACGAAGAAGGAATCATTGATTTCTCCGTGGGAGGCGCAAACCTAGAACACGCGCCAACCTTGAGCCGTTACCAGCAGACATCGTTGGCAATTGGGCTGGAGTATCTATCAAGTCTTCCCGAGTTCAAGAACAACAAAGACCTGGCTGAACTTCGAACTGCGCTGAGCGGTGGAGTGACCCAGCGGGTTGTCGCGCATGAAAGTGTCGACATTGCAGAGCTGGATCTGATCAGGGAAGCCATCTTGGGGCAGAAGCGAGTGGTGTTTGATTACATCAACCAGCTTGGCAAGAAGTCTCACCGCCAGGTCGATCCGCTGAGGATTGATTTGGTTGGTAACAAGCACTACCTGCGCGGTTACTGCCTTGACGCCGGCGAGCTGCGGACCTTCCGAATCGAAAGACTCTCCAACCTTGAGAGCACGAAAATTGCTATCTCAGAAGCTGCCAAAAAAGAATCAATTCCAGACGAGGTTTACGGCACCGGAGACGGCGAAATTGTTCAGCTGGTGGCAGATAACCAAGCCGGAGAGATTTTTTGGAACTTCCCAGTGGCCGGTTCGATAACCAAGAAGGACGGCAAGATCTTTGGCTCGATTCGGGTTGGAAATATCTCCGCTATAGCTAGGCACGTGGTTCGCTACGGAGGTGCGGTTGAGGTAATTGCCCCTCCGAGTGCGCGTGATGCAGTTCGAGAGTTTGCCGCCAAGAGTCTGGATGGGGAAGTGGTGATTGAAGAATGAGCCCAGTATGGATTATTGGAATCGGCGCGATTAGCGCCAGCCTCTACTGGCTGGTTTTAGTTGGTTACCGACTAATCCTCAGCTTGAAAGCCCTAAAGGCCTCAGCCGTTCCACTTCAGGCATCAATGAATCTCTTGGCAGAACCTCTGGAAAGAGAATTCACAGCGGCCAGAAACACCACAGCTGCAGACCTTAGCGATGTGTTAGGGGCGCGTAGGAAACGCGAGCGTGCAAAGCAGGATGCCGCGCAAGCTAGAAGGAATAGACTGATTGCACGTTTAGACCACATGAATATTGACAAGAGGTAATTCAATGAGACTTCAGGGCTGGGAATGGATCATTATTCTGGCGATCGTATTGCTTCTTTGGGGTGCTCCTAAGCTTCCAGGGCTAGCAAAGAGCATGGCTCAGTCGATGCGTATCTTCAAAAAGGAAATTGGCAGCGAAGGCCAGCCAAAGACCAGCGAGGCAAAGCCTCAAGCTGAGACCACACCTGAGGGCGAGCAGAAACAAGGCTAATGTTCGGGCGCAAAGATAAAGAGCGCCGCATGTCCCTTGGCTCTCACCTAAAAGAGCTGCGTGTAAGACTTTCGTGGTCGGCGGGCTTTCTAGTGGTGGGAACCGTCATTGGTTGGTACCTGTTTGAACCGGTTTTCAAGCTTCTGCAGGCTCCACTACTGGAGGTCACCAAAGCTCGCGGCATTGAAGCAGTAGTAAATTTCGGCACGGTAGTTTCCGCTTTTGATCTTCGTATTCAAGTCTCAATTTTCCTCGGTGTGATTATCACCTCGCCCTTTTGGCTCTATAACCTGTGGGCTTTTGTTTCTCCCGGACTCAAAACCCGCGAGCGCCGATTCACTCTAGGTTTTCTTTTCAGCTCGGTACCGCTGTTTCTGGCTGGTGCCTACATCGCTTGGTCGTCGCTACCTAGCTTTGTAATCGTCCTTATTGGTTTTACCCCCGAGGGTAGCTCGAACGTCATTAATGCCAGCGATTACATTCTCTTTGCCATTCGAATCGTGTTGGTCTTCGGCCTGGCCTTTGTCATGCCGGTGTTGCTGGTGCTCATGAACTTTGCCAACCTGGTTTCCGGTAAGGCAATTCTCAAGGGCTGGCGCGTAGCGGTTTTGGTAATTGCATTGGTATCCGCTCTTGCTACCCCCACCGCAGATCCGATGTCGATGTTCCTGCTGATGGGCCCGTTGGCCGCTCTTTACTTCATCGCGGTGGGGATTGCGGTTCTCAATGACAAGCGTCGGGCACGACGCGATGCCAAGCTACTTGGCGAGGAGCTGGAAGTTGACTGACCTCTCACCTTCCGAGAGGTATCAGCGCGCTAAGACGCGAGCTAAGGGCAAAGAGCTAACTAATTTCATTTCTAGCCTGAAATTCCCTCTCGATGACTTTCAGGAACGAGCCTGTCTTGCCCTTGAAAGCGGTTCTGGTGTTTTGGTTGCCGCGCCAACCGGTGCGGGTAAAACCATCATTGGAGAGTTTGCAATCCACCTGGCTGTTGCCAGTGGTCAAAAGGTCTTCTACACCACCCCTATCAAAGCGCTCAGCAATCAGAAGTTTGCGGAACTTGCAGCTAGGTACGGTAAAGACAAGGTAGGCCTTTTAACCGGAGATGCCAACAACAACTCTGAGGCACAGATTGTGGTGATGACCACTGAGGTATTGCGCAACATGATTTACGCGATGTCCACCTCACTTAGAGATCTTGGCTATGTGGTGATGGATGAGGTTCACTACCTTGCGGACCGGTTCCGCGGAGCAGTTTGGGAAGAGGTGATTCTTCACCTCCCAAAGGACGTCAAGGTCATTTCACTATCCGCCACCGTCTCAAACGCCGAGGAGTTTGGCGCATGGCTTGCTGAGGTGAGGGGCAATACTCAAATCATTGTTTCCGAGCACCGACCGGTGCCGCTGCACCAGCATGTAATGCTCGGCGATGAGATCTTGGAGCTTTTTGAATCTGGCTCGAATAAGGGAATTGTGAACCCGGAGCTAATGCGCAAGCACCAGGCCAGGGCTAGGGGTCCTATAAAACGAACCGGAAAATGGGGAGGCAAGCAATATTCGCCGACTGACCGAAACCGGAATCAAAGTGCTTTCCCGAAGCTTGAAAAGCCGGATGTGGTCCTGGAATTAGAAACGCTTGAGCTATTGCCGGCGATCTTCTTCATCTTCTCGCGCGCAGGCTGCGAAAAGGCAGTTGAAGCCTGCCGTCGCTATGGGATCAGGCTCACCAACAAAGAAGAGCAGCAGGAGATCAGGCGACTGGTTGACGCGCGCTGTTCCTCCATTCAGGACGAAGACCTCGATACCCTTGGGTACTTCGATTGGCTCGCCTCTTTGGAACGTGGATTTGCCGCTCACCACGCTGGAATGCTTCCTGCCTTCAAGGAAGTGGTTGAGGAGCTATTTCTAAGAAAGCTTGTCAAGGTTGTCTTTGCTACCGAGACATTGGCCCTTGGCATCAACATGCCGGCCAGAACAGTGGTGCTGGAGCGGCTAGATAAGTTCAATGGCGAGTCTCGCGTGACAATCACACCGGGGGAGTACACCCAGCTCACAGGTCGAGCAGGTCGCCGCGGAATCGATACCGAGGGTCACAGCGTGATTCTGTGGGGTGCGCAGCTGGATCCATTGGTGGTCGCCGGCTTGGCATCGAAGCGCACGTATCCGCTAAACAGCTCCTTCCGACCGACCTACAACATGGCGGTGAATCTAACCTCAGCATTTGGCGCGAATCGTGCCAGCAAGATTCTCGAGAAGTCCTTTGCGCAGTTCCAGGCCGACCGCTCTGTGGTGGGGCTAGCCAGGTCTATTTCTGAAAAGCAGGAGTCGCTCGAAGGCTACGAAGAGTCGATGCAGTGCCATCTTGGTGACTTCGTTGAGTATTCAGCGCTTCGTCGCGATCTGAGCGATCTTGAGCGCAGCGGAGTTAGCGGTAAACACAGGGCTGGGAAAGACATTCGCAACTCACGATCGCTTCGTCGCATCGATAACGAGATTGCGGATTTGAAAAAAACAATGCGAGCCCACCCGTGCCACGGCTGCTCGGATCGCGAAGCGCACGCGAGGTGGGGGGAGCGCTACCAGAAGCTGCGCAAAGAGATTGATGGCACCATCGCAGCTATCGAGGGTCGCACGAACCAGGTGGCCAAGACCTTCCAGCGCATCTGCCTGCTGCTGACAGATTTGGAATACATGATTCAGGACGGAGAGGACCTTGAAATCACAGCCAAGGGCAATCGCCTGGCAAAGATTTACGGTGAGCGAGACCTTCTGATTGCAGAGTGCCTAAACCGCGGCGTGTGGAGCACACTCGATGCTCCAAACCTTGCGGCCATGGCAATCTCTCTGGTTTACGAGGCACGTCGCGAAGAAAATGAATACGAGCCAAAGCTTCCTAAGGGTAACTTCGCAGAAGTGTTAGCCCAGACCGAGGAGATTCAAGAAGAGCTTCTGGAATTGCAAACCAAATACCGACTTCCAAAAGAGACCCAACTCGAACTGGGCATGTCATGGGCTATTTACCGCTGGGCATCTGGCGCAAGGCTAGATGATGTGCTGAAGCTCTCTGGGCAGTTGCCAGGTGACTTTATTAGGTGGACCAAGCAGCTAATTGACCTACTGGATCAAATCTCAAAGGGTGCGGACCCAGAAGTTGCGAAGACCGCATATGACGCGATGGATCAAGTCAAACGCGGCATCGTTGCCTACAGCTACTACGTCTAGGTTTTAGGCTTCTAAGGTGATGATTCAACTGCTGTGGCGAATCCCGATGGCGATTCTTGCCGGCGGATTAGCGCTGTACGCTTTCCCGACCGAAGGCGTTTGGATACTTGCAGTGGTGATACCAGGGTTAATCTTTTTGGCTACCCGAGGGCTTGGATTTTGGGTCGCCACGGCCGTCGGGTTTATTGCGGGACAGGCCTACTACATCTCTCATATCGAGTGGTTAGCGCTCTACCTAGGACCGGTACCGCTGATTGCCCTTAGCTCTCTGATGTCGTTCTTCTTCGCATTCGGTGTCGGAGCAACAGCCTGGCTATACAAGAGGCTGAAACCCAAGGGCTACGGATTGGTTGGTTTTGCATTCGCCGCGGCCAGCATCTGGACCCTGCGGGAGTGGGTTGGTTCAAACTTCCCCTACGGCGGATTCCCTTGGTCGCGGCTGGGCATGACTCAGGCTGACGGCTGGTTTGCAAAATTCGCCTGGTGGGGTGGGATTTCCGTCATCAGCTTTGCGCTGGCACTGCTCTCAATGCTGTTGGTTTTGATTGCACTTGAATCCATCAAAAAGAAGCCTTCCAAATTAGTTCCCATGGCAGCTATTGCCGCTGCAGTGGCCTTGATTCCAGCAATTACTCCGATTGGTCTTGGGACACAGCAGGTTGGTGAGATCAGGATTGCGGCAGTGCAAGGCAATGCTCTGGCTGGACTTTTTTCAAACCAAGAGCGTGGTGCAATTTTGCAAAACCACTTGGATGCCAGCTATGCGGGGATCCCCGATTCGGAAAATCTAGACCTAATTGTCTGGCCGGAGAATGCCAGCGATGTTTCTCCGCTGGATTCCGCTGTGGCCAGGGCAGAGATCGAGACCTTGGTTGAGAAGTACAAAGCACCACTGGCATTTGGAACCATCACCTATCGAGGTGAGGAGGCTTTCAACTCAACCATTTTCTGGGAACCGGGTATTGGGCCGACAGATTTTTACGATAAGAAGCGCCCGGTGCCATTTGCTGAGTATGTTCCAGACCGCGCTTTTTGGCGCAGCCTGGCTCCAGAACTAATCGACCTGGTCCCAAGGGGATATTCGTTTGGCACCAGGGACGGCATTTTTAGTAACGCCG
Organism: Auritidibacter sp. Marseille-P8566; assembly: GCA_945860535.1. GTDB lineage: Bacteria > Actinomycetota > Actinomycetes > Actinomycetales > Microbacteriaceae > Aquiluna. Next base: position 50,796 of record CAMAQN010000001.1, read on the forward strand.
AGTTCACTGCCGGAAGTCTTATTTGCTTTGAAATAGCGGAGGACGACATTCCTCGCGGTTTGGTGCTAGATGGTGCTCAACTGATGCTTTCTCAAACCAACAACGCAGACTTTGGCTACAGCGACGAGACCCATCAGCAGGCGGCGATCGCAAGATTACGTGCCATTGAGACCGGTAGGGCAGTCGTCAACATCTCAACCGTTGGACTAAGTGCGATTTACCTGCCAGATGGCTCTGTACTTGATCAGCTTGAGTGGTACACCGCTGATGCCATGGTGCAAAACGTTCCACTTATTGAGGGAAATACCCCAGCAACTGGGTTGGGGCTTTGGTTTGATGGCCTCAACGCGGCCCTTGCGCTTAGTTTTTTGGCACTTGGGATTAGGCGCAAGCGATGAAGATATTGGTCATGATGCCGACCTACAACGAGATTCAGACCCTGGAGCGATCGGTAACTGACCTTTTCAAGCACAACCCGAATGTCGAGCTCTTGGTGATTGACGACAACTCTCCAGATGGCACCGGAGCTCTCGCGGATAAGTTGGCTAAATCGGTACCGGCCATGCACGTGCTACACCGAGGCGGTAAAGAGGGTCTTGGAAAGGCTTATCTAGCCGGCATCAGCTGGGGGATAGCGAATGGCTTTGAGGTTTTGGTGCAGATGGACGCTGATGGTAGCCACCGCGCTCAAGACCTGCCAAAACTTTTAGAACACGCCGGTTTGCAAGACCTCGTGATTGGTTCGCGTTGGGTTCCTGGGGGAGCGGTGCGGAACTGGCCCTGGTATCGAATGTTGATCTCAAGATTTGGGAACTTTTATGCGGCCAGAATGCTCGGTTCTAATCTCGGAGATCTAACAGCGGGTTTTCGGGTCTATGGGAAAGAACTGCTACTAAAACTTCCGCTGGAGAGCGTTGCCGCTCAGGGTTACGGTTTTCAAGTCGAAATGACAAGAAATGTGCTGGCGATCGGCAGCAAAGTGACTGAGGTTCCGATTGAGTTTGTGGAGCGTGAGAACGGAGTCAGCAAAATGACGCTGGCTATTGTTCTGGAGGCTTTTGTGCTGGCGACCAAGTGGGGAATCACTCGGCAAATTAGGCGGTAAGTCTGCCCTTCGAGCGGCGATCGCGCATCTCGGCTAACACCTCAGCTAGTAACTCTTCCAGCTCGTCGCGAGTTCTGCGCTCTAGGACCATGTCAAAGTGCGAGCGTTTTGGTTCGACATCTAGGCCGGTAACTTCAATTTCGGCACCATTTTCAAATCGAATTGCGACAGCGCTGCAAGATGCGCATTCCCAGGTTTGCGGGAGTTCTGCGTCACTTGAGAAAACAATAGGGAACTGGTGTCCTTGTGCGCAGCGAAACTCAGCAGTTTGTCTGCTGGAGAGCGCAACACCACGATCTGACTCGAGGGATTGGGTTCCTAGTCTCATACCGCGCATAGATTCAGCCATGTATGCCACAACCCCGGTACCGAGGAGGTAATTCCTAATCTTGCTGATTCACAGCAAGTAGTCAGAATTTGAAGAGATCTACCCGGTCAGAGACGATACCCGTCGCACCTAGGGCAATCAGGGCTTTCCCCTCTTTGGGGTCATTCACGGTCCAGAAATGGACTTCGAGCCCGTGCTTTCTAGCCCGCTTGATAAAGCTTTCGGTATCCAGGTGAATTAGACCAAAGCTGCGCGGTATCTGAATCGCGTCAAAATTCTTCGCAATCACACCGAAGCCAATGCCAAAGATTTTGTGTGTGATCCACAGCCCAAGGACCTCGGTGCTGGCGGCGCTGGTGGCTACTTTGGCATCCAGCAGTCGTAGGGTTTGAATTTTTCGAGCTCTAGAAAAGCTTGATACCAATACCCGGTCGAAGGCCCTGAACTCATTTAGCACCTTTGCTGTAGCTTCACAGCCAGCCCTAGCCTTCACGTCGAGATTCAGTCTCAGGCTGGGGAAGTGCTGGAGCACTTCTCTCAGACTCGGAACATTGGATCCATTTGCGAGCTTTATTTCGCTCAGCTCGGCAAAAGTCAATTCGCTAATTTTTAGGGGAAGTCCGGCTACTCGCTGAAGGTCGTCATCGTGGAACAAAACGGCAACGCCATCTTTGGTGGCGTGGACATCGGACTCGATGTGAGTTGCACCAAATTTCAGTGCCTGCTCAAATGCTGCAATTGAATTTTCGTCGATGCCTGCCTGCTGCTGATTGAGTCCGCGATGAGCTAGCAGGTGGGGACGAGCAGTATCGAAATACTTCTTCAATGCTGAATCTGGCACGGTTACCCCTAATCTTTAGACGTGGTTCAGTCTAATTTCGTGTATCGCTTCCTGAAGCTAAATGGCGGGCTGTTTGTCTACGGCATTGGTATTGCGATGCTGGTCCACGCATCAATTGGGCTAGCCCCATGGGATGTGCTGGCACAAGGAATTTCCAAGCAAACCGGATTGAGTTTCGGGCAGTCAACCATTGCCGTCAGCATCATGGTTCTAATGGCGTGGATTCCACTGAGAGTAAAGCCAGGCATTGGTTCGATACTCAATGCCGTTTTACTCGGTGTCTACGCCGATTTCTGGCTTCCTCTGATGCCGAGGCTCGATGGCTATCTGGCTCAATTGGTGTGGTTTGTGCTCGGTTTAGTGGTTGTCTCGTTTGCGACAGGACTCTACATTTCTTGCGGTATGGGTAAAGGGCCACGCGATGGTCTAAACACCGGTATCGCTCAGCGCTTCAAGTTGCCGTTTTGGCAGGCAAGGTCAATTGTCGAAGTCATGGTTGTGCTGGTTGGATTCGCCCTTGGAGGGCAGGTTCGAGAAGGCACCCTGATCTTCGCTTTTGCTATTGCGTATCTAAACCAGCTGGGGCTCAGGCTGTTTAAGTTGGTTGACAAAAAAGGAAAGCTTTGAATCTCCGACACAGGATCTCAACCAGAGCGCTAATCCTCACCCCAGATAGCAAGTTTTTGCTGTTTTTATCTCACTTTGACCCAGGGTCTGAGCTGCCCCCGCAGTGGGTTTTTCCAGGTGGTGGGCTAGAAAATGGCGAGGAACCGCTGCAAGGAATAATCCGCGAGGTCTTTGAGGAAACTGGAAAGATTTTCAATCCTGAGGATTTTTTGGAAATTACAAGAATCCACCACCCGATGGACGATGTCCGACTGCATGATTCTGGAGAGGCTTACTTTTTCGAACTGAGAGTTTCAGAGCCTTTTGAACCAAGTTCAGAAAACTGGACCGCAAATGAACATCGTGACACTGTTATGCACCGCTGGGTGACTCTTAATGAAGTGATCGGTGAGCAGCTTTGGGTTGGGCCACAGGGCGCCATTGAATTGTTGATCGAGCGCTATGGGAACCAGGGGCAGAAGCCGCCGCCAGATCAAGGTTCATAACGCCGATAATAAACATTATGTCAAGTAACGTTTAGACAAGCCACTCCCCGCAGCTGAGACTCTGAATTACTTGATTTGTGTGGCGTGTGACCACTGCACGAGCTTCTCGTGCGCTGCACCGGATTCCAAAGCTCCCTTAGCTAAGTCAAATCCGCTTTGAAGTCGTTCTTCAATTGGCTTGCTCGCAAGGCTTGGGTCTTTGGCTAACTCGTAGGCTGCGATTCCAGCTGCGCTGTTTAGTAGAACAACTTCCTTGATTGCTTTGAGGTTTCCACTTAGGTCACCTGCAAACAGCGCGGCAGCCACTTCTGCGTTGTGCTTGGCATCGCCGCCCAGTAGCTGATCGAGATTGACGTCCGGGTTTACAAACTGCTCAACTTTGAATTCCTTGACCTGACCACCCGAAACCTGCCAAATCTGAGTTGGAGCGGTAACTGAGATCTCATCTAGTCCATCTAGGGACCTAAACACCAGCGCAGTGCGACCGCGCTGGGCCAGTTCTTGAGCCATAAGGGGAGCAATCTGAAGATTCGATACTCCCAGGGCAGTGGCGATTGGCTGTGCCGGGTTTGCCAGTGGTCCTAAGAAGTTGAAGGTGGTTGGAACTCCCAGCTGCTTTCTAACCGGCGCGACGAAACGCATAGCGGGTTGGAAAACCGGTGCGAAGAAGAAGGTGATCCCCACCTCTTTGAACACTTCCGCCACCTGAGCAGGTGCCAGATCGAGACGAATACCTAAGACCTCAAGCATTTCGGACGAGCCTGTCTTACCGGATGCTGATCTAGAACCGTGCTTTAGCACCGGAATGCCAGCTGCTGCTGTCACTACCGAAGCCATTGAGCTGATGTTCACGGTTCCGACCAGGTCTCCCCCAGTTCCGACAATGTCAACCGCGTCACTGCCGGTGTTGAGCAAAACTGCGTTTTCAAGCATGACGTCAACTAAACCGGCAAGCTCGGCTACGGTCTCCCCCTTGGAGCGCAAGGCCATCATGAAGGCACCGATTTGCGACTCAGTTGCCTCTCCCGACATGATTTCGCGGAGCGCCCAGCCTGCGACACTTCTTGAGAGGTCCTCCCCCGCTAAAAGAGCACTCAGAGTGTTTGGCCAACTTTGTTCGGTCATGCCAGCAGTCTATCGAGGCTATTTATGCCCACCAGTCCATAAATTGTTCGAAATTCCCCTGTTACAGCAGGCATCGACCGAGGTTGGTGGGGTAAACTATAGGTATGTCTGCAACCACTTTGCCCGCCATGCACGGCGGAACTATCAATAGGCCAAACGCCACCAGCGTTGGAACCATCGTCTGGCTTGGTAGCGAGGTTATGTTCTTTGCTGGCCTCTTCGCAATGTACTTCAGCCTTCGCGCTGGTGCTCCAGACCTTTGGGCTAGTGAGACTCAGATTTTGAACGTGCCATTCGCACTTGTAAACACCTTGATACTGGTAGCAAGTTCATTTACCGCTCAGTTCGGTGTGTTCGCAGCAGAGCGCATGCAGCCAAGACGCACCGGTTGGTCCCCTGCGAAGTGGGGAATGGTTGAGTGGTTCTTTCTAACCTATGTAATGGGCGCAATTTTCGTCGCGGGTCAGGTTTGGGAGTACGCAACCCTCGTTTCTGAGGGTGTGGCTCTGAACTCAAACTCTTACGGCTCTGCCTTCTACATCACCACCGGCTTCCACGCTCTGCACGTGACCGGCGGATTGATCGCATTCTTGCTTGTTATTGGTCGCGCCTACGCAGCCAAGAACTTCGGCCACAAGGAAGCCACTAGCGCCATCGTGGTTTCTTACTACTGGCACTTCGTCGACGTGGTGTGGATCGGACTATTCGTAGTCGTCTACATCTTGAAATAAATGGAGAAACTGTTGAACCAGGAAAAGCCGATGCGCCGTCGCCCTTGGGCGATTGGCTTCGTAATCTTTCTAGGGCTCGTGCTGTCTGGTGGCGGCTATGCAGCGGCAACCAACGTGGTGCAGGCTGAGGTATCAAATGCTGACCAGGTTGCTGAAGGCCGCAAGCTCTTCTTGGCGAACTGTGCCAGCTGTCACGGATCCAATGGTGAAGGCGCAATTGGTGGCCCAAGCTTGATCGGTGTCGGAGCTGCATCGGTTGACTTCCAGGTTGGTACCGGTCGCATGCCTGGTCAGGCATCTGGCCCTCAGCTATACAAAAAGCCCGTTCAGTTCACTGAAGAGCAGATTTCTGCAATGGCCGCTTACGTTGCCTCCTTGGCCCCTGGCCCTGCAATCCCAGACGCGGAGTACCTGCGCACCACGGGTGAAGACATTGACATGACTCACGGTAGTGAACTGTTCCGCATCAACTGTGCGATGTGCCACAACGCCGTTGGCGCAGGTGGAGCACTAACCCAGGGTAAGTTCGCGCCTGCCCTTGGCGGTGTAACCGAGAAGCACATCTACGAGGCGATGATTACCGGCCCCCAGAACATGCCAGTTTTCAACGACGCAAACCTAACCCCTGAAGACAAGCGAGACATCATCGCTTATTTGAAGTATGTGGAAGAAGCCGAGTCTGTTGGTGGTTATGAATTAGCGTCTATCGGTCCGGTGGCCGAGGGTCTATTTGTTTGGATCTTCGGATTGGGCTTCATCATTGCAATCACCGTATGGCTTGGCGCCAAGGCTAACTAGGGAGAATTCGAATGAGTGAAATCGAGAAGGTTTACCCAGCGGGTCTTGCAACAAACATTCAAAAGCCAATTTCAGACCCAGGAATTGAGCCTCACCGCGTTCGCATGACGGACAAGAGCGAAAAGGCCGCCAAGGGAGCCGAGCAGCAGATTGCTGTGATGTTTGGAATCTCAATCGTCGGCGCGATCATCGCCATCTGGGGTTTCTTCGCATTTCCAATTGCAGATTTGGCTGACACTAGAAACAACACCCTCTGGATGGGCATCGGCATGGGACTGAGCCTTTTGGGTATCGGTTTTGGTGCTGTGCACTGGGCCAAAACCCTGATGCCAGATCACGAAGTTGCTGAGGCTCGTCACCAAGCTCGAAGCAATGACGAATCTCGTGCCAAGGCGATCGAAATTATCAAGACCGCTGACGCGGAGTCTGGCTTTACCCGCCGCAAGCTAATTAGACGTTCGCTATACGGAGCGCTTGCAGTTTTCCCAATCCCAGCTCTAGTCATCTTCGGAGATCTTGGACCTCAGGTTGGAAACACCTTGAAGCACACCATCTGGAAAAAGGGTGTTCGATTGGTTCGTGACTCCGCCGAAGGTGGCACCGCAATCAAGGCTTCCGAGGTAACTATCGGTTCGGTGTTCCACGTAGTTCCTGAGAACCTTAAGGACATCGAGGATCACGCTGAGAAGCTAAACCAGAAGGCAAAGGCAGCGGTGCTCTTGGTCCGCGTTGAACCTTCTGACCTTAGGGAAGATCCAGCCAAGGCTTCCTGGAGCTACGACGGTATCGTCGCCTACTCCAAGATTTGTACCCACGTGGGTTGCCCAGTAGCTCTCTATGAGCAGCAGACCCACCACCTGCTCTGCCCTTGCCACCAGTCGACATTTGACCTAGCAGACCACTGCAAAGTCATCTTTGGACCGGCGTCAAGGCCTCTCCCCCAGTTGGCTATCGAAGTTGACGCTGAGGGATACCTGGTCGCACAAGGCGACTTCACCGAGCCCGTAGGGCCATCATTCTGGGACATAAGGCAGTCGTAATGAGCACAACTACTGAACAAAAGCCAACCACTTTCATTGGTGGAGCCGCAAACTACCTTGATGAGCGTCTAAGCCTCGGAGGGGTTCTAAAGAACTTCGGCCGCAAGGTCTTCCCGGATCACTGGAGCTTCATGCTTGGTGAAGTGGCAATGTACTCATTCGTGGTGCTGCTCATTTCCGGCACCTTCCTAACCTTCTTCTACCAGCCATCGATGGCATCGGTTCATTATGAAGGCAGCTACGCACCACTAAAGGGTGCTGAGATGTCGATTGCCTACGCGTCGAGCTTGGACATTAGCTTTGATATCCGCGGTGGACTGCTAATGCGCCAGGTCCACCACTGGGCCGCGCTTTTGTTCGTGGCTGCTGCAGGACTTCACATGCTTCGCGTCTTCTTCACCGGGGCATTCCGTAAGCCCCGTGAGCTGAACTGGATTGTCGGATTCTTCCTGTTCCTTGCCGCCATGGGTGGTGGATTCACCGGTTACTCCCTGCCAGATGACTTGCTATCCGGTAACGGACTTCGAATCATCGATGGAATGCTCAAGGCAATCCCATTCATCGGTCCATCTGTGTCCTCTGGACTCTTCGGTGGCGAGTTCCCTGGTGACGAGATCGTTGCGCGTCTTTACAGCCTGCACATCATGATCATCCCAGCGCTGATTATCGTTTTGCTAGCAGTTCACTTGATGATGGTCATCATCCACAAGCACACCCACTACTCGGGACCTGGAAAGACCGACGAGAACGTCGTTGGTTTCCCACTGATGCCGGTATACGTTGCAAAGGCTGGTGGATTCTTCTTCCTAGTCTTCGGTGTACTGATGGCGATTGCTGCAACCTTCACCATCAACCCAATTTGGAACTACGGCCCTTATGACCCGTCGCCAGTTTCCGCTGGTACTCAGCCTGACTGGTACATCGGCTGGCTAGATGGTGCTTTGCGTCTTGCGCCTTCCAGGCTGGATGTTGAGCTACTAGGCGTCGTGCTGCCGTTTGGCGTATTGATTCCGTTGGTTATCTCACTTGTGTTCCTTGGTGTCGTCGCCGCCTACCCATTCATTGAGAAGTGGGTAACGGCAGATGACCGTGAGCACCACGTGCTTGACCGTCCACGCAACGCTCCAACCAGAACAGCTATCGGCGCAGCAGGAGTTATGTTCTACGCAGTGCTGTGGGCTGGTGCTTCTACCGACTTGATCGCTACCAACTTCCAGATGAACCTGAACCAGGTGCTTACCAGCATGCAGATTCTGTTGATCATCGGACCGGTAATTGCCTACTGGGTAACCAAGCGTGCCTGCCTTGCACTTCAGCGCAAGGACCGCGAGATTGCCCTACACGGTCGAGAGACTGGTCGAGTAGTTCGTTTGCCACACGGTGAGTACATCGAGGTTCACGAGCCGGTAGATAAGTATGAGCTATGGAAGCTAGTTGACTTCAAGGACTACCAACCAACCCTTGCTCGTCCAAACTCTCAGGGCAAGATCACTGTTTCCAGCAAGATTCGCGCAGCGCTTTCGAGCCTCTACTTCGAGGACCGCATTGCTCCGGTTTCAAAGGCCGAGTACGAACTTGCACACGCTGACCACTCCCCTGCCCCAGCGGTAGAGAAGCCAAAGCGTAAGCCAAGAGAATTGGCTTCAAAGAAGTAATAGCTTCAACAAAAACCCCGATCAGTTGATCGGGGTTTTTTACTGCGCTGTGATCAGTCAATAGGGAGAGTTAAGGGCAAAAGCCCCGAGGTATTAGCCCGGGGCTTTCTAACGTGGAGATGGGGGGAATTGAACCCCCGTCCATTGCAAAGATTGTGACTCTTCTACGGGTGTAGCTTCATAAGTCGTTCTACTCGGCCCCTGAATTTGTCTGAAGCAACTACGCAGACAGGCCCAGTCACAGTAAAAGTCCCGAGTGAGCCTGTGACGCGCTCAACCAGCAAGATTTCTAAATGACGTCTGGGTCTAGGACGAAATCAAACCTAGTCAGACGGACTTCGGGGCTAGCTTATGCGGCTAGGGCGAAGTCGGCGCGCTTTGTATTGGCACCTATTGTTTTGCACAGATCGTTTACGAGATAACTGTGCATCCTCGACCCGCTTCATTCACGCAAACACTGCAGTGTCGAAACCGATCATCCCCATGTTTAGTTTTGTAGTAACGTCTTGGACTTGCCAAGGCCACCATACTAACAGCACCGGCTGACAGTGCGCTGAGTTAGAACTGCTGCAAGGCCTGCGCGGTGGTTAGAACGGTCGCAAATTCGCGATCCAGGTTTGCGGCTGTCACCCGCATCACATCGGCCGCGCTGGTGACTGAACCGTCTGAATGCTTGAGATCAAAGGCGTCTGTTGCATCAATTACAAAACTGGCTTGGTAGCCAAGATTGCCAGCCATCCGGGCAGTTGTTTCACAGCACTTGTTTGTCGTGATGCCACAGATAACGACGTTTCTGTAGTTACGCTTTGCTAGCCAAAGGTGGAGATCAGGAGTTCCGTAAAAGGCAGAGTTCACGGATTTCTGGATTACCGCGTCCCTTGAGCCCTCAAGGAAAGGTTCGAGGTTATTACCAGGACTGCCAGAGAAAAGCGGAGAGTCAGGATGTTTGGAATTGTGCTTTACAACGACTATCGGGAGCTTCTTGCTGCGCCAGTGCTCCACAAGGCTCTCGATGTTACCCAGCGCCGCATTGTTGCCGTTAGCGCCCCAGATTGGGTCACGGAAGCCCTGTTGGACATCGATGACTATGAGTACTGGGTCTGCGCTCAAGGGTTACTTAGTGAGCGTGTGCGCCGCGGCTGTACTCGTAAACAAATCCAACCAATGCAATCATTGCGAATGGGAAAGCGATGAAGAATAGCCACCACCCAACGGCCAAGGATGCGAATGCCATGGCGCAAGTAATACCAAGCATTAGTGGCCACCAGCTCCAAGGTGAGTAGAAACCCACCTCGCCAGTCTCGTCCTCAATGTTGCCAAGTAGGTTGTCCTCGGGCAAGGTCCCTGAACGTCGCATGCCGGACCAGAGGTAGTAGGCGATGAAGACGGAGAGGATAACCAAAAGGCCAATTGCAGCGGTACCGATTGGTTCCACCTGGCCAAATTCCAGGTGGCTCCAGATTCCATAGGCAATGTCAGCAACTGTGAAATATGCCGCCATCACCAAGAGGATGACAATGTTGGAACGCATTAGATGCGGCCCTCCTTGGCATAAGATTCCTTGGCCTCAGGAGAGGCATACTCAGGGTGGTTCAAATCGAACGCTGGCGACTCCGAACGAATCCTAGGAATCGAGTGGAAGTTGTGACGAGGGAATGGTGAATCAGTTGCCCACTCCAATGACCTTCCGTAACCCCAAGGGTCCTTCAGCTCAGTCTTGACGCCCTTGCGAGCGGTAACCCAAACATTCCAGAGAAATGGGATCATCGAAAGCGCGAGGATTGCAGCACCAAGGGTCGAAATGATGTTCATCTCAGCAAAGCCATCTTCTGGCAGATAGGTAGCGTAACGACGAGGCATGCCAATTACACCCAACCAGTGCTGGATCAAGAACGTGACGTGGAAGCCGATAAATAGCAACCAGAAGTGAATCTTTCCTAGGCGTTCGTTCAGCATCTTGCCGGTGAACTTTGGCCACCAGAAGTAGAAGCCTGCAAACATTGCAAAGACCACAGTTCCAAACACTACGTAGTGGAAGTGAGCAACAACAAAGTAGCTGTCAGAAAGGTGGAAGTCCAAGACAGGAGAGGCCAGGATTACACCGGTCAAACCACCGAACACGAAGCTAACGAGGAAGCCCAAGCTGAAAAGCATTGGAGTCTCGAAGGTAATTGATCCCTTCCACATGGTTCCGATCCAGTTAAAGATTTTCACACCGGTGGGGACGGCAATCAGCATCGTTGTGAATGCGAAGAATGGCAGAAGCACCTGTCCGGTGACGTACATGTGGTGAGCCCAAACCGTCATCGAGAGAGCCGCAATCGAAATCGTTGCGTAAACCAAGGTCCTATAACCAAAGATTGGCTTTCGGCTAAACACCGGGAAAATCTCGGAAACAATTCCAAAGAATGGCAAAGCCAAGATGTAAACCTCTGGGTGACCGAAGAACCAGAACAGGTGTTGCCACAACATGGCTCCACCGTTCTCTGGATCAAAGATGTGAGCCCCGAACTTACGGTCGGCACCAAGAGCAAACAGCGCTGCAGCTAGGGGTGGGAAACACATGATTACCAGAATCGAAGTCACCAGGGTGTTCCAGGTGAAAATCGGCATGCGCCACATCGTCATACCAGGAGCTCGCATGGTGATGATGGTTGTGATGAAGTTCACACCACCCAGAATTGTTCCGAATCCGGAAAGCGCTAGACCAAAGACCCATAGATCTCCACCAATTCCCGGGGAGAAAGTGGTGTTTGAAAGCGGTGCGTAGGCAAACCAACCAAACGAAGCCGCACCCTGAGGCGTAAAGAAGCCGGAAACAGCGATCAAGCTACCGAAATTGTAGAACCAGTAGGCGATTGCGTTTAGACGCGGGAATGCCACATCCGGTGCACCAATCTGGACCGGCATCAAAACGTTTGCGAAACCAGCGAACAGCGGTGTTGCAAACATCAAAAGCATGATGGTTCCGTGCATTGTGAACAGCTGGTTGTACTGCTCTTTGGAGGCGACAATGTCAAGTCCAGGCAGGGTGAGCTGGGCACGAATGATCAGGGCCATAACGCCACCGATCATGAAGTAAATGAAAGAGGTGATCAGGTACAGGTAACCGATCTTCTTGTGGTCGGTGGTGGTTAGCCAGTCAACCAAGATTTGACCCTTGGAGCGCTTAGGGGTAAAAGAAACTGGATTCGTAAGCGTCGGAGTGAGTGTGGTTGCCATTTGCCTTATCCCCTTGCCCCTGGGTTACCACCCGGAAGGTTTTGGTTTCTGTCGTAATCATTTGAAAGCTGACCAACGTTACCTTTGGCTGCTAGTTCAGCAATGTGAGCCGCATACTCTTCTTCAGATACGACCTTGACTCGGAACAACATCATTGAGTGGTACTCCCCACAAAGCTCGGCACACTTTCCTGCGTATGTTCCCTCTTTGGTGGGAGTGAAATACATGTGGTTAGTCAGACCTGGGAACATGTCCTTCTTGTACAAGAAATCAATCACCCAGAAGGAGTGGATAACGTCGCGGGAACTCAGGTCGATCTTTACGGTCTTGTTGACTGGAAGATACAAGGTTGGAAGAGTCTCTGAGATGTTCTCTTCTTCGCCGGTGAACTGCGCCGCGATGCCAGAGTCAAAGACTTGCTCGTTGACGTAGTTGAAGTCCCAGCTCCACTGCTTAGCAATGACCGCGATAGAAATGTCCGAGTTTTCGTTCTTAGCCTCAATGGCCTGCATGTCGCGGGCGGTAAAAGCGAAAAATCCCAAAACCAAAATCAATGGCACAACGGTGAAAAGAGTCTCGATTGGCATGTTGTATCTCAGCTGCGCTGGCATCCCGGTCTCGCCCTTGCGACGACGGTAGACAACCAATGCCCATGCCATCAATGCCCAAGATACGAATCCAACCAGCAGTAGCACGATCCAAGACGTGGTCCAAAGTCCAATGATTCGATCGGTGTGATTGGTAACGCCAGATGCGTCCGGCAGGAAACCACGCTCAAGTTGAGGGCTGCAGCCGGCTAGTAATAAAACGCTTGCTATAGAAGTGGCCACCAGGGCTATTCCACGACGATTCTTACTCAATGAGACATCCTTAAACACTGCAGTATTGTCTCTAATTCTATCCCGCCGGGAGGCAGAATCTGCTGTGTTTACGCGCTTTTAGCTAAAAGAATCTCCGCAAGCGCAGCTACCAGCGGCGTTTGGGTTGTCGATTGTGAAGCCTTGTTTTTGGATTGAGTCCTCAAAATCAATGGAAGCGCCGTCCAGATAGGGCACGCTCATCTGATCAACCACTACCTCAACACCGTTGTACTCAACAACTGCGTCAACTTCTTCAAGCTGCTCGTCGAAGAACAGCTGGTAAATCAAACCAGAGCAGCCACCAGGCTCAACTGCAACCCTCAGGCGCAGGTCGTCGCGACCCTCTGCAGCCAATAGCGCTTTAACCTTTGACACCGCGGTGTCGGTTAGCTTCACTCCGTGAGCTAGTACTTCGGTCATTTTGCCTCCAAGTTTGTATCTAGTTTAACTAATCTCGGGTCAGTTGATTCCCATGCAGCAAAAGCAATGCTTCCGCGGTCATGGCACGTTTGAGAGTTGGCAGGTGCTGCGACTCGTTTGGCGAGTGCGCCCTAGAGTCTGGTTCTTCGACTCCGGTGACCATGATTTCCGCATTTGGGAACATCGATGCGAAGGTCGAAATGAACGGTATAGAGCCGCCAACTCCGATGTTTACGGACTTTTCTGGCCAGGCTGCGCTGAAGGCTTCGTGGGCCAAGGTGGATCCCCAACCTTCCTTTGCCAAGTAGCCAGGACCCTTTTCAACCGCACCTAGCTCAACATGAGCTCCAAATGGCGCGTGATCCAAAAGGTGTTGTTGCAGCAGCTTAAGTGCATCTTGCGGGTCTTGGTCCGGAGCAATTCGCATTGAGATCTTGGCGCTAATTGACGGCTGAGCGGTATTTGAGGAAAGCGCAACCGTTGGTGCATCGATACCGATGACGGTGATCGCCGGTTCGCCCCAGGTTTGCTGAACCAAAGACTTGGTTCCCATCGGCTTGACGCCCGATAAAAGTCCAGCCAGGGCCGAGAATTCTGCTTCCTCAAGCGGTAAATCGTCGCACTTGGTTGAACGCAAGCCTTTGATAGCAACATCACCAGCATCGGTGGTAAGAGTTGCGAGGAGTTTGATCATGGCGGTCATGGCATCCGGCAGCGGTCCACCGAACATGCCGGAGTGAACCGCATGGTCAAGGGTCTTTACAGTGAAAACCTGCGAGACCACTCCCCTGAGGCTGGTAGTTAGAGCTGGAATCTCTGTTGACCAGTTGGCACTGTCCGCCACGATGATCAGGTCTGCAGCTAAATCTTCACGATTTTCCGCCAAGAAATTGTCAAAAGATTCCGATCCCGCCTCTTCTTCGCCTTCGATAAAGATCGAAATCCCAAGATCTACTTCGCCAGCAAGCTCTTGCAGCGCACGAATGGCATAAAGGTGAGTAATAATGCCGCTTTTATCATCAGAGACCCCGCGACCAAAAAGTCGATCACCCTTCAGAGTTGCGGTGAATGGGTCGGTCTCCCAAAGAGCACTATCCCCCGGTGGCTGGACATCGTGGTGTGCGTAAAGCAAAACGTGTGGGCGGTCTGGCTTGCCAGCGCGTCTAGCCAAAATGGCAGGTGAACCCATTTCGCCATCTGGCTTTGGTGCACGACGAATCTCCACCCAGTCAAAAAAGCCAAGATCCGAGAAGTACTTGGCAACCAGTTCGGCTGATCTTTCGAGGTTGTTGGCATCAAATGCCTCCCAGGTAATACCTGGGATCTTTACCATTTCGCCCAGTTGGCCAATGGCCTGAGGGAAGGAATCACTAATAAAGCCCGCAACTGGTTCAACAAGTGCTGGGTCAAGTGGTCTAGATGCAAATGTCATGCCGCTAATCTAGTGGCATATCTCGAAAGGCGATGATGAGCGAAAACCGCACTCCAGGAGCAAAAAAGGGTCAGCCCACCCCGTCCCGCAAAGATCAGGAGCAGGCCAGATTGCGCCCGCTAGTTGGAGACCGCAGCAAGGAAGCCAAACGTGCCGAGCGCCAGAAGGTCAACGAAGAGCGCACAAAGGCTCGCGAAGGAATGATGGCAGGCGACGAGCGCTATCTGACCCTGCGTGACCGCGGCCCGCAGCGTAAGTATGCGCGCGATTTGGTAGATGCTCGCTTCACCGCTGGTGAAATGGTGCTTCCAGGTCTATTCCTTGTGGTGCTTGCAACATTTATTGACTCCTATGTGGTTCAGCTGATCACCCTGTTTGCGATGTGGGGATTGTTCGGAATTGTGGCTATCGACGCATGGTTTGTGTCTCGCATGGTCAAAAAGCGTGTCGCCCACAAGTTCGGTGCTGACCGCATTGAGGGTGGCTTGGGCTGGTACGGAGCGATGCGCTCGATTCAGATGCGAGCGCTGAGAATTCCAAAGCCTCAGGTTGCTCGCTTCACAAAATTAGAGAAGTAAATAACCCCAAGGGAGCTCGAAAATGCAACACCGCTATCTAGGAAACTCCGGCCTCAAGGTCTCCGAGATCATCTATGGAAACTGGCTGACTCACGCATCCCAAGTTGCGGATGAACAGGCAATCAGCACCGTTCGAGCTGCCCTAGATGGCGGCGTCACAACCTATGACACCGCCGATGTTTACGCTAACCAAGCCGCCGAGACTGTTTTGGGCAATGCCCTCAAGGGTCAGCGCCGCGAGGGCCTAGAGATTCTGACCAAGGTTTACTGGCCGGTTGCCGCCAATGGCCCAAATGACACCGGTCTTAGCCGCAAGCACATCATGGAATCAATCAACGGTTCCCTGAAGCGCCTTCAGACCGACTACGTCGACCTTTATCAGGCTCACCGCTTTGACTACGAAACTCCGCTGGAAGAAACCATGCAGGCTTTTGGAGACCTTGTTCGCATGGGCAAGGTGCTTTACGTCGGCGTTTCCGAGTGGAATGCCCAGCAGATTCGTGAGGGCCAGGGCTTGGCTAAAGATCTTGGTTTCAAGCTGATCTCAAACCAACCGCAGTACTCAATGCTCTGGAGAGTAATTGAGGGGCAGGTCATTCCAACCTCAGAAGAACTTGGCCTAAGTCAAATCGTCTGGTCACCTATGGCCCAGGGCGTGCTAACCGGAAAGTACCTGCCTGGAAAGCCAGCGCCTGAAGGCTCGAGAGCTGCAGATCCAGACCTTTCGGGAATCATCGAGAAGTTCATGTCTGAAACTACTTTGACCCGTGTTCAGGCCCTAAAGCCGCTGGCTGACGAGCTTGGCATCACGATGGCTCAGTTTGCAATCGCGTGGGTGTTGCAAAACAAGAATGTTGCTGCTGCAATTGTTGGTGCTTCCAAGCCAGAGCAGATCACGTCTAACCTGGCAGCCTCTGGAGTGGTAATTCCTCAGGAGATCATGGCCAAAGTTGACGAAGTTCTCGGTGATGTTATTGAGCGTGACCCTTCCAAGACTAAGAGCCCAGAGGCAAGGCTCTGCTAGTTCGCTAGCGCTTTCGCAAGTCTCTTTGGCCAGGCTGGTCCCTGGTAGATCAAACCGGTGTAAACCTGCACCAAGTCCGCCCCGAGGTGAACGCGCTCCACTGCTTGAACCACGGAACTTACTCCGCCCACCGAGATGATGACAAATCCCGCTGGAAGTTCTCTTCTGGCCATCCGGAGCATCTCGATTGAGCGCGCAGCTAGGACTGGCCCGGAAAGACCTCCAGCCTCTTTCAGGACCTCAGAATCGCCCACCCCATCGCGTTTGGTGGTGGTGTTGGTCATAATCACTCCGGTTAGCGCCAGGTCTTGGACCAGTTTTAGGACCTCTAGAAAATCGGCATCTGCCAGATCTGGGGAAACCTTCACCAATACCGGCTTGCCCTGGCACTCATCCAAAACGGCCTGCAATATCGGCCTCAGTGACTCAACCTGCTGCAGATCCCTAAGTCCCGGGGTATTCGGCGATGAGACGTTCACGGCTAGATAGTCAGCAACTCTGGCTACCAGCTTGGTGGTGGCGCGATAGTCATCGGCGGCATCTTTCGCTTCAACAATTCGACTCTTGCCAATGTTCACGCCGATGATCGGCAGGTATGTGAAGTCCCGGCGAAGTTTTTCTAGTCGCTTGGAGATAACTGCTGCGCCGTCATTATTGAAGCCCATTCGATTGATTAGGGCATCGTATTGCGGAATGCGGAAGGATCGAGGTTTCGGATTTCCCGGTTGGGCGTGAAAAGTCACGGTGCCAACTTCAATATGCCCAAATCCTAAAGCGTGCAGTGGCCTGACCAACTTGGCGTTTTTATCAAAGCCAGCGCCAAGTCCAAGGCGATTTTCAAAGTGAAGCCCCATAATCTCGATGGACTTCTTTCGCTTGCCGGCCCGAAGCATGCCGAACTTGGAGGCTAGCTGCAAAGCAGTGTCAACGATCTTGTGGGAGGTTTCCGCTTCTAGCGGCTTGAAAAAGATGTTGAAGAACAGGCGATACAAGAGCTAGCTCCCCCGCAGATCCGAAATTGCCCGCTCAAAATCATCCAGCGAGTCCCAAGCCTGGTAGACGGATGCGAAGCGCATGAAAGCGACGTGGTCCAACTGACGAAGTGGTTCCAAGATTGCCAAACCAATGTCCTGTGCCTCTATGGTTGCAGCACCCGAGGAACGAAGTGCTTCCTCAACCTGCTGGGCCAACAAGGCTAAGTCCGCGTCAGTGACTGGGCGTCCCTGGCAAGCTTTGCGAACACCAGAGACAATTTTGTCCCTGGAAAAAGGTTCGGTTACACCGCTGCGCTTAGTCACCATCAGCGAGGCAGTCTCTAGTGTCGTGAAGCGCTTCTGGCACTCTGGGCACTGTCTTCTTCGACGAATAGCTGAACCATCGTCGGAGGTTCTTGAGTCAATAACTCTGGAATCTGCATGTCTGCAAAAGGGGCAAAACATTAGTTACCTCCGGTGAATCTAATTTTGGCAGCATCGCCGTGTGCACTCAAGCCTTCGGTAATCGCAAAAGTATCAAGCTGGCTTGCGACTTGAGCGAGGGCTGATTCTGAATAATCAACCACCTGCTGCGGTCTCAAAAATGTGTGAACACCAAGCCCTGGGCCAAATTTAGCCTGTTCTCCAGTTGGTAGAACGTGATTACTGCCGGCTAGGTAGTCGCCAAGGCTTACCGGAGAAAATTCACCCAGGAAAATCGCACCGGCATTAGTGATCTCCGAGAGCACTGCTTTGGGGTCTTTAGTCTGTATTTCAAGATGCTCAGTGGCGTACTCGTTGCTAACAGCAATTGCAGTAGCCAGATCCGGCACTAAAACTAATGCGGATTGCACTCCGCCGAGTGAGGCTTTGACACGTTCAGAATTCTTGGTGACAGCAACTTGTTTGGCTAACTCGATTTCAACAGCGCAGATCAGGTCACTGCTGTTGGTAACCAGCACCGCAGCAGCGCTCTCATCGTGCTCAGCTTGAGATATCAGGTCGGCTGCAATGCTCTTTGGGTTAGCGTTTTCATCCGCGATTATCAGGATCTCGGTTGGGCCGGCCTCAGAGTCGATTCCAATCAGGCCTCGAAGCGCACGCTTGGCGGCTGCAACATAGACATTGCCAGGGCCGGTAACCATGCGTACCGGGGCTAGGTCGATTTCAGTCACACCATAGGCAAATGCCGCAACCGCTGCCGCTCCCCCGATTGCGTAAACCTCAGTAACGCCCAATAGCCCTGCGGTTGCCAAAATCGTTGGGTGCGGCAATCCACCAAATTCTTTTTGTGGTGGTGATGCAATCGCAATTCTTGGAACACCGGCCGACCGAGCGGCTACCGCGTTCATCACAACACTTGATGGATACACCGCCTTTCCGCCAGGGACATAAAGGCCAACCGAGTCAACAGGGACATACCGCTGCGAAACCAGCGCACCGTGAGCTAGCTCCACTTCGAAATCCTTTGGAACCCCAGCCAGCGAGACTTTTCGAACCCGCTCAATTGCCGTCTCTATTGCAGTTCGGAGTTCTGTGCTGAGCTGAGAAACAGATTGGTCTATAACGGACTGCGGAACTCGAACAAACTCGGGTCTAACCCCATCAAAGCGCTCGGCTTGGTCTAAAAGTGCGGAAAGAGAGTTGGTTTTTACGTCTGCGATAAGAGGCAAGACGGTTTCTAAAGCCTTCGCTACGCTGACCGAGGCTCTAGGCAGTGCATCACGAATTTGATCCTGAGTGATAGGACCTGTGATTTCTATAACGCGCACTTTACCTCTGGTTTTCGCTCTAAAGAAGTAATGCCCTAACCTTATCGGGAGATGACTACAGAATCCTTGAACTTCCCCGTGATTGGCTCAGATGCGCTGAAGACGGCCTTTCGCATGCACGCCTCTGGGGTTGCGATCATTACCTCCCACGACCAAGACGGAGAGCCGATTGGATTTACCGCCACGTCGGTAACGTCTTTGGGCTCAAATCCTCCGCTGGTCTCATTCAACATTGCTCGTGGCTCTTCGAGCTATCCACATTTGGTTGTTGGACGTGATGTTGCCCTTCACACTTTGTCGGCCCAAAACCTTGAGCTGGCACAGCGCATGGCCGGCCCCAAAGAAGAGCGATTTGTTGCAGGTGATTACCAACTTGTCGGACAGTTGCCAGTTTTCCCAAGTGCTTCAACCATCCTGATCGGCAAGGTGCGGGAGCGCTTTGAGGTTGAGGCCAATGCGGTTGTCGTGCTCGACATCCTGCACGGCACTGAGGCTTTGCAGGAAGATAGTCCGCTTCTTTACTACAAGCGCGGTTACCTAACCGCTACCGAGCGGTTGGCTGACAACTCTTAGTTGACCGCGTCTTGACCTAACAGCGCCTTGATTTCGCCAAACAGATCGTGACCGACAGAGATTCGCTGCGGTAGCAAAAAGTGCTTTGAATCCCCACCGTTTTGCATCTTGATCTGGACCTCGACCGGGCCGGGATTTTTGGTCAAGATATCGGATAACTTTTGCAAATTGTTTTTGGTGGCGAGAGCTTCTTTCACTGTGATGACCAGGACACCGCCCATCTCGCGACCGGCCTCAAGCACTTCAATGGTGTACGCCGAGAGCATGATTTCTTCGTCTCGCCTTTGGATGCGTCCGCGAATTGAAACCGTTTGGTCTGCTTTCAAAAGTTCACGATTTTCCAGATAGGTCTTACCCATGAACATGATTGAGATCTCGCCCGAGAAATCCTCTAGTACGACCTGCCCGTAGGGGTTACCCGAGGTTCTGGCCACCTTGTGCTGGACCTGGGTTATCAAACCTGCCAAGGTGACCGACTCGCCATCCTTGATATCGCTCTCCTTCAGAGCGATGGTTCCCATATCCGAGTGCCTCATCAGGAGCGCCTCTTGACCGGCTAGCGGGTGGTCTGAAACGTAAAGCCCAAGCATCTCTCGCTCATGAGCCAATAGGTCTCGCTTCGTCCACTCCGGAAGATTTGGAATCGGAACCATGGCTGGATCTTCATCGAACATTCCGCCAAATAGATCAACCTGACCGCTCAGCGCCTGCTTCTTCAATACCGCAGAGGCATCAATCGCCTCTTCGTGAACCGCAATTAGCGAACGTCTGGTGTGTCCAAGCGAGTCAAAGGCTCCGGCCTTGATAAGTGACTCAACACATCTCTTGGTAGAAGCATGCGAAGCCACTTTGGTGAGGTAGTCCTGAAAAGAGTCAAACGGAGACTCCGCGCGCGCTTCGACAATCGCATCCACCACGTTTTTACCAACATTGCGAATGGCGTTTAGGCCAAATCGAATGTCGTTTCCAACGGCTGCAAAACCGCTGATGGATTGATTCACGTCGGGAGGTAGGACCTGGATTCCCATCCTGCGACACTCGTTTAGGTAGACCGCTAACTTGTCCTTGGAATCTCCAACCGAGGTCAGCAAAGCCGCCATATATTCCGCTGGGAAATTGGCCTTGAGGTATGCGGTCCAGTAGCTGAGAACTCCGTAACCAGCCGAGTGAGCCTTATTGAAGGCGTAGTCGGCAAACGGCAACAATGTGTCCCAAAGGGCCTTTATTGCCCCATCGGAGAAGCCGTTGCCCTTCATTCCGGCTCGGAAGACCTCAAGCTGCTTATCCAGCTCCTCAGGCTTTTTCTTACCCATCGCTCGGCGAAGCAGATCGGCTTGACCCAGCGTGTAGCCGGCCACCTTTTGAGCCGCTGACATCACCTGCTCCTGGTAGACAATCAGACCGTAGGTCGGATCCAAAATCTCGCTCAATGGCTCGGTCAGTTCTGGGTGCACACCTTCGGATTCCTGCAAGCCATTTTTACGCTGGGCGTAGTTGATGTGCGAATTCATGCCCATTGGTCCCGGACGGTACAGAGCGATCACAGCCGAGATGTGCTCGAACTCGGTTGGCTTCAAAAGCCTTAGCAGCTGACGCATCGAATCACCATCGAGCTGGAAAACACCAAGGGTGTCGCCGCGGGATAGCAGTTCAAAGGTCTTTTCATCCGCATTCAGATCAAGGCCTTCGAGCACCACAGTCTCGCCGCGGTTGAGTTTTATGTTGAAAAGGGCATCATCAAGAACTGTTAGGTTTCTCAGGCCCAAAAAGTCCATCTTCAATAGACCAAGCGACTCGCAGGGAGGCTGGTCAAACTGAGTGATGATTGCGCCATCTTCCTCGCGCTTCATAATTGGAATCACATCCATCAGCGGCTCGGCCGACATGATTACTCCGGCTGCGTGAACACCCCACTGGCGCTTTAGCCCCTCAAGGCCTTGGGCAAGATCAAAGACTTTTTGGCTGTCCTCATCGGTCTCGATGATCTCCCTAAATTCCGCTGCCTCTGAATAGCGCTCAGCGGTTGGATCAACCAATTCATTCAGAGCAATATCGCGGCCCAACACCATGGGCGGCATCGCCTTAGTCAACTTCTCGCCGACCGAATACGGCATGGCCAATACCCTGGCGGCATCCTTTAGCGCCTGTTTTGCCTTAATGGTTCCAAAGGTGACGATCTGGGCTACTCGATCTTCGCCGTATTTCTCGGTGACATATCGAATAACTTCTGGGCGTCTGCGGTCATCGAAGTCAACATCGATATCCGGCAGCGAAAGACGCTCTGGGTTCAAAAAGCGTTCAAAGATCAAGTTGTGAACAATTGGATCAAGTTCGGTAATACCAAGCGCAAACGCCACCAGTGAACCCGCCGCAGAGCCACGACCGGGACCTACTCGAATTCCCTGCTGACGAGCCCAGCCGATAAAGTCGGCAACCACCAAGAAGTAACCCGGGAAGCCCATGTTACGAATCACATCAATTTCGTAAGCCGCCTGCTGCTTGTAACGGTCTGAATAACCATTTGGGAAACGGCGATCCATGCCGCGCCAAACCTCTTTATCAAGCCAACCGCTCTCGGTTTCACCCTCTGGAACCGGGAACCTGGGCATCAAATCGCGCTTCTCAAAACTGACTTCGCACTTCTCGGCGATTAGCAGGGTGTTATCGCAGGCTTCCGGATGCTCTTTGAATATCTCGCGCATCTGCTGCGCGGTCTTCAGGTAATACTCCTGAGATTCAAATTTGAAACGATTCTCGTCGTAGAGATTTGATCCCACCTGGACACACAGCAGTGCGTCGTGGGCGGTGGCATCCTCAGCCTCGGTGTAGTGCAGGTCATTGGTTGCAACCAAAGGCAGGTTTAGGTCTTTGGCAAGCCTGAGCAGGTCCTCGCGAACGCGCTTTTCGATGTCTAGCGAGTGATCCATCAGCTCGACGAAGAAGTTCCCCTCGCCAAAAATGTCACGGAACTCAGCGGCTGTCTCAACCGCCTCTTTGTATTGTCCAAGGCGAATGCGAGTCTGAACCTCGCCACCTGGGCAACCGGTAGTCGCAATCAAACCCTTGCCGTATTTGTGCAGTAGCTCACGATCCATACGAGGTTTGAAGTAGTAGCCGGAGAGATAGCCTTCGGATGAGAGCCTGAAGAGGTTTTGCATCGAGTGGTTGTCAGTTGCCCACATAGTCATATGTGAGTAAGCGCCGCCACCGGAGACGTCGTCGTCACCGCCGCCACCCCAGCGAACCTTGGACTTCTCTTTGCGGCTTCCAGGGGCCAGGTAGGCCTCAATGCCGATGATTGGCTTGATGCCGTGAGTGGTCGCTTGGTTCCAAAATTCATAAGCACCGTGAGCATTGCCGTGGTCGGTCATGGCAATTGCAGGCATCTCCAGATTTGCGGCCTTGGCAACCAATTGCTTGATGCGCGCAGCTCCATCGAGCATTGAATACTCGGTGTGGTTGTGCAAATGGACGAACGAATCGCTCATTTCACCTCCACTTATTCATCGACGGGCCCTTAGCCTAAAGCCGAAAATCTACATCCCGCAGTCGGTTCAGGGCGAGTTCCAAATCTTGCGGATATTCGCTTTCGAATTCGACCCACTCCCCCGAAATTGGGTGAGAAAAGGCAAGTTTATGGGCATGCAGCCACTGCCTGTCCAACTTAAGCGCAGCCGCAAGCTTGGGATCGCTCCCATAAAGCGGATCACCAACCAACGGATGCCTAAAGTGTGCAAGGTGAACCCTGATCTGGTGAGTTCTTCCGGTCTCCAATCCGATTTCCAAAAGTGCTGCCGATGACAAAAGCTCGATGGTCCGGTAGTGGGTGACAGCATTTTTACCGTCTGCAGAGATTGTGAACTTGTAATCGTGCTTGGTGCTTCTAGCGATCGGGGTGTCGATTGTGCCCTGAGCTGGGTCCGGGTGTCCTTGGGCTAAGGCGTGATAAGTCTTCTTCACGGTTCGATCTCTAAAGGCCTGCTTCAAAACCGAATAAGCCCGCTCCCCCTTTGCTAAGACCATCAGACCGCTGGTTCCAACATCTAGGCGCTGGACTATGCCCTGACGCTCCTGAGCGCCGGAGGTGGCTAGCTGGATGCCTCTGGCCAACAAGACACCGGGAACGCTTGGGCCGGTAAAGCCCAAAGATGGGTGCGAGACCACGCCTGCGGGTTTGTCGATGACAATCATGTGCTCGTCTTGGAAGACAACCTTGAGCTCAGCCACATCCTCGGCAATCACCTCAGGCTCGGTGGAACGCTCTACCAGCTCCACCTCGATGATCTGGTCGATTTCTAACCGGTCAGATTTTCCAATAACTTTTCCAGCCCTGGTGACACTGCCCTCTGCCAACAGGTCTGCGGCCTGTGATCGACTGATGCCTAGCATTTTTGCCAATGCGGCATCAGCTCGCTCACCCGAGAGGGAGTCGGGAACCGGCAGATACTTACTTGCCAACCTTGCCACCCAGTTCGTCACCCAAAAGCGTTCTGAGCATTGCCAGCGATACGCCGACAACCAAGAAAGTGTCGGCCAAATTGAAGATCGGAAAGTTGAAAGGAATCGAGATGAAATCCACCACGTGCCCATTTAGAAAACCTGGAGCGCGAGTTAGTCGATCAACCAAATTTCCGGCAGCTCCGCCCAAAACGAGTCCGGCGATTATGGTCCAGGTTAGGTTTTTAGCTCTCGGCCCAAACCACAAAAGCGCTAGCACTGCACAGCAGGCAATAATCGCCAGCACCCAGGTCTGGCCAACGCCGAGCGAGAATGCGGCGGCGGCGTTATAGGCAAGCCGGAATCTGAGAATTTCGCCTATTACCGGCATGACCGAACCGTCAGAAAGAGCGGCAACTGCCAACTCTTTGGTTAGCTGATCAAGAAAAACTAAGAAAACGCCTATTCCAAGAAAAAGGAAGGTTCTTGCTTTACTTGCGCTCACTTGAGGTTTCGTCTTCATCCTCAGCAGCTGCCGTTACAACCTCGGCCGCAACCTCGGTGATTTGGGCGAATTCGATCTTCGCAGCAGCCTCTAGTGGCTGCTCGAATGACTCCTCGCGGATCAAAGTAGTGAGCTGAGACTCCAAGTATTCGCGCAGGCGGGCACGGTAGTCGTGCTCAAACTCGCGAAGTTCGTCAATGGTGTTCTCAATTGCCTTGCAATCAAGCTCTAGCTGACCAAGCACTGCACGAGCCTGAGCCTCAGCATCACGCACTAGTCGCGCTGCGCTCTCCTGGCCATCACGGATTAGCTGGTCGCGCTTGGTTAGACCCTCGCGGACGTGCTCCTCGTGTAGCCTGCGGGCAAGCTCTAGCAAGCTGTGTGAGTTGCTGGCGTCTGCAGCACTTGGAACGGCTGCGGCAACCACCGGTGCAGTTGGGAAGTCTGCTGCTGAAGCAGCCGGAGCATCCTGCGCCTGAGCCTTTGCGGCCCCTAGCTGCTGGCGAAGCTCTTCGTTCTCGCCACCGAGCTTTCGCAGCTCTACAACGACCTCGTCTAGGAAGTCATCGACCTCGTCCTGGTCATATCCCTCGCGGAACTTGACGATGGTAAATCTCTTGTTTACAACTTCTTCGGGCGTCAGCGCCATGTTGCACCTTCCTGATACAGCGCAAAAGCGCTCTCGCTATGTTATTCGCTTTAGAGGGTTCGAACCAAGCCCTGCGCAAAAAGTACCGCAATAAGCACAATTGTCCAAGCCAAATCCAATGCCACTACCCCAAGCTTTAATGGCGGCACGAAGCGCCTTACGAACTTAATCGGTGGATCGGTGATTGTGAAGGCAAAATCAACAACCGGCATCAAGATGCCTGGAGGTCGCCAGCCACGATTGACCGACATTATGAATTCGACGATAAACCTGGCAAACATTGCATAGACAAAAAGCTGCAACGCCCAGTAGAGAACTAAACCGATAAGGCCCATAAATTAGTCGAGCAGTTTGTCGGCATCGGTGGCCTCAGGCTCACCGTCGTTCACCTCAACGTGGCTTGGGCTTAGCAAGAAGACCTTTGGGGTGACGCGGCGGATCTGACCCTCGAGAGCTTCCTTGAGACCCAGCATAAAGTCCAGCATTCGCTTGGAATCGGCCTCGCTCATGCCGCCGATGTTGACAATCACTGGAACGCCCTGGCGGTAGTGGAATGCCACTTCCTTGCCATCTGCATAGGTCTGTGGCTCTAGCGTGATGATTTCTGACATTTCAGAGCCGCGACGTGGTCTTGCTGCCGCTGGACGAGGCTTTGCGCTCGCTTCAACCTTCTGAGGTTCGGCTGATCCAAACCCAAAGAATGTCATAACTGAATTAACTGCGCCCATCATTACTCCTTAGATTGCTTCAAGACTATGGGTTCAAAGGCCTTGGGCCGGTGATTGCCGAGCCCACTCTTATGTGTGTCGCACCCATAGAAATCGCGATTTCAAAGTCCTCGCTCATGCCGATCGACAGCTTTGATGCCCTAGGTGCAAGTTCCTGCAATTTGCCGCTCGCAATTAGGACTTTTTCAAATTCCAAAGCAGGGTCCATTGCAAGTCCCGCAACCGCCATAACTCCTAGGAGCTCAAAGTTTGGCAACTGCAAAACTGACTCGGCCAATTGCGAAAGATTTTCAGGGAGCACTCCCCCGCGACCTGGGTCATCGGTGAGGTTTAGCTCAATAAACCCTGAAAAAGTTCCCTCGAACTTTGGAAGCTGCTTGGCAAGTTCTGAAACCAGCGATTCTCGGTCGATTGAGTGAATTACCTGCGCGTATTTCAGGACTGATTTCACCTTGTTGGACTGTAACTGACCGACGAAGTGCCAGGTAGTCTGCGCCTGTGGGCGCAACTCTGCGAGTAAAGCACTTTTTGGGCTGGCTTCTTGATCTCGGTTCTCACCAAAATGCAGGTGACCTAGGTCAACTAACTCGGCAACCACCTCGGCAGTGTGATTTTTTGTGATTGCCACTAACTCAACATCGGTCAAAGACCTGCCAGAAGCCGAACAGGCACCGGCCATTTTGGCCAGCACCTGTTCGTATCTAGAAGCTAATTGGCTCAACGGAAGAATTCAGGAAGATCCAAATCGTCACCGAACTGACCGTTTGAGCTAGGAGTTGTCCTGTGAGCTGCAACCAGGGTCTCGCTCTGGATCAACTGCTCGCTGGTTGGAAGCTCCTGGGCTGCCTCGGCAACTGAGTATTCCTCAGCCACTGGGGCAGCGGCAACCTTCTCAACTGGCAGTGCCACTGCAGCTGGTGCCTCGAACCTACGGTAGGTCGGCTCGCCACCATCAAATCCAGCGGCGATAACGGTGATGCGAACCTCGTCACCCAAGGTGTCCTCAATGGTTGCACCGAAGATGATGTTTGCTTCTGGGTGAACTGCTTCCTGAACCAAACGAGCTGCGTCGTCGATTTCGTGCAGACCTAGGTCTGATGCACCCTGAACCAAAAGCAACACTCCGTGAGCACCCTCGATGGTTGCCTCAAGAAGCGGAGACGAAACGGCAATCTCAGCCGCACGAACCGCACGGTCTTCACCCTTGGCGGTACCGATGCCCATGAGAGCACTTCCGGCACCCTGCATAACGGACTTCACGTCGTTGAAGTCAAGGTTGATAAGACCTGGGATCACAATCAGATCGCTGATGCCCTGAACACCCGCACGAAGGACATCGTCAGCGGTGATGAAGGCCTCGATGGCGGAAATCTTCTTGTTTGACATCTCAAGCAGACGCTGGTTTGGAACCACGATCAAGGTGTCAACCTCGGCGCGAAGTTCACGAATACCCTCATCAGCCTGCACTGCACGGCGCTTACCCTCAAAGTTGAATGGGCGGGTTACCACACCCACGGTCAAAGCACCCAAGCGCTTTGCGATTCTTGCCACTACTGGGGCTGCGCCGGTACCGGTACCGCCACCCTCGCCAGCGGTCACGAAGACCATGTCAGCACCCTTGAGAGCTGATTCAATCTCGTTCTCGTGCTCTTCAGCAGCGCGGCGACCTACCTCTGGGTCGGCTCCTGCTCCAAGGCCACGGGTGATGTCGCGACCAATGTCCAACTTGACATCGGCATCGCTCATTAGGAGGGCTTGTGCGTCGGTGTTAACCGCCACAAACTCAACTCCTCGAAGTCCAGACTGGATCATGCGGTTTAGCGCATTCACACCGCCGCCACCAACGCCAACGACCTTGATGATTGCTTGATAGTTCGGGGTCTGAGCCACGATGTTCCTCCTTGTGAAAACTCTCAAGTTAAGGCTGAGGCTTAACCCTTTGAGAAGAATTCAATTTGCGCCAAGAAGTTAGGCCCCGCTACGCCCTATTCGCCCGAGGGTCTCGGGCGTGTCGCAAATGAGTTGAATCAATAGTTTTGGTACGTCACAACGGGGGCTTTGGGAGATGAGACATCGATGGTGACACCGGGCTTTACACCGGTCTTCATAAGAGAGTTCAAGACCTTCGCTTTGAGCAGCCCCTGCTTGGCATTTCCCCAAATTACGCGGGTATCGCTCTTGCGCAAAATCAAATCTGAGGTTAGCTGTTCAGAAACCTGAATCGAGAAGACCTTCTTGTACGTCCCGACCGGAAGCGAGAGCAAGACCTCCATGGCGGTCTTGTACTTCTTGTCTTTCAAAGGGTCGGCGGTGAAGCGGAAAAACGGATACTTATCCTTGGCATTCGCCACATCGATGCGAACCCCGGCGGCGTCATAGAGGTAGTTCTTCCCACCTCGCACCAGAATCACAATGGGCTGGCGCTCGCGGATCTTCACCGTCAAAGTGTGAGGTGGCTCAGCTTGGAGCGTGAAGGTTTCTATCAGGGCAAAATCCGCCAGCAGCTCGGCAACGCTGTCCTGCGAGATGGTAGTCAGTGGCTTTCCAACCAGTCCCTCTAAAGCTCCCATTACCTTGCTGGCTTGGATTCGATCATTCCCGCTGACTTTAATCTGTTCAATTGCGAGCATCGGGGTGAAGAAGGTGGCCACAACCAAAATCACAAGCGCTAAAGGGCCTGCAATAAACAATGTCCTGCCGAGATTTCGAAATCCAGAGGTGCGGGCCGGCTTGATTTTTGCAGGCTTAGCGCTTTGCCTAACGCGCTTTATCTCGCGGCCGACAAGCTCGCGCTCTGGTTTTTTCAACTAAGCCTCCAGTGCGTCAAGAAGCTCAGGAACCATGCGGTAGATGTCACCACATCCCATGGTGATGATGAAATCCCCACTTTTGGCAAGGCTGGCCGCAACGGCTGGTACGTCGTCCCACGCTGGCACGTAATGCATGCGGGCTGAATCTTCAAAACGATCAGCAATCAGTGCCCCGGTCACCCCTGGCTCTGGATCCTCTCTAGCAGCGTAAATGTCCAGACAGACCACCTGGTCACTCAGCGCTAAAGCTTGGGCAAACTCAGCCTGAAAAATACGAGTTCTGGAGAAAAGATGCGGTTGGAATACCGTAATCAACTTGCCCGAACCCACTACCGCGCGGGCCGCGCTCAATGCGGCGGCAACCTCGGTGGGGTGGTGAGCGTAATCGTCATAGACCCTGACACCGCGGCGCTCTCCGTGCAGTTCGAAGCGACGCTCGGTTCCGGAGAAGTGCGAAACAGCCTTAGCCGAGGCCTCAAAATCAAATCCAAGTCCAACCAAGACCGCAACCGCACCAGCGGCATTTAGCGCATTGTGATGACCTGGAACCTGCAATTGAAGCTGAATGCTCTTGGGGCCAAAGCCGAGTTCAAACGATACGTTTCCTTGCAGCGCAGCGACTTTTCTGACCTGGATAGTGGCATTGCTGGCGGTTCCGAAAGTGATGATGTTTTTGTGCTTCAGGCGCTTGGTCACTCTCACGGCACCCTCGTCATCACTGGAAATGGCAACCAGTGTTCCTGCAGCGTCGGCAAACTTTGCGAATTCGCCCTCAAAGGCATCCAATGATCCAAAGTGGTCCAGGTGATCAGGGTCAATGTTGGTGATCAGTGCCACTTCGGTTTTGTAGTGCAGGAACGAGCTATCGGATTCGTCGGCCTCAATGACAAAGTGCTCGCCCTTGCCAGACCCTGCCGATGCTCCGTACTCCTGAATCACACCGCCGTTTACAAAGCTAGGGTCAGCACCGAGGCGACTTAGCGCGGTAATCACCATTCCGGTCGAGGTGGTTTTCCCGTGAGCTCCGGCTACCGCGATCAGCTTGCCCTTAGACGCCAGGTGAGCCAAAAGTGCCGAGCGGTGCAGGGTTGGAATTCCGCGCTGTTGAGCCAGCACGTACTCAGGGTTAGTTGGCCACAAAGCACTAGTGACAACTACCGTGTCAGGGTTACCTAAGTTTTCGGCGGAGTGGCCAATATGAATTACGGCACCTAGTTCTCGCAAGGCCTTGACGTTTGAGGAGTCCCTGAGGTCAGACCCGGTCACCTTGTGGCCCATGCCTAAAGTGAGGCGGGCGATTCCTGACATTCCAGAACCACCGATGCCAATAAAGTGCACGGTACCTAAATCGTCAGGGATGGGCTGGGAGAAGTCGGGCTTAATCACGGGTCTTAGTATTCACTGCCGCAAGCACAAGATCGCGTAGCCGCTCGGTTGCGTCGGGAATTCCCACTGACTTTGCCGCCTGAGACATCTTTCTGACGCTGGAACTGTGGCTCACCAGTGGGATCAATTCGGTGCTTATGTACTTGGCTGTGAATTCACTATCTGAAACCAATTTGCCACCACCGGCTTCAACAATGGTTGCTGCGTTGAATCTTTGCTCGCCGTTACCCACCGGGTAAGGAATGTAAATTGCCGGTAGTCCGCAGGCGGCAAACTCGCTAACCGTTGAGCTTCCAGCGCGAGATACCGCCATATCCGATGCTGCGATTGCAGCATCCATTCGGTCGCAGTAAGCCATCCGGCGGTAGCCAGGTTCTGAGATCTCCTCGAGATTGGCTCTATCTCCCACAATGTGCAGGATTTGAATCCCCGCGGCATTTAGCACGCTGCGACTGTCGATAATCGCGTCGTTGATGCTCTTGGCACCTAGTGATCCTCCGGTGACCAAAAGCGTTGACATAAAGGGATTTAGACCCAATTCAATTCGTGCCTGCTCTTTGTCATAACCGGATACCGAATCGACAATTTCTGGGCGAAGCGGCATGCCGGTGATAGCGGCTGGCGATAAATCGCTGTTTGGAAAAGCCACCGCGATGTTCTTGGTGAATTTCGCCCCCAGGCGATTGGCGATGCCGGCTAGGGCGTTCGCCTCGTGAATGACCAGCGGCTTTCTCGCGATAAAGGCAGCGAGGTAGGCGGGCGCTGATGCGTAGCCACCGAACCCAACCACTGCCTCGATCTTGTGCGTCTTGATCATCTTGAGAATCGCAATTACAGCTGCGGCAAATTTGAATGGGAACATCAATGCATAAAGCGATGGTTTTCTAGGAAATGGCAATCTGGCAATCGTCAGTAGTTCAAATCC
This sequence comes from Auritidibacter sp. Marseille-P8566, assembly GCA_945860535.1. Taxonomy (GTDB): domain Bacteria; phylum Actinomycetota; class Actinomycetes; order Actinomycetales; family Microbacteriaceae; genus Aquiluna. The sequence goes on from CAMAQN010000001.1 coordinate 81,826, forward strand.
ACGCTGTGGGACAAGGCGAGACTCCAGCCCCTCCTTAGTCCCAAGGGTCAAAACCTCGTGATCTAAAGCCCTAAGCGACTGAGCCAGCGCCAACATCGGGTTTACGTGACCGGCGGTTCCGCCACCGGCCAATAAAAACTTGGTCACCTTCTGCGTCCTAGATTTGCCGTTCTATCCCGCTCTACTGCGAGCACCACGCCAATTGCCATAAGCGACGCGATCAATGAGGAGCCACCGGCCGATACCAGCGGCAAGGTAACACCGAGAACTGGGAACAGGCCAACCACAACACCCATGTTGATAAATGCCTGAATCACGATCCAAAACATGACTCCCGCAACCAAATTGCGGTTGAAGGGGTCGGTTTGCTGCTTAGCGATTTGGAACATAACTAGGCCTAGAGCCAAGAACAGCGCAACCACCAGCAGTGCTCCAATTAGCCCCAGCTCTTCGCCAATGATTGCAAAGATAAAGTCGTTTTCAACCTCGGGGATCCAACTCCATTTGAGCTTAGAGCGACCCAAGCCGGTGCCAAAGACGCCGCCGGAGGCAAGCGCCCAGGTGCCCTTTTCAAACTGCCAGTTCACACCCATGGGGTCGGCAGCCTCAGGGTTCAGCCAGGCATCAAAGCGCACTCTTCGAGAAGGTGAACTGGAGACTAGGAAAAACGCCAGTGCCGAGCCAAGTGCGATGGTGGACCACCAAATTGACATTTTGATGCCGGCAATCAGGTATAGACCCATGAGCAAGACCACCATGATGATGCCCGAACCCAAGTCCTTGCTGAGAATCGCCACCATTCCGACACCGACTGCCGAGAAGAACCACACCCGCTTCCAGGTTGGCAAATCCTCATCCCAAAATCCGGTCAGTTGTGAAAGCTGCAAAGACAGAGCAACAATCAAACCGAGCTTGAGAAACTCCGATGGCTGCACTCCGATGGCACCAAAGGATAGCCAGTTACGGTTTCCATTGATCTCTTGGCCAAACAATACGGTTGCAGCCTGCGCACCCATGGTGATGGCAAGACCCAACATTGCAAATCTGCGCATGAAGTCAAGCGAGAGATTCGAGACAATCAGCATCAGAGTGAGGCCAATAATGGCAAAGCCGCCCTGCTTTAGAAAGATCGATGCTGCATTCGAAGTCTCCTTAAAGGCATCTACGGCCGATGCACTTGCGACCATGGTGAGCCCAATAGCAACGGTCGCAAGGGTTAGCCCCAAAAGCCAAAAGAATTGCCTGGACTGTGCGTGCAGTCGAGGCTGCAACATCTCCTTTAGATTTGTCACTTACTCACCTGCCTTCTAACCTCTACCTGAAACTGATTTCCGCGGTCTGCATAGTCCTGGAACTGATCCATGGAAGCTGCTGCCGGGGCTAGTAATACAGTGTCCCCCGAACTTGCAAACTCCAAAGCGGAGCTAACAGCCTGGGACATGATCCCCTCGCCCGAAAGCACCCTCAGAGGCAAGTTTGGAAGGTGTTTTGCAAACAACGCCTCAAGTTCAGCCGTGTCGGCACCAATAACAATGGCTGCCTTTAGCTTGGAGCCGTGATCGATCAAAAGCGGAGTCGGGTCTACGCCTTTGAGTAGCCCACCAACAATCCAGACGATTGAGCTAAAGCTTGCTAGCGAGGCATTCGCTGCGTGAGCATTGGTCGCCTTTGAATCATCAATAAAAGTAATTCCGTGCTGCTCAAGCACCTTTTGAATTCGATGTGGAGCAAGTTTGAAGGTGGCAATGGCTTGTTTGATCACTGCAGGATCAATGTCCACCGCCCTTGCCAACGCCGTGGCGGCGGCGACATTGGCCCGCAGGTGGTTGCTAAGGACGCCTATTGCCTCCAAGTCTGAATCCTGCGCTATCTCTAAAGCGGCCGAATAGCGATCTGCTATAAAAGCTCGGTCAACTAAGAATTCCTCTACGAAACCAACCGAGCTGACGCTTGGCATGCCGGTGGTGAAAGCCACAGCTCTGCAGCCATCAATAACTTCGGCATTCTCTGCTGCCTCTAGAGTCTTTAGATCTTGGGCGTTGTAGATAATTGCAATCTCAGTTCCCTCAAAAACCTTTGCCTTGGCCTCAAAGTAGGCTATTTCGCTGCCATGCCAGTCGATGTGATCTGATGCCAGGTTCAAAAATGCGCTTGCCACTGGGTTTAGCTGCCCTGAATAGTGAAGCTGGAAACTGGAGACCTCAACGACCAGGTAGTCGAAACCCTCTGGATCCCTGATGGCATCCAAAATTGGGTTTCCGATGTTTCCACAGGCCACAGCGCGCAGTCCCGCAGCTTGCAAAATGTGGGTTACCAGCTCAGTGGTGGTGGTTTTGCCGTTGGTGCCGGTGATGGTGATCCACTTCGCCACCCGATCTGTTTTATCTCTAAGGCGCAAAGCTAAATCGATATCCGTCAGGACCTGGATGTCATTTTTTGCAAGCCAAAGGATTGTCGGGTGCGATGGGGCAAAACCGGGAGACACAACCGCAAAGTCAATCTTTGCCATTTTGCTCAGCTCGGACACCGCGTCTGAGAGCACCAGCTTTGCGCCGATGACCTCTAGAAGTTCGGAGTATTGAGGGCTGGCTGAATTGGCAAAAACCGTTACGTCTGCCCCAAGCTCGCAAAGGGTGTCGGCTACTGAAAACCCAGATTTACCCAAACCTAAGACTGCAACTTGCAGTCCAGCCCAATTGTCGTGCCAGCTGCGCTGCGAGATCATATGCCGTAGATCCACTCCACGTAGAACAGGCCAACGCCGCTAATCACACACAGCGATGCAATGATCCAGAAGCGAACAACGATTGTAATTTCAGCCCAACCCTTGAGTTCAAAGTGGTGGTGCAGCGGTGACATGAGGAACACTCGCTTGCCAGTTCCAGTTCGCCACTTGGTGATCTTGAAGAACACTCGCTGAATCACTACCGAACCGGTGACGATAACGAAGATTCCGCCGATTAGAACAAGTAGCAGCTCGGTGCGGGAAAGAATTGCCAGAGCCGCTAGCGCGCCACCTAGGCCCAGCGAACCGACATCACCCATGAAGATTTGCGCAGGTGATGTGTTCCACCACAAAAAGCCAACGCAAGCACCAACAATTGCTGCAGCAACAACCGCCAGGTCAAGCGGGTCTCTCACGTTGTAGCAGGATGCAAAGTTCTCAGTAACCGTCGCGCAACTTTGGTTGAACTGCCAAAAACCGATGATTACGTATGCGCCGATAGCCATAATTGCGGATCCCGATGCCAGACCATCCAAGCCATCTGCGATGTTTACACCGTTGGAAGCGCTGGTAACCAAAAGCGTGATCCAGGCCACAAAGAGCCCCATGCCGATAACGGAGCCCCAGATAAACAAGTCAATCGGCAGGTCTCTAAACAAAGAGATAGCAGTCGATGCCGGTGTTAGACCATCTTCATCTGGGAAACCAAGAGCGAGAACCGCAAAGACAATCGCAACTATTACCTGGCCAGCGATTTTTGCCCACCCGGTTAGACCGAGGCTGCGTTGATTGCGAACCTTGAGTAAGTCATCAATAAAGCCAACCAGTCCCAGTCCCAGCATCATCAAAATCACCAGCAGGGCAGATGCCGATGGTGATTCACCGTTTATGAGCTTTGCCACAAAGTAAGCAATGGTTGCGGCCAAAAGAATGACGATGCCACCCATAGTTGGAGTGCCGCGCTTGGTGTGGTGAGTTTTAGGTCCGTCATCACGAATGAATTGACCCCACTGCAGGTTCCTGAATAGCCAAATGAACCCAGGAGTGGCGAAAAGCGAGATGAATAGCGCGATGCCGCCTGATGCAAGTAAGGCTCTCACTTCACACCCGCCAACTCGTCGCCTAAGAATCTCAAACCCGCGATGTTGCTGGATTTCACCAAGACAATATCGCCAGGTGAAAGCTTGTCATGAATAGCCTCAAAAGTCGCGCTGATTGTTTCGCAAAATACAGACTCGCCATCCCAGCTGCCCTCTTGCATGGCCCCCAGGTGAATCAGCTTGGCCTCTTGGCCAATCACATAGAGCTGATCGATGTTGTATCTCACCACTAGCCGACCTAGCTGATCGTGTTCTTGAACTGAATACTCACCAAGCTCCGCCATTTGCCCCAGAACCGCGATGGTCCGGTGCCCCTGTCGACCCAAAGTGGCAAGGGTTTGCAAAGCTGCCCTCATGGAATCCGGAGATGCGTTGTAGGCATCGTTGATGACAAAAACCCCATCCTGACGACGAATCAACTGCATGCGCCAGCGCTCTGCCATTTCCATCTCAGATACCGCTTCGATGGCAGTCTCCTTAGGAACTCCTAGCTCCTGAGCAACCGCCAGCGCAGCGGAAACGTTCATCGCCTGGTGCTCCCCCAGCATTTTCAGGGTTAGTTCACTCACTTGACCGTCTGGGTAGGAGATAGCGAGCTTGGTGCCGCCAAGACTCAGATCCACCGACTTGATCTCGAAGTCGGACTGTCTGGCAAAGCCAAATCCGACACGCTTGACTCCTTGGTTTGGCTCGAAGCCTCGGACAATCGGGTCGTCCTCGTTCAAGATCGCAACGCCTTGGATAAAAGGCATCATCTCGCGCTTGATTTGAGCTGTGACTTCGATTCCCCCAAATTCACCAACGTGCGCAAGACCCACCTTGAGCTCTACTCCGATATCCGGCAGGCACCAGCTCGCAAGAGCATTGATAGAACCGACTCCGGCAGCACCAAGCTCCAAGACGAGGTATTTGGTGCTGGTTTGTAGCTTCAAGACCGTTAGCGGAAGTCCGACCTCATTGTTGAATGAATCTCTTGGAGCAACTGTTTCACCGACCCTCGAGAGAATTTCGCGAAGCATGTTCTTGGTTGAAGTCTTGCCATTGGAACCTGTGATGCCAACGACCTGAAGCCCGCCCTCGGCACGAACTTTGCCAAGCACATACTTTGCCAAATCTGTGAGTGCGACAACGGTGTCCTCAACCTGGATCTGCGCGATCTTTACAGAGGGGTTTGGAGCTGAAACCACCGCAAGGGCGGCAATATCGGCGACCTGCTCTAGGTACCGGTGTCCATCCTCGTGCTCACCAAGCCTGGCAAAGAAAATGCCACCTTTTTCCAGTGACCGTGAATCGGTGTCAGCTCCACCTTGAACAACCAGATTTTCGTCACCCTGAACTACTTTTCCGTTTATCGCAGCAGCGATTTCGGCGAGGGTCAGTGCAATCATGACTCAACCACCTCTTTCGCTAGCGCCCTTGCGTTAAATGGGACTTTCTGACCGGCAATCTCCCGATATGTGAGGTGCCCGGGACCACACCACAGCACAGCGGAGTCTTCGGTTGTTTCTGAAACTGCTCGCTTGATCGCCTGCGCTGGGTCTGGAATCTCCAAGATTCTGCCCGAACCCGAGTTAGATCCAGCTGCTGTGATCAAGGCGTGTCGAATACTTGCCGGATCTTCGTCTCTTGGGTGCTGATCGGTAATGATCAAAAGATCAGCATTCGATCCCGCAATACCCATTTGGCTGCGCTTGCCCTGGTCTCGATTTCCAGAGGCACCTAGCACCAAGGTAAGGGTTGGATAACGCTGTTTCAGCTCCATCACTGCGCTCTCCACCCCGGCAGGAGTGTGGGCATAGTCAACATAAACGTGGGGCTTTGCTTGAGAAATCAGCTCCAAACGTCCCGGAACAAAAAGTTCAGTTGAGCTAACCGCTGTCTCAAGTTCACTTGCGCTAAAACCGGCGTCGAGCAACATCACCAACGCCAGAACCAAGTTCTTGGCCATCAGTGCTCCTTGCGAAAAGTGAACGCTGAGCTCGTGCTTGCCGGAAATCGTTAGCTGCTCAGCCTGGTAGCTATAGCTGTAATGCAGTCCTTTTCCAATGCCCACCGCTGGGATTTTGGAGGACTCTAGAAGCTGTCGGGCATAGTCATCCTCGACAAGAACAACGCCTTTTTTGGCGTATTTCTCTGTGAATAACGCTGCTTTGGCGTCTAGATACTGCTCCATGGTTGAAAAGTCATCCAGGTGATCGCGAGACAGATTGCTAAAACCCACAACCTCGAATGCCACACCATCTACTCGGTGTCGGATAAGCGCTTGGGCGGAGACCTCGATGGCTGCGTGGTGCGCGCCAGCTAATCGCATCTGCGCCAACAGGTCATGAAGCTCTGTGACCTCAGGGGAAGTGAGCGCAGCAGGAAGCTCGGTAGCTCCAACGATTCGACTGGTCGAAGCGCTCATACCAGCGGGTTTTCCTAAGCCCAACAAAAGCTGATGCAGATAGTTGGTGGTGGAAGTCTTACCGTTGGTTCCGGTGACCCCAAATAGTGTCATGCGAGATTCGGTGGAGCCATAAACCAGGTTGGCAATCTCCCCCGCGATTGACTTTGGATCTGGGTGCACAAGGGATGCAACACCCGCTACTTCCCTATCGGACAAAACTGCCACAGCGCCGTTTGCCAGTGCCTGATCCAAAAAATCCAGACCGTGGTGCTTTAGCCCCTGGGTTGCAATAAATAGCGAACCTGGTCTACACAAATTCGAGGCCAAAGCGACTGAGTTGATCTCAACATCGTCACCGCTTCGAGAAAGACTAAATTTCTGAGCGATGAGACTAGTTGCGAGGTTCGACTTCACCGTTGGATCCTGATGGTAGGTCTGGGGATTTCGTGGTGGATGGTGGCACGCGATAGGTCTTGAGAGCCTGCTGCATGATCGCTTTGAATGGGAAGGTCGCCTGAAGCGAGTTTGATACGCCAACTGCCTTGTAGATGGTGATGCCTACTATGAACTTTGGATTCTCCGCCGGAGCCAGACCATAGAAGGAAATCGCGAACTGTGATCCGTAGCCAGAGCCGTCCTTGATCTGTGCCGTACCGGTTTTACCCGCTACGCGATAGCCGTCTATCTGTGCATTTCGACCGACGCCACCAAACTCAACAACCTTTTCCATCAGGTTTAGGTTCAGCTTTGCGGTTTCTTTGGAAACCACACGGGTGGCATTTTGTTTAGGCTGGTAAATGATTGAGCCATCATCGGCGGTGCAGTTCTCCACCAGAATCGGGTCTAGCCTGACGCCTTCGTTAGCCATCGCCTGGTAGGCGTAAGCCATCTGAATTCCAGTGACCGAAATACCTTGACCATAGGTCGTGGCGTAGTTGGTCATCTTGTCCCAATCTTTGTAGTTGTGCAAGATTCCTGAGCTCTCACCCTCGAATCGAAGCGGGCTAACCGAACCAAAACCAAACTTTTGCAGGTAGTTGTATCTGGTTTCTTTGTCGATCTTGACTCCAAAGCTAGACATTCCAGTGTTGGAGGAATATCTAAGGACTCCTCCAAGGGTTAGGTTGAATGGCTCGTGTCCAAAGCTGTCTTTGATCCAACCACCGGCAAAGTCAAGCTTCATGTAGTCAGGGGCTCTCACGGTGTCATACGCGTTGGCAGTCTTGGTGTCCAAGACCATGGCGGAGGTAAGCGCCTTCATGATCGAACCTGGTTCGAATGCTGCCTGGAAGATTTTTGAACCGCGGTTGTTGGCATCGGAGGCTGCCGGATCGTTTGGGTCAACCGATGGGGCTTCAGCAGCTGCTAAAAGTTTGCCGGTTTCAACTTCCACGACCACCGCTGATGCCCACTGCGCACCTAGGTTGTTCACGGTGTCAGCCAAAACTTGCTGAGCAAAGAACTGCAGGTTAGCATCTATCGCAAGGTTTAAGGTGCCGCCGTTTTGGGTTGGCTGGGTAGTGACGTTTGAGGTTGGAATGCGAACCCCTTCGGCACTTCGCTCATAAGTTTCCTGGCCGTCAATACCCGCAAGGCAGGTGTTGTATTGGCGTTCAAGGCCAGCTAGTGGTTCGCCATCGGAACCGACAAAACCAATCACGTTTCCAGCAACTGCACCATTTGGATACAACCGGTCTGCAAATGCATCAAAGTAAATCCAAGGGATGCTCAGTTCCCTAATGGCGTTATAGGTCTCGGCATCAACCTTTTTGGCCAGGCTCGAATACTCGCTATCTCCGGCGAGCAACAAAGTTAATTCCTGTGTGCTTAGTTCTATCAGCGGAGCAAGTTCTGCCACGATTTGCTCGACCGTGCGCTCGGTGCGAACACCATCAACGGTCTTAAAGACGCTACCGACATTCTTGGGTGCGGCATTCACGTCGTAGCGGAAGACGGTCCTTGCAAGCACCTGCCCAGAAGAATCGCGGATTTGACCCCTAAGGGCGGGAAGCGTTTGAGTAATTGAGCGCGAATTGAACGACTCTTCGCGAATCTCGGCGGCTCGAACAACCTGGAAATCAACTAGGCGAATTCCAAGACCAACAACCATAGCCACAAGAATTAGGGCAAATACACCGAGCCTGCGACTCAGTGATCGGTGCGTACCCATGGTGGCCTATCTGGTTGGTGAAGCTGGGATGAGACCCGACTCCAAAACTAGGCCAGAAAGGGCTGGTTTCTGCGTTTCGACACTCTCAGATACCGCAGCGCTGGCAACCGTTGCCGCGGTGAAATCAGAGACGGTTCCCATTGCAGAGTTGGCAACAAGGTTTGCGGAGACTACGACCGCATTTTCTGCGCTGGCAGGACGAGGCTTACCAAATACTCGGTCGTTCTCGATATCCAAAAGGACTGAAGCTGGGTTGGCGACCATGCCTAGACGGTTTGCGGCATCGGCCAGGTTCTGTGGTGATGCGAGCGAGTCGACCTCTTCCTGAAGGATCTGAACCTGAGTTGCTAGGTCACGCTTTTCAATCTTTAGGGAGCGCAGGTGGTAGGCATCCTGAGTAAGGACCATGTTTATCACTAGCTGTCCCAGTAGTACGACGACGATGCCGACCACGATGATCAGACCGGCTGTCATCTTTGGACGCAGCTGTTTGGCCTGAGCCTGCGAAACCATGTAAACCGCCATTAGTTACCCTCCAGTTTTTCTGCAGCCCGAAGCCTTGCCGAAGCAGACCTTGGGTTTTTCTCCAGTTCCAATTCCGTGGCGCGCTCTACGCCACGGGTGATGATCTTCAAAACCGGTGCAGTGCCAGGCAATTCGACTGGCATGTCAACCGGAGTAGAGCTTGTGGCGGCCGCTTGGAGGGCATCTTTGACAATCCCGTCCTCCAGGGAGTGGTATGACATAACCACTAGGCGACCGCCAACAGCCAATGCGTCAATCGCCTGAGGCATGGCGTCTTCTAGAACACCTAGCTCATCGTTGACGGCAATTCTTAGGGCCTGGTAAATCCGCTTGGCTGGGTGGCCGTTGGTCTTACCGGGAGCAACCGGGACAACATCGATAACGATCTTGTTCAGCTGGGTTGAAGTTGTGATTGGAGTTACAGCACGCTCGCGAACTATGCGCCTAGCGATTGGTCCTGCGAAGCGCTCCTCGCCATAGCGACGGAAAATTCGAGCTAGTTCGCTCTCATCCATGCTGGCCAGCAGGTCAGCCGCAGTTTTACCGCTGGTCTGATCCATGCGCATGTCCAGCTCTGCCTCTTGAGCGTAGGAAAAGCCTCGGTCTGCAATATCAAGCTGCATTGAGCTGACGCCGAGGTCCATCAAGATTCCGTGGACCGCTGGAATCTCTAGTCGGTCCAAAATCGATTCGATCTCGTCGTAGACCGCAAGCACTGGGATAAAGCGCTCACCGAACTGCGCAAGGCGCTCAGAGGCAAGAGCAATCGCGCTTGGGTCGCGGTCGATTCCAATCACAGTCAAGGTTGGGTTCTGGGCCAATAGCGCTTCGGTGTGGCCGCCAAGCCCCAAAGTGCAGTCGATTGCCACCGGCTTGGAAACGCTAAAGCCTGGCTGCAATAGGTCAAGGCAGCGCTGAAGCATTACTGGGGAATGCAATTGGGAAGTTTGAATCATGAGAATCCCTTATGTCCTGCCCTGCACCTTGGTCCTTGTCCGTTTGTGAGCTTGATTTTCACTTGTTCCGACTTCGGGGAAGAAGGCCGGTACACGGCCAAGGGCCAAGGTGCAGGGTTAGAACAACCCGGGGATCACCTCCTCCGCCTGTGAGGAGAAACCGTCTTCGTTGCGGGCTAGGTAGTCATTCCAGGTCTGGGCATCCCAGATCTCGGCTCTTGCGCCAACACCGATAATGACCAACTCTTTGGAAAGGTTCGCGTAATCGCGAAGTAGCTGTGGCAGTAGCACTCGACCCTGCTTGTCCGGGGTCTCATCAGTTGCACCAGATAGGAAAACACGTAGGTAACGACGAGCTTCTTCATTGGTAAGAGGTGCCTGGCGGATCTTGTCGTGCACGGATGCGAATTCTTTGCTGGAGAAGACATAGAGGCATCGCTCTTGGCCGCGGGTGATAACAACACCGTCACCAAGCTCATCGCGGAACTTGGCGGGAAGAATTAGGCGGCCCTTTTCGTCCAGCTTGGGCGTGTGAGTACCAAGTAGCACTTCGACCCCTTTCCCAAGCTGTTTCCTCCACTTTACTCCACTTTACTCCACTTTGCATTAATTTGGCGTGTTTATATCACGTTTTGGTCACCTTTTGTTAAATGAAAAAACCCCGCGAAAGCGGGGTTAGGTCAGGTTTTGCTATTCGTTGCCGAAGCGTTGATTCCAACGATCCTCAAAGAAAGCTGTCTTTGGCTTGTCGCCTGCGGCTGGAAGTTCCGGAAGTCTGAAGTTTGCGCTGGCGATAACCAGCCCAATCACCATTACCAAGAATGCAACGACACCAAAAAATGCCACCTGTAGGGCAACGGCCAAGACCAAAAGTCCCAGGCCGGAGAGCAGAATCAACACGCCAAGCACCAGCTTCCCTGCCGACTGATTGGCACTGGTGGTGCTGGAGATGGTCTTAGCAAACTCGGCGTCTTGCGCCATAAGGTTGCGTTCCATCTCTTCGAGCAGTTTTTGCTCGCGCTCAGATAGTCCCATTGTGAACTCCAATCTTCCCTAATTGTAAACAGCGAAGCTCAGTTAGGCTATCCCTTATGTCTCAAGGTTTTCTACTAAATCTGGTCCAGCACCGTTTGGATGTGTATTGCGACCTCAAGCGTTCTGAGCTAACTGAGATCTCAGATGACTTAGTGCCCATCATCGACTACACCCAAGATCTACTTGCCGGCGGCAAGCGATTCCGCGCGCTGTTTGCCTTCTGGGCCTGGGCGGGCTACCAAGTGGTAGAGGTTGCCACCGAGAAACTGAGCGCTGAGACGCCTGTGGTTTCGGTGGCGGCCGCGCTGGAAATGTTCCACGCGGCAGCCCTGGTTCACGATGATCTACTGGATCAGTCCGATACACGCAGAGGGAAACCTGCGATCCACAAGCGTTTCGAGTCTTTGCACCAATCCAGCAGATTTGCTGGCAGCGCGGAGCGCTTTGGAGTTGCAGGTTCAGTACTGGTGGGCGACATGATGTTGTCTTGGTCATCGGAACTCTTCGGTGACGCCCTGCTGCACTCCCCCGGCGAAGTGATTGAAGCAGCCTGTCGAACCGAGTTCTCAAAGATGCGTTTTGAGGTTATGGCTGGTCAATACCTTGATGTCCTAGAGGAAAATGCCGCACCACTTCGTTCGAAGTCTGAGGCAGTGGCTCGAGCCAACAAGGTAATGCTCTATAAAACCGCCAAATACAGCCTTGAGGCACCACTGTTGATTGGCGCCGCCCTAGGCGGTGCTCACGAATCAGAGCTGAAGAGCCTGAGTAACTTTGGGATCCCGCTGGGTCTTGCATTCCAGCTCAGGGACGACATTCTTGGTGTTTTTGGCGACCCTCAGGTCACTGGAAAGCCGGCCGGCGATGACCTTCGCGAGGGTAAGCGAACTGTTTTGATTGGTCTGACCTTGGAAGCACTGCCGGTAAGCGTTGCGAACATCTTTGAAGAGCTGTTGGTTAGCGGAGATCTCGATATCGAGCAGATCGACTTCATGAGAAATGCCATTGTGGACTCCGGTGCCCTTGCCAAGACTGAAGCTTTGATTGAGCAGTACTCAGACAGGGCGATTGAAGCGCTAGCTGAGCTGGAAATCTCAGAGCAGGGTCGTAAAGAACTTGCGAATCTGACTGACGCGGTAATCAACCGCAGTAAGTAAGGCTTTAGCCCAGTGACTGAGCAGCTCTTCTAACCGGAGCCTTGTGCCCCTCAAGAAGTGCCGCAATCGGAGTTCTACCCAAGTGCTCGTTCTCGGCATAAATCCATTGAATTGCCTCGTCGAGAGTCAGGCTGCAGTCAAGCAATAGGAACAGGGTTCCTCGAATGCTTGAAAGCGGTTCACCGTTTTGAATTAGGTGAGCTGGAATCATTGGCTGCTTGTCGACTCGGACACTAAACAGCACGTGCTCCTCGATCAACCTTCTCACCTTGGATGCAGAGATACCTAGTTGTTCACCGGCCTGGTCAATGGTTAGCCAGCTATCGACACCTGGAAGTGACATCGACTATCTCCTCTGAGTTTGGACGAGTTGCTCGGCAACCAAGAAGGCTAGCTCGAGCGACTGCATGTGGTTTAGGCGAGGGTCGCAGACCGATTCGTAGCGCTGCGCCAAAGTCGCTTCGTCGATCATCTCAGAACCACCAAGGCACTCGGCGACATCGTCACCGGTTAGCTCAACGTGCAGGCCACCTGGGTGAGTGCCAAGGGAGCGGTGAACCTCAAAGAAGCCCATAACCTCATCCATGACGTCTTCAAATCGACGCGACTTGTAGCCATTGGCGGTGGTGATACCATTGCCGTGCATTGGGTCGGTGATCCACAGTGGCGTTGAGCCGGTTTCCTTGGCTGCCTGAATTAGCTTTGGCAGCTCTTCGCGAATCTTGCCGGCACCCATTCGAGAAATCAGGGTCAAGCGACCTGGCTCGCGGTTTGGGTCTAGTTTTTCGATCATCTTTTTTAGGTCATCAACCGAGGTGGTTGGTCCAAGCTTTACACCCAGTGGGTTTCTAACCCGAGAGAAGAAGTCAAGGTGTGCACCATCTAGCTGTCTGGTGCGCTCACCCACCCAGACGAAGTGACCTGAGGTCACATATGGGGTGTCAGTTCGAGAGTCGATTCTGGTCATCGGGCGCTCGTAGTCAAACAGTAATCCCTCGTGAGAGACAAAGAACTCAGTGGCGCGAAGCTCCGCGGAATCAACGCCGCAAGCCTCCATAAACCTCATGGCCCGATCGATGTCACCGGCGATTGACTCGTACTGCTTGTTTGCAGGATTGTCGGTGAAGCCCTTGTTCCAAGCATGCACCTGACGAAGATCAGCAAATCCACCGGTGGTGAAGGCGCGGATTAGGTTCAAGGTGCTGGAAGAGGTGTGGTAGGCCTGCATCAGGCGTCTGGCGTCATTGCGGCGAGACTCCGCTGTGAACTCGTAACCATTGACTGCATCCCCGCGATAGGCAGGAAGAGTTACGCCGTCTCGGGTTTCAAAATCAGAAGATCTTGGCTTTGCAAACTGTCCAGCCATGCGACCCATTTTGATGACAGGTAGCGATGAGCCATACATCAACACCACGGCCATCTGCAGCACGGTCTTGATTCGATTGCGAATTCGATCTGCGGTGGCATCCACAAAAGTCTCGGCGCAGTCGCCGCCCTGCAATAAGAATGCCTCTCCCCTAGCCGCTTGCGCCAAACGCTCCCGCAGGGTGTCCACCTCACCGGCAAACACCAGAGGTGGCTGTACGGAAAGTTCTTTCTTTACCTGCTCTAGTGCCAAAGCATCGGCCCAGGTTGGCTGCTGCTTAGCCTCTAGTTTGAGGTAATTGTCTAATCCGAAGTCTGTCAATCTGTTCCCTTAGCTATGCAGCCCGAGCCAGGCGGTTCTTTACGGTGGAGGCGTAAACGTCTTCATACTCCTGATTGCTCAGCTGCATGATGTTGTAAACGATTAGATCGGTAACAGCGCGCAACACTGCGCGCTCTCCCTCCATGCCGGCAAATCGCGTGAAGTCCATTGGTTCACCAATAACTACTCCAACTCGGCGAATCTTTGGATATTTTGAACCAATTGGCTGCACCTTTTCGGTGTCAATCATTGCTACAGGAATAACTGGGACCTTGGCTTCTAGCACCATGCGAGCAATGCCGGTTCTGCCGCGGTAAAGCTTTGCATCGGGAGAACGAGTTCCCTCCGGGTAGATTCCAAGCAGTAAACCTCGCTCCAAAACGCCAAGACCGGTGTTTAGCGAATCTTCGGATGCCTTGCCGCCAGAACGGTCAATCGGTAGCTGCCCGGTCGCCTTGAAGAACCAACGGATCAGCGCACCCTTTACACCCTTGCCGGTGAAGTAGTCGCTCTTAGCTAAGAAGGTAACTGGCCTTTTCACCTTGAGCGGCAAAAAGATTGAGTCAGAAAAAGATAGGTGGTTGGACGCGAGGATTGCGCCACCAGCATTTGGGACGTTCTTAGAACCTTTGACCCAGGGACGGAACAAAATCTGCAGAATTGGGCCAAGAATGAAGTTCTTGATAATGAAATAAGCCAATTTGTGCTCCAGTCGCAATGCTTACAGCTTAGCGAGCGACTCGCGCGCTAGGTCGGCTGCACCAATAACGCCGGCCTGATTCGTAAACTCGGCCGTCACAATTTTGGCCTCTGGCCTAAACCCACGGGCTGGCAGATCCTGCAAAAAACCCTCTCGAATTGGTTCGAGAATCATTTCGCCGGCATCGGATAGCCCCCCACCGATGACATAGACCTGTGGGTCTAAAACCGCGGTCATGGTAGCCATAGCCTGGCCCAGGTACCTTCCAGCCTCGCGGAAGATGGAATAGACACCTGCGTCGCCTTCTAACAGTGCTTGGTAAACCTGCGCGCCAGTTAACTCCCCGACCTCGGCCTTGAGTTCCCGCAGTCTCTGTCCTGCAGGGCCGGCACTGGCAGCAAGTTTCTTTGCCGCCTTTAGTACCGCTGTCCCGGAGGAGTACTGCTCGACGCAGCCCTTACGCCCGCAGCCGCACTGCTTCCCGTCTTGGATAACTCGAACGTGACCTAGCTCGCCAGCAATTCCAAAGCCACCGCGGCGAAGCTTGTAGTCAGCAACCACTGCCCCACCGACTCCGGTGCCTAGGGTGAGCATCACCATGTCTTTGGTGCCGCGCCCTGCGCCAAATTTGTATTCAGCCCAACCTGCAGCGTTGGCATCGTTTTCAATCACCAGCGGAACATCCAGGTGAACCTGGAGGCGGTCACGAAATGGCTCATTGCGCCAGTTCAAATTTGGGGAGTACAAGATTATGGACTGACTTGCATCAATGAACCCGGCAGCAGCCACACCGACTCCGACGATCTCGGAGGTGGCATTAGCCATGACGTCATTGATTACGTTGACGACAGTAGTGACCATCAGATCTGGATCCTGGGCGGGTGATGGCACCTTGGTTTCATAAAGAATTTGGCCGTGCTCGTCTACTAGCGCACCAAGAATCTTGGTGCCACCGATGTCGATACCGACCGAGAGCATTTGTTCCTCACAGATTGACGAAGCTAAATTTTAGCGCTTTGTGGGAAGGTTACAAAAAATCAGGAAAAAAGTTACATAGGTTGTAGCTCGCACACTCAAAGTGGCGATTAGAGTATTTGAAACTCGAATGGGAGAAAACAATGACGTTTTATGATGTGCCGCTGTTGGTGGAATCAAACCCGCAGGAAAATGCCACAGATCTGTTGCTTCAGCGGGTAGCCAAGAACCCAAAGCACCCACTTTTTTCAAGACAGAACCCAGACAAGAGCTGGCGTGATGTCACCGCTGGTGAATTCCTGGCCGAAGTAAGCACTTTGGGTAAGGGATTGATTGCCGCTGGCATAAAGCCTGGACAGGCCGTGGCCATCATGTCCAAGACCCGCTACGAGTGGTCGATGATCGACTTTGCGATCTGGTTTGCCGGTGCTGTAACCGTCCCTATCTACGAGTCAAGCTCCCCGTCACAGATCGAGTGGATCCTTTCAGACTCAGATGCTGTCGCTTTGTTTATTGAGAACGAGGAGCACCAGTCACGTGTTGACCAGATTCGCTCTAATACTCCTAGGGTTACCCAGGTTTGGAAGATCGATTCTGCAGACTTCACCAAGCTGCACCAGTCCGGCGAAACCGTCGCGGACGAGGTCTTGGAGACCGCACGCACCAATGCGTCGCTAGGCGATTTGGCAACCATCGTGTACACCTCTGGTACCACTGGAAACCCAAAGGGCTGTGAGCTAACTCACCGCTCACTGGTTGACCACTGCAAGAACGCAGCGGCAGAACTTCCTGAAATTGCCAACGACAAGCAGCACTCACTGATTTTCTTGCCAATGGCTCACATCTTGGCTCGTTACGTATCGGTGCTTTGCATCTACTCCGGCATCAGAGTTGGTCACCTAGGTGACACCAAGCTGGTTGGCGAAGTGCTTCCAGTATTCAAGCCGACGTTCTTGCTTGCAGTTCCTCGTGTATTCGAAAAGGTTTACAACGGTGCAGAGCTAAAGGCCGAAGCTGCCGGCAAGGGCAAGATCTTCCGCGCTGCCGCAGAGACTGCTATCGAATACAGCAAGGCTCTTGATGCTAAGGGTGGACCGTCACTTGGTCTGAAGGTCAAGCACGGGCTGTTTGACAAGCTGGTTTACTCCAAGCTTCGCGCTGCCATGGGTGGTGGGGTCAAGTACGCCATCTCCGGAGGAGCGCCACTGGGTGCTCGCCTGGGTCACTTCTTCCGCGGCATCGGGCTAATCGTTCTTGAGGGTTATGGCCTAACCGAGACTGCAGCTGCTGCGGTCATTGGTCGCGTCAGCTGGCAGAAGATCGGCAAGGTAGGCCGAGCTCTTCCTGGCACCGGCATCAGGATTGCAGATGACGGTGAAATTTGGCTTCGCGGCATCAACATGATGCGCGGATACTGGCGCAATGAGAGTGCTACTCGTGAGGCATTCTCTGAAGACTGGTTCCGCACCGGAGACATTGGTGAGTTAGACGAAGATGGCTTCTTGACCATTACCGGTCGCAAAAAGGAGATCTTGGTCACCGCAGGTGGTAAGAACGTCGCCCCGGCTCCGATCGAAGACCCAATCCGCGCTCACCCACTGGTTGGCCAGGTTGTTGTGATTGGTGATGCAAAGCCGTTCATCTCGGCTTTGATTTCCCTGGACCCAGACATGGTTCCAGTTTGGACGGCAAACAATGGCATCACTGAGAAGTTGACGCTTGCTGAGGCTGCCAAGCACCCGAAGATTCGCGAAGAAATTGCGGCCGCAATTGCAGTTGTGAACAAGAAGTTCTCAACAGCTGAGCAAATCAAGGAGTTTGAGATTCTGGATGTCGAGCTAACCGAGGCTTCCGGTCACCTAACCCCATCGCTAAAGATCAAGCGACCAAAGGTTATGTCTGACTTCGCCCTGCACGTAGACAGAATCTACGGCTAGGGAAGAAACCAGGTCTGTTGACGCAGGTTGGCGAAAGCCAACCTGCGTTCTTCTTTTTCTAGCCGATCTAAATACAAGAGTCCTTTGAGGTGATCACACTCGTGCTGGAGAGCTTGGGCCATAAGCCCCTCCCCTGAAACCTCAATTTGACTACCGTCCAGCTGGTAGCCGCGGGCAGTGGCCTTTGGATACCTTGGAGTCATATGCCAAAGTCCTGGGACCGAGAGGCAGCCCTCTTCTAGAAGTTCTATCTCGCCCTCTACCTTCACGATTTCGGGATTGATTAGGTAACCGATGTTGCCGTCGACGTTATAGGAGAAAGCAGAAAGACCAACGCCAATCTGGGTTGCTGCAACTCCCGCACGACCGGGAAGGGCTGTGGTGTCGAGTAGGTCCTGAATCAGCCCTTTGACTGAATCAAAATCATTGATTTCGGTGGTTGGTGATTTCAGAACTGGATCACCAAATAGTCGAATTTCCCTTACTGCCACCGCAACCTACTCGATGACCGCGATTAGGTCTCCGCCTTCAACCGGGGTTGGACCTGCAACGCCTAGTCGAACCACGCGACCTGCAATAGGAGCCGCAATATTGGCTTCCATCTTCATCGCTTCGATACTTGCAATCGGCTGGCCGACCAGAACGGTGTCACCGATAACAACCTTGGGCGTTACAACTCCGGTGAATGGCGCGGCAGCGTGACCAGGCTGGTTTGGATCAGCTTTTTCAGCACTGGCAACTGCAACTTGAATGCTGTGGTCGCGAACGGTGATTGGCCTGAGCTGACCATTTAGCTTTGCCATGACAGAGCGGAAGCCCTTCAGATCTGCCTCACCGATTGCCTCAAGGCCGACAAACAGTTGGATTCCCTTGCGCAGTTCAACTACGTGTTCAATATCTGACTCGAGGCCGTACAGATAATCCAGGGTCGCGAGCTTGTCCAGCTGGCCATAGAGGTTAGTGGTGCGCTGGAAGTCCTTGGTAGGGCCTGGGAACAGCAGTCGGTTCAGGGTGCTGCGAACCTCGTTGTGGTTCTTGGAGTTCAGTTTTAGCAAGTCCTCCGCAGGAACCGGAGTAATTGAGATGTCTACGCTTCGACCGCTTAGCACTTTGGATCTAAATGGCTCTGGCCAGCCGCCTGGAAGGTCTCCAAGTTCCCCAGCCATAAAACCAACAACACTCTGCGGGATGTCGTAGTTCTGAGGGTTTTGCTCAAAGTCCTTAGGGTCCGCCGCTACCGCAACCAGGTGCAGAGCTAGGTCACCGACGACCTTGGAGGACGGGGTCACCTTTGGTGGTCGTCCCAAGATTCGGTTTGCCTCGGCATACATCTCTTCGACAAGCTCAAAGCGGTCGCCTAGCCCGAGCGCAATAGCCTGCTGACGAAGGTTAGATAGCTGACCACCCGGAATCTCGTGTCGGTAAACGCGACCGGTTGGTCCTGGAAGGCCAGATTCAAATGGTGCATAAACCCTGCGGACCGCTTCCCAGTAAGGCTCAAGGTCAGTTACCTTGTCCAGGCCGATCTTGGTGTCACGCTTTGTAAATGCCAGCGCTGCCACAAGTGCCGAAGCCGAAGGCTGGCTAGTGGTTCCAGCCATCGGTGCGCTGGCAACGTCTACTGCATCGACCCCAGCCTCAATTGCGGCTAGCAGCGTAGCCAGCTGGCCACCTGCGGTGTCGTGAGTGTGCAGGTGAACCGGCAGGTCAAAACGCTCTCTGAGAGCCCTAACCAAAATCTTGGCGGCTTCAGGTCGCAAAAGACCTGCCATGTCCTTGATTGCCAAAACGTGAGCACCCGCAGCGACGATCTTGTCTGCAAGTTCAAGGTAGTAATCCAGGGTGTAAAGCGTCTCAGCAGGATCGCTTAGGTTTCCGGTGTAGCTCATGGCAACCTCAGCCAAAGCAGTTCCGGTGTCTCTAACCGCGGTAATTGCAGGCAGCATTTGGTCGACATCGTTTAGAGCATCAAAGATGCGGAAGATGTCAACACCAGTTCTGGCAGCTTCAAAGACGAATGCCCTTGTCACCTCTTCAGGATATGGGGTGTAGCCAACAGTGTTTCGACCGCGTAACAACATTTGGATACAGACGTTTGGCAGTGCCTCGCGGATTTGCGCTAGGCGATCCCAAGGGTCCTCCCCCAGAAAACGAAGGGCAACGTCGTAGGTTGCGCCACCCCACGCTTCGATGGAAAGTAGCTCCGGAGTCATGCGCGCAACATATGGTGCTGCTGCCACCAGGTCACGGCCACGGACACGGGTTGCCAGCAGTGACTGGTGTGCATCTCGGAAGGTTGTGTCGGTTACCAAGACTCGCTCTTGGCTTCGCATCCAGGCCGCAAAGCCCTGTGGGCCCAACTCGGTCAGCAACTGCTTGGTTCCAGCTGGTGCCTGGCTTGAGATGTCTAGGTTTGGAAGCTTCAAAGAGGGGTCAATCTTGCCGTCTCTGGTTCCCCAAGGCTTGTTGACAGTTACCTCAGCCAGCCACTGCAGCACTTTGGTGCCGCGGTCCTGGGAGACCTTGCCGTGCATAAGCTCCGGACGCTCATCAATGAAGTGAGTGGAGAGCTCACCGGACGCAAAAGTCGCGTCATCCAAAACTGCCTGGAGGAAGTTGATGTTGGTTGCAACTCCGCGCACACGGAATTCCGCTAGCGCACGCTTTGCTCTTTCAACGGCTGAGTGGAAGTCTCGACCACGTGCAACAAGCTTTACCAGCAAGGAGTCAAAGTGCGGAGAAACCTCGGCACCTGTGGTTACAGTTCCACCATCTAGTCGAATACCGGCACCGCCAGGAGAGCGATAGGTGGTGATCTTTCCAGTGTCTGGCCTAAAGCCAGCGCTTGGATCCTCGGTAGTAATGCGGCACTGGAGTGCAAATCCGTGAGGTTTAATGTCCTCTTGACGAAGACCCAGCTCCTCGAGGGTGGCACCGGCTGCAATTCTCATCTGCGACTGAACTAGGTCAACATCGGTGATTTCCTCGGTAACGGTGTGCTCCACCTGAATGCGAGGGTTCATCTCGATAAAGACGTGCTTGCCGGCATTTGGGCCGACCGTATCAATTAGAAACTCAACGGTTCCGGCATTCTGATAACCAATTTCTTTGGCAAATGCGATTGCATCTCGGAACAACTGCTGTCTTAGCGCATCGTCCAACTTTGGAGCTGGAGCAATCTCGATGACCTTCTGGTTTCTACGCTGGATGCTGCAATCACGCTCGTGAAGGTGAATGACGTTGCCGTGCATATCCGCAAGGATTTGCACCTCGATGTGACGAGGTCGTATTACTGCCTGCTCCAGGAAAACTCTGGAGTCGCCAAAAGCACTGCCAGCCTCACGCATCGCAGCGTCGAGAGACTGCAAAAGCTCTGACTCTTGGTCAACCTTGCGCATTCCTCGACCGCCACCACCGGCAACTGCCTTGACAAAAAGTGGGAATCCGATTTTTTGAGCCTGAGGGACCAAGACACTCACATCATCCGAAGACTCGGTCGATGCCAAAACTGGCACGCCAGCGCGGATAGCCGCCAACTTAGCGTTGACCTTGTCGCCAGCAAGCTCTAGAACTTCTGGGCCGGGACCCACAAATACGATTCCGTTTTCTTTTGCCGCACGAGCAAGGTCTGGATTCTCGGACAAAAAGCCATAGCCAGGGTAAATCGCGTCAGCGCCGGCTTCTTTGGCAACGCGGATCATTTCCGAAACCGAAAGGTAGGCCTTGACCGGCGATCCTTCCGCGTTTATTTCGTAGGCCTCGTCGGCCTTTAGGCGGTGAACGGAGTTGCGATCTTCAAACGGATACACAGCTACGGTCGAAGCGCCGGTCTCATAAGCAGCACGGAAAGCGCGCACTGCGATCTCGCCGCGGTTAGCAACCAAAATTTTCTTGAACATAGAACCTCACTGAAACGGTGGGGTGCTTCGGCGAACCCGACTATAAAAAGGTAGCCTATTGCAGTGCAAGTTCTAAGTGTGAGCTCTTTAAAGGGTGGCGTGGGAAAAACTACCGTCGCCTTGGGTCTGGCGTCGGCCGCCCTGAACAAGGGGCTGAACACTTTGTTGGTAGACCTTGACCCTCAGTGTGACGCAACCAGCGGCCTCGGTGCCGTAAGCGACTTCGGAACTTCGGTGGCAGAAGTGCTGCAATCCCCCAAGCTTCCGATCATTCGCAGGGCAATCGTGCCATCTCCCTGGAATGCCAGCTCCAAGATGGATGTCTTGGTCGGATCCCCTCGCTCGCTGCTTTTGGACAACCCAGCCCCTTCGGTGGCGGATGTCTGGAAGTTAGAGGAAGTTCTAACTCAAATTGAAGACGAGTACGACCTTGTAATCATCGACACCCCACCTTCGATCAATGCACTCACCAGGACAGCCTGGGTTGCATCGGACAGAGTGATCTTGGTCACCGAGCCTTCGCTCTACTCTGTTATCGCAGCTGACCGCGCGCGAAAAGCAATCGCCGAGATTAGCGCCAAGCTAACCCCAAGACTTCAGTTGCTGGGAGTGGTCGTAAACCGACTTCGTCCTCAGTCCAACGAGCACGAATACCGAATCAAGGAATTGCGCGAGATGTTTGGGGAGCAGCTACTTATGCCTTTTTTCGAGGAGCGCGCCGCAATTCAGCAGTCCACCGGTGCCGCCCGCCCAATCCACGCCTGGCCGGCCGAGGGTGCGGCAGAGATTGCAAAAGCTTTTGACTGGCTATTGGCAGGCGCGGTGTCTGACATTGACCACGGCACCGAACGACGTGATCGAGTTGGCGTTGTGGGACGTGCCACCAGGGGCAGAGCTAACCCGATTACTGAATTTATGCCTAGTGAAGAAGCCCCGCAGTCAAGGGCAGAAGCCAAAAAGAAGCGTTGGTTTAGACGCTAAGAAATCTTGCGAGCTCTACGAGCTGCTAGTTCATCTTGAATGTTGGCTTCTTCAGCCGCAAAGTCAACCAAGGTTGCCTCCACTTCGCGAAGCACGCGTCCAACTGCAATTCCAAATACGCCCTGACCCTGACCAAGCAAGTCGATTACTTCATCCTGTGAGGTGCAGAGATAGACCCTTGCGCCGTCAGACATCAGTGTGGTGTTGCTCAAATCGCTCATGCCAGCAGCACGAAGTTGTTCAACAGCAAAACGAATCTGCTGTAGCGATACTCCGGTGTCGAGTAAGCGCTTTACCAGCTTTAGAACCAAGATGTCGCGGAAAGCATAGAGGCGCTGAGATCCAGAACCGGTTGCGGTCTGGATGGATGGGATTACCAAACCGGTGCGGTCCCAATAGTCAAGCTGGCGGTAAGAGATACCCGCTGCTGCGGCCGCAGACGCACCACGGTAACCGATGTCCTGCGATGGCAGTCCGTCGGTGAACAGCATTGGGGACTGAATCTCCACTTTGCCTTCTCCCTGTGGTCAAGTTCCGTTAAGTCTGCCTTCAACCTGAGGTTTATGGTTTATCCACAGCTCGGCGTGTCGAAACCTAGTTCTCGATAGAGTCGATTGCCTCGGAAATTAGGTGGGAACGAATAGCGCCAAAGCGCTCTGCAATCTCGCGGGCAATGTGACCAGCCCTGGCAGCGGATTCTGGGGCTTTCTTTCTCAAAACCGGCTCTGTGACTCCGGTGATGATTCCCACCTCACGCTCGGCAGCAGACTTTAGGCCTCTTAGGTGCCTTGGCTGGATACCGAACTGTTCAAGGCCAACAAGTGCAAAAGCAATTTCAACCTCGTGGGAAGAGTGCGGTTGAGCACCAAATAGTCCAAGTTCGGCACCCTCGCGGAAAGCAAGGTCGCCCAATCCGGTCTCTGCCTTGAGCTGTGCGGTGGAGAATCGCTGGCCCTTGCGCAAAGATCCTGGGTTGGTTGGAGGAAGAAGTGGTTGACGTCCTGCGTCGATTTCATCTAGGTAGTCGCGGATGACCTTTAGCGGCAGGTACTGGTCGCGCTGCAGGGTCAAAATGATGCGAATTCGCTCAATCTGCGACTCTGAATACTTGCGATATCCCGAGTCGGTGCGATCTGGAGTAATCAGCCCCTGGTCCTCTAGAAAGCGCAGTTTGGACGGGCTTAGGTCAGAGAACTCAGGCTTGAGTACCCCAAGCACCTGACCGATTGTGTAGAGCTTGAGGTGGTCTTGGATTTTCCTTACGGCGTTATCCATTACTACCTGTCCTTATCCGAAGCAAAAAAGGTCATCCGGAACTTGCCAATTTGGACTTCGTCACCGTGGCTCAAATCCGCAGAGTCAACCCTTGAACCAACAGCATAGGTTCCATTCATAGAGCCCAAATCCGTAACGCTGAATCTGTTACCAGATCGTATAAATTCAGCGTGCTTACGAGAGACGGTTACGTCATCTAAAAAGATGTCAGCATCAGGGTGACGACCTGCGACGGTCACGTCCTGGTCCAGAAGGAATCTCGAACCAACGCCAGCACCACGTCTAACAATTAGAAGGGCAGAGCCTGCAGGTAGAGCAGAGACAGCGGATAGCTCTTCTGGGGAAAGAGAGTCTGAGTCCTGTGGAACTAGGTCTTCTGCAAAGCGAGCAGTTTCATCGCTTGAATGAAAATCCTTGACCACGGTGTCCTCCCCTTGAACCATAATGCTAGGGGATTTATGGCTTGCTAGAAACCAAATCTTTAACTTGCTTGACGTAAATAAAACCTGCCAACCAATACAGTCCAACTCCCCAGATAGCAAAGCCCCAGGAAAGCGGCAGGATTATGAATTCGGCTGCTGGCCAAAGGTCGGATAACAGCATCAATGGCAGTGCGTACAGCAGTGCAAAGGTTCCTGCTTTTCCGAGGAAGTTGACCGGCAGTGGTCCATATCCGTGGGTAGCCAAAACCGGGTAGACACTCAACAACATGACATCCCTGGCGATCACTGCAATTGCCAGCCACAGCGGAACGTTGCCATTGATCACAAGGCCGATCAAGCTAGCAAAAATGTAAAGCCGGTCGGCTGCAGGATCCAAAACTCTACCCAGCTCAGTTATCTGGTTGAAGCGCCTGGCTATTTGGCCATCCAGCCAGTCCGATGCTCCGGCAAAAGCCAAGACACCAAAAGCCCAAAACGTGTGGTCATTTAGTAGTAGCCAGAGAAAAACCGGCACCAAGACAAGGCGCAAAATACTGAGCATGTTTGGAATGCTGCGTAGCTCTTGCCGAAGGCTCATGAGCCAGATTCTAATGGGGAGGGGTTATAAACCCGTTCAGCTCATAGGCGCTTTGGTCAAGTTCGCAAGTTAGCCCTTGAATGTGAGAACTACTCGCTTAGACAGGACCACTTTTGCGGTTACCTTGGATTGAACCCAGGTTCTTGCATCAGGAAGAACTAACTTCACTCCAGCGCATGCAGCCTTTGCCCTAAGCCTTACAAAAACGCGCTGATTATGAGTCATGTCCTTTGTGGTGATGGCGGTACAGACAATGCGAGTGGCCCCCGAGCCAGATAGTAACTTCGAGATGTATCTGCGTTGAGTGGAATTCAAGCTCGTCCGCTCACTGAAAAACTTTGGTATCAAGAAGCTCTTACCTAACAGAGCGAACGTGCCTAACGATCTAATCGTGACCGCTTGTTGCGAGACAAAGCGGCCAGAGCCTGATTCCAGAATCAGGTCATATTTGCCCAGTGGAATATCTCTTGGCACGAGAACACTTAGTCTCGAATCTGAAGCCGCCGAAATGGTGGCACTGTAACTTCCTAGGAACAATCGCTGAACCAAATCTAAGGCTTGCCCCGAGATTGTGAAAACGGCTGCCGGTGATGCTGTGTAAGAGCCGGTCGTGGAAGGGCTTCGATCAGACCCCTGTCCTGAGGAGTTTCCGCTGCTGGTGGAACTGGCTGTCGATGAACTTGAGTTTGGACCAGGCGGTGTCTCATTAGGATTCGGTGCCAATGGCGGAGTTGTGACCTCCGGGTTTTGAACAATCACAATTGGGCAGCTATCCGACCTGAGATTCACGCCCGGTGACAGTGAACGTAACTTGGGAGTGGGGTTTGTCTCTGAGCAATCAAAACCCCAAACATTTGCAAAATCCCAGCCGACATATAGCTCCCGATTCCGGAACGCAGAGAGCAATGTGGTTGCGGACTTACTGGAGGGAGGTGTTGTGAAGGAAGAACTAAACACCCCAGATCCAACTGCAAGCAGGCCGTCTATCGGAGTAGCGCCCGGAGAGAGAGTTGAGTAGCTATTGATAAGCCAGTCCTGTGTTTGGGTGAATGACCCTTGGTTGTAGGAGTTCACCACAAGCGCTGGATTAGTTGAGTTTTGGATTAATCCGCTGAGCCTAGAGTCCCCACGAATCTGACCTGAATTGTAAGAGTTTGCGATCGAAGTTGAAAAAGCTTGGGCGACCAAGCCGGCTACTCGACCATCGCGACCGTCAATGGTTCCCTTGTTCTGCGATTCAACAATGGTCGCCGAGAAGGCGTTGGCAACTAATCCGGCTACTCTTCCTCCCCAGACGTTGATGTCTGCAAAGTTTGAGGACTTAGAAATGTGAACGCTGCCGCCGTCGGCTATAAGGCCCGCTACTAGGGAACCATCTGTAAGTGCATAAGCAGAACCACCTGAAATCGCACCCCGATTCAAAGACATGGAGATGGTTGCGACCGAGGCCGATCCGACGAAGCCTCCGACGTTAGTGACACCTTCTATTTTTCCAAGGTTTGTTGAGTTTGATATTTCTATCGAGCTGGCAATACCTGCAAAACCTCCACTGTCAACACAGTCGGAACGCGCTGCGGATTGAACAGACATGGAATTCGTAGAGTGGGCGATGCTCGCACTTCCCGAGACCCAACCGAAAAACCCACCTACCTCTCCACACGCTGCATTGCTACCCAAGGTTGCTGAATTTGAAACCAGCGCATGGTCAACTGTTCCGACTAAACCCCCAGAACGAATACCGCCAGACACTGTCGCGGTAACAGCAACATTGGAAATTGCCAGAGTTCCTGAGGATCGTGCGGCGAGGGTCCCGGTCGAATACTCTAAGTTCAACTCTTCGCCT
This sequence comes from Auritidibacter sp. Marseille-P8566, assembly GCA_945860535.1. Classification (GTDB taxonomy): domain Bacteria; phylum Actinomycetota; class Actinomycetes; order Actinomycetales; family Microbacteriaceae; genus Aquiluna. Next base: position 108,200 of record CAMAQN010000001.1, read on the forward strand.
GCCGGCAGATTGATTCCCGAGAAGATTCCCGAGATCGATGTATTTCTAATGCTGGCGTTGCTGAGCCAGGCGAAAAGGCCCGCCGATGCAACCTTAGACGCGGTTACCGCGGTGGGGTCAGCCGAGGCTCTGAGGTTTGTGATTGAGTATCCCTGGCCATCAAATGTGCCCTCAAATTTGTTGATCACGCCAAAGGCTATGTAGCCAATAGGGCGAAGCGTGAAGGAATTCGCAAGGTTGATCGGCTGTATATCTGCAACCAGCTTGTAGTGCCCTCCCGGTGCTTGTGCTTCACAGTCGGTAACTTCCCAAAGCGATGCGGAATCGCTGATCTGCCAAGGATCCCCGGCGGATCCAGAACCTTGATACCCAGCCGTAGCAAGATTGCAAACAGAATCATTGATTGTTATGGCAGCCGGATTCGTTGCCGCTAAAGAGGCAGGGACGGCAATGTACGAGCAAAGAAAGGCGACTATAAGGGCAATGCTGCGCCCGGCACGATACTTTGAAAGCATCCGCTATCGCCTCTGATCAATTGCAAGCTGGTGTCCCGACGATCGGGTATCCGTAGGGTTAGCCTAACTTGGCAGGCCGACAAAACCTTGGAGATTTGAGGCACTCTCAGGAAAACCAAAGAGTGTGTGGTCGGGCTGGCGGGATTTGAACCCACGACCCCTTGACCCCCAGTCAAGTGCGCTACCAAGCTGCGCTACAGCCCGTTGTCTAACAACCCCTGAAGTCTAGTTGGGCTGGTGCTAAGAATTGAAACCTAGGGAACTCATTCACTTTTGGATCGCTGCCCCCGATGACTCTCGAGGAGCCAGTGAACTGGGTGCCGTGAGCAAGGTCCAGCACTTCGGCATCTAATTTTTGGGTGTCGGTATCGTAAAGCGCTATTTCGCTCGCAACCTCTTTGATCAGAAGTGCCTACGCTGTTGCAGTTCCAACAGCCCCTGCTCCAACCACGGAGATTTTGGACATTACTTGCCGCGCTTTCTGCGCTCTCTAACTCGAACACCAATCTCAATTGGGCTGCCCTCAAAACCATAGGTTTCGCGAAGTTTGCGAATGATAAAGCGGCGGTAACCGGCTTCAATAAATCCAGTTGCAAAAAGCACAAACTTTGGTGGCCTAGATGCTGCCTGGGTTCCGAACAGGATTCTCGGCTGCTTACCGCCACGAATTGGGTGTGGGGTTGCTGCCTGCAGTTCCTGCAGGAAAGCATTTAGCTTTCCAGTTGGAATTCTGGTGTCCCATGACTCAAGCGCTAGTTCAAGGGCAGGAACAAGCTTCTCCAGGTGGCGACCGGTAAGCGCCGAGAGGTTTACCCTCGGGGCCCAGTCAACGTGGGCTAGGTCGCGATCGATTTCCTTCTCGAGGTAGATGCGTCGCTCTTCGTCTAGTAGGTCCCACTTGTTGAATGCAAGAACTAGTGCACGCCCTGAGTCAAGACCGAGCTGCACGATACGGATGTCGGCTTCGCTGATTGCTTCGGTGACATCGAAGAGCACTACCGCCACCTCGGAGCGCTCCAAAGCGGTGGCGGTGCGAAGTGACGCGTAGAAATCAGCACCTTCAACGCGGTGCATCTTGCGTCTAATACCTGCGGTATCAATGAATCTCCAGATTCGCCCGGAGATCTCAACCTGCTCATCGATTGGGTCACGGGTGGTGCCCGCCATCGCATTTACAACAGCACGGTTGGTTCCGGTTGCCTTATTCAAAAGTGATGACTTGCCAACATTTGGTCGACCGATAAGGGCAACTCGACGAGGGCCAGAAAATTCATCGGCTGCAATCGCTGATTTTTCAGGTAGCACCTTTAGGACACCATCCAGAAGGTCTGCCACTCCCCTACCGTGAAGCGCTGAAACTGGGTAAGGCTCGCCTAGTCCCAAGCTCCAAAGTGCGTGAGCCTCCGGGTCAAGGTGAGCATCGTCAATCTTGTTGGCAACCAAAAGCACAGGCTTACCGGAACCGCGCAGCATCTTGACCACGCGCTCATCCGATGCGGTAGGTCCCACTAGGGCATCAACCACGAACAAAACTGCATCCGCAAGATCCACAGCGATCTCAGCCTGCTCGGCTACCGATGCATCGATACCAGAGGCATCGTGCTCCCAACCACCGGTATCTACCAGGGTGATTGATCGGCCATTCCACTCTGCGCGGTATGAAACTCGGTCACGGGTGATTCCAGGCTTGTCTTCAACAACAGCCTCGCGACGACCAAGGATACGATTTACCAGCGCGGACTTACCCACGTTTGGTCTTCCAACAATTGCCAATACTGGAGGTGAAGGGCGATAGCCATCTTGGTACTCTTCGTCGAGGTCAAGCTCGAGGAGCCCGAAGTCCTCTTCGTCTAAGTCATACTGCGTCAACTCTTCGCGCAGAACTTGCGCCTGAGCTTCAGCCAATACTGGATCGAACTCTTCAGCCATGCTTCACCACCTCTACCAATCTCAATACTTCAGCCACGCTGGATTCAAAATCCAAGTCAGTGGTATCAACTAAAAAAACACCTTCGGCCGCAATCATGAACTCGACAACCTTTGAATCGGAAGCGTCACGGGCCTTGAGGTTCTCAGCACTCTCGCTGTTTTCTAAACCTCTCCTAGCGAGCCTAACGGCCTCACTCGCAGTAAGCAATATTCGCACCTCGGCAGCTGGGGCAACAACGGTTGTAATGTCGCGACCTTCAACCACAATTCCAGGCATATCGCAGGCCCCAATTAGCGCTCTGGCGTCCTCGAGCTGGAACTTTCGAACCTCGGGCAGTTTTGCTATTTGGCTTACCGCGCTTGCGACCCGCTCAGTTCTAATCTCAGCTGTCACGTCTTCGTCACCGAGCATCACCTCTGGGTGGTCCGGATCAAGGGAAATGGCATAGTCGAAACTCTCAAACAGCTGCTGGATATCTTGATCGGGGTTGTTTAGCCCATGAAGCGCAAGTGCTCGGTAGCCGGCACCGGTGTCAAGGTAACCGAACCCCAAGCGCCTAGCGACCTCTTTTGACACGCTGGACTTACCAGAGCCAGCTGGTCCGTCAATCGCAATTACAAACTCGGCCACTAGACCAACCGCCAGCCGTTCGAGACCAATTGCTCCGAAAGCTTTACCGCAACCTCTGGCACAACCTGAAGTTCGACCAAGCCAATTGGAGCACCTGGTGAGTGCTCAAGGTTTAGATCCTCAAGGTTGACACCGATCTCGCCAATAAAGGTCAACAGACTTGCTAGCGCACCCGGGGCATCCTCGATAACCACGGTGACGACCTGGTAATTCGAACTCTTGCCACCGTGCTTACCCGGAATACGTGCAACGCCAGAATTACCGCCTTGCAACAGGGCGTGAATCTTGGCCAGACTTCCAGAGCGGTCAATGTTTGCAACCGATTCAGATAACTGTGCAAGGTCTTGCTGCAGCATTGAAAGTAGCGGTGAAATCGAATCGGAGTTCTGGGAGATTATCTGCACCCAAAGTTCTGGGTCGCTGGCGGCGATTCTCGAGGTGTCCCTAAGGCCCTGCCCTGAAAGCCCGAGCTGGTCTGGGGTGCCAAGGTTTAGCCTGTTTGCCAATAGCGAAGCCACCAGTTGTGGCAGGTGAGAAACCATAGCTACTGCCTCATCATGCTCAGTTGCATTTAGTTCAACCGGCAACGCACCCAGACGCAAAGCCACATCCCGGATTAGCTCGATAGCTTCTGGCGATGAGTCTTTTGACGGGGTGATGATCCAGGGTCTGGCAAAAAACAAATCCGCGCGAGCAGCTGAAGGACCGCCCTTTTCTCGACCAGCCATTGGGTGTGAGCCAATGTAGCGGTGAGCGTGATCAGGGAGTGCAAGCGCCACATCCTGGGCAACCTTGCTCTTGACCGAAGCAACGTCGGTAACAATGGCCGCCGGGTGCTGTTGGAGCTGCTCAATAACGACATCCGCGGTCATGTCCGGCGGCACACAAACGATTACTAGATCTGGCTCTGGGCCAGATTCGACTCCGGCACCATACTCAATCGCTAGTCGCAGGTTTGCTTTGGACTGATCTTCCAATGTGGCAATGACTGATTGCCTTGCCAACGCCAAGCCAAGGCTGGTGCCTAACAGGCCAGCCCCAACAATTTTGATTTCCGGGTTTTTCACTGGGCTAGATCAGCCCTAAGTGCAGTTGCGCCGCGCAAATAAACATGCTTAATCTCGGAGCGGGAAAGTTTGGTCTCTATGTGCATCATGAGGCGAATGACTCGAGGCATAGAGCCTGCGACAGCCATTTCTACCGAGCACATAAGTGGCACATCGCCTAAACCGAGCTCTCTGGCGGCGAGCGCCGGAAACTCACTCACGAGGTCAGGAGTTGCGGTGAACCAAATCGAAATCAGGTCGGCAAGATCGAGGTTGTTCTCGTGTAGCACCTTGGTTACCAGTTCAGCGGTGCCCTTGAGTAGTTCAGAACGCTCGTCCTGACTGATCTGGATGGCTCCCCTAATTGCGCGAACGGCCATTAGCGCCTCTTTCTAGGTACTTCTTTCCCGGTGGCAGCTTCCATAAGCATGCTCACCTCAAGTTTACTCAACTCACGGAACTGACCGGGCTTGAGATTACCTAAGCGCATTGGCCCAAAGCTCTTTCTGGTGAGATCCAATACCGGGAAGCCAACCGCTTCCATCATGCGGCGAACCACTCGGTTCTTACCGGAGTGCAAAACTAGCTCGATCAAGGAGGTCTGCTCGTTCTGGTCTATCACCCTTGCGCTGTCCGCTTGAGCCAGCCCATCCTCCAGCTTCACGCCATCCTTGAGCTTCTGCATCTCAACTCTGGTGATCTTGCCTCTTACCTTTGCGACATAAAGCTTCTGAACGCCAAACGATGGGTGCGCTAGCTCATTAGCAAGCTCGCCGTCATTGGTCATCAGGATTAGCCCCGTGGTCTCGGCATCTAGGCGACCGATGTTGAATACTCGGTCAAAGCCAATAAAGTAATCCGCCAAACAGGGTCTGCCGTTTTCGTCCGCCATGGTCGAAACCACACCTTTTGGCTTGTGGAAGGCAAGGTAAATGCGCTCTGGGTCTAACTGCCAAGGCCTGCCGTCAACCATTACCTGGTCAGCCTCAGGGAAGATCCGGGTGCCGAGCTCTTTTACGACCTTGCCATTTACCTTGATGCGACCCTTGACGATCATTTCCTCAACGGCTCGGCGAGATGCCACTCCCGCGGCAGCCAGTACTTTTTGTAGGCGTACGCCTTCGTTCTCAGTCAATGTCATCCTGTCCCGGCAAATACGGGCTGATGGCCGGTAGTTCCTCGATTGAATTAATACCTAAAACCTCAAGCAGCATCTCGGTTGATCCGAACATCGCAGCTCCGGTCTCGGCATCGGTGTATAGCTCAGTAATCAAACCTCTTGAAAGCAAGGTTCGAACCACCGAGTCAACGTTTACGCCACGAATTGAAGAAACCTGCCCGCGCGAAATCGGCTGCCTATAGGCAATTACCGCCAAGGTCTCAAGCGCAGCTTGAGATAGCTTGGCTGGGTTCTCATTGGCAACCAAAAGCTTTACCGCCCAGTCGTGCTGGGGCCTTACGTAAAGCCGCCAGCCGCCGCCAACCTCGCGCAGTTCAAAACCGCGACCCAGGCCATCGTTAGCACTTTGGTACTCCTCGACCAAGCCCTCAAGCTCGTTCTTCACCTGAGCAATTGGCACTTCAAGTGCTCCGGCGAGGGTTGCAAGATTTAGCGGAGTCTCGGCAACAGTCAGGATCGCCTCAAGGGCTGCGCGTAAGGCGAAGTCAGTCGCCATAGTCCGCCCCTAACATTCCAAGTGAATCCATTGCAAAAGTCTTATCCTCCCAGACCACGGTGAAATCCGCGAATGGATCGCTCTGGTGGAAACTTGCCGCACCAACCCTGTAGAGCTCCAAAATGCCCAAAAATCTCGCGACAAGTTCTGCCCGGTCGGCGCAATCGGAAATCAATTCACGGAAGGTCAAACTTCCAGCCTTGCGCAATCGCTCCACCATGATTCTTGACTGCTCGCGAATCGAGACCTTCGATGCGTGCAGGTGGGTCAGCCCAACTCCTGGAATCTCGCGCGGAGCAAATGCCAACTGCGCGATCTGGGCAAACTCCGCAAGCGAAGTCCCCCACTGCAGCTGCGGGCGGGCATTGCGGAATCTCTCCTCAAGCCTGACCTCGCGTGGAATTCGGGTTGATTCAATTTCCAGGGAGGTACCAAACCAGCTGGCAATCTCCTTGAAGGCGCGATACTGCAGCAGCTTGGCAAACAAGATGTCTCGCGCCTCTAGCAGTGCAATGTCTTCAGCATCCACAACTTCACCCTGTGGCAATAGCGATGCGATCTTGAGATCAAGCAGGGTTGCCGCCACAACTAAGAATTCCGAAGCACTTTCGATACCGGCTTGTTCGTCGAGCTTCTTTACAAACTGAATGAAGTCGTCGGTGACCTTAGCCAGTGAGACGGTTGTGATGTCCAGCTCGTGCTTGCCAATAAGTCGAAGCAAAAGGTCAAATGGACCTTCAAAGTTTTCTAGCTGTAGCTGAAAATCAATCTCTGACTCAAGCTGAACAGCCACGGCTCACCAGCTCCCTGGCAACCCGGCGGTAGTCCTCGGCGGCATCAGAGCTAGGTGCGAAATCGGTAATTGGCTTTCTGGCGACGGTTGCGTCAGGGAACTTAACTGTTCTTCCAATTGCGGTGTGGAAGACCTGGCCAGCGAAAGCCTCCTGCAAACGCTCCAAAACCTCACGTGAGTGCAAGGTCCTGAAATCGTGCATGGTTGGAATCAAGCCATCAAGTTTCAGGGTCGGATTTGTCCTTGCCTTTACCTTCTCGATGGTCTGGACCAAAAGCGCAACGCCACGAAGCGCGAAGAACTCGGTTGCCATTGGAATCAAGACTCCATGCGCTGCGGTCAGGGCGTTTACGGTCAAAAGGCCGAGCGATGGTTGGCAGTCAATGAAGATTACGTCGTATTCGTCCTTGACCTTGTTCAAAATTCCATCGAGAACACGCTCGCGACCCATTTCGGTCACTAGGTTCATCTCGGCAGCCGATAGGTCAATGTTCGCGGGAATGACATCTAGGTTGGGAATCGAAGTCTTTTGGATCGCATCGTGTGGATCCATGGTGACGTTCATCATCAAGTCATAGATGGTTGCGGCATCTTGGTAATCGGCGTCAAGGTTGACCGACAGCGCACCCTGCGGGTCAAAGTCGACAACTAGAATCTTGCGACCGTAGTCAGCTAGCGATGCGGCCAGATTGATGGTGGTCGTGGTTTTACCAACGCCGCCTTTTTGATTGCACATTGCAATAATGCGTGCCGGACCGTGCTCTTTGAGCTTGGCCGGAACTGGGAATTCCTTCTTAGAGAGATTCACCGGTGCCTCCAACTTTTTCTCCCATTAGCCTACCGCCGCGCGCGGGGGTGTGAAGACGCATAAACCTCTCGCAATGTATCAATTGTGACCAAGGTGTAAATCTGGGTTGTGGCCACCGATGCGTGCCCCAAGAGCTCCTGAACCACCCTGACGTCCGCTCCACCCTCAATCAAGTGCGTGGCAAAGGAGTGCCTGAGTGAATGCGGTGAGACAGACAAACCACAACCCACACCCGCTGACTGGATAACCTCCCAAATGCTCTGGCGAGAAAGTCTGGAGCCGCGCTGGTTTAAAAACAGTGCTGGGCCACCAGCTTTGGCGCTAAGCAGCGGTCTGGAGCGAATCAAATAGGCATCTATTGCACGCTGCGCGAAGGATCCGACCGGAACCAAGCGCTCCTTTGAGCCCTTGCCTCGAATTCTCACCCAGCCGCCCTGCACCATTTCATCAAGATCTAACTGTGCAACCTCGCTCACGCGACACCCGGAGGAATACATCAGCTCCAAAATTGCGCGGTTTCTAAGTCTTAGGACATCCGCGGTTTCGTTATCGGGTTCAGGTCCGGCTGCCGAAAGTAGCGCCATGACCTGCGACTGAGTGAGGGCCTTCGGCAAACGCTTTGGAAGCTTGGGGCTTTTAACCTGCTGGCTTGGGTCATCGGTGCGCAGGTTTTCCAATAGCAAATACTTTTGGTAACCACGAACTGCAGCCAGGATTCTCGCCGATGACGCTGCCCTTAGGTTTTGAGCGCTTAGCCACTGTAAGAAATCTGAAAGCTGAGACCGAGTGATGCTCAGTTCCGAAAAGCTGTTTTGATCCAAATAGTCTCGGTATTTAGCTAGGTCGGCCTTATACGCACTCAGGGTGTTCTTACTCAGACCCCGCTCAATTACGAGGTGCCGCAGGTAGGCGTCCAGCGGCGAGGTCATTTAGGACTCGTCAAATAGCTTTTGCTGCTTTTGACGCTCAAGGGCCGCCTGAACCAAACCATGGAACATTGGGTTTGGCTTGGTAGGGCGAGACTTAAACTCAGGGTGAGCCTGGGTCGAGACGTAGTAGGGGTGAACATCCCTTGGAAGCTCCACATACTCAACTAGTTGACCGTCTGAGCTGGTTCCGGAGAACACCAGTCCAGCGGCAGCGATCTGATCGCGGTAGTGGTTATTGACCTCGTAGCGATGGCGGTGGCGTTCGCTGGCGGTAAGAGATCCGTAGACCTTGGCGACCTGCGACCCCTCCTGCAACTTGGCCTCGTAGAGCCCAAGTCTCATAGTTCCGCCCATATCTCCCGCCGCAAGCACATCAATCTGCTCAGCCATGGTTGCAATCACCGGGTGCGGGGCACCAGGTTCAAACTCGCTCGATGTTGCACCCTCGATACCAGCAACGTTTCTGGCGTATTCGATGACCATGCACTGCAGCCCTAGGCACAGACCAAGCGTTGGGATCTGGTTTTCTCTTGCGAAGCGCAGTGCCCCCAGCTTGCCTTCAATGCCACGGATCCCAAAGCCGCCGGGAACACAAATTGCATCCAGGTCACTCAGCTGCTCGCGAGCGCCGGCCGCAGACTCGCAGTCATCTGAGCGGATCCATCGGATATTCACCTTGGTGGATTCGGCAAACCCACCTGCACGGATTGCTTCGGTTACCGAAAGATATGCGTCTGGTAGGTCGATGTACTTACCAACCAAACCAATAGTCACCTCATGCCTAGGCTCGTGAACCGCAGCCAATACCGGCGACCAGTTAGACCAATCGACTTCGCCTGCGCTGAGCCCTAGCTTTCTAATGATGTAGCTATCAAGACCCTCGGAATTCAACACCTTTGGAATGTCATAGATGGACGAAGCATCAGCTGCAGTAACCACTGCCTCGCGGTCAACGTCACACATGTTGGCAATTTTGTTCTTGATGGAATCAGGCAACTCTCGGTCTGAGCGACAGACAATCGCATCAGGAGCAATTCCAAGCGAGCGAAGTTGCGCAACCGAGTGCTGGGTTGGCTTGGTCTTGAGTTCTCCAGATGGTTTTAGGAAAGGCACCAGGGTGACGTGGACAAAGAACACATTGTCTCGCCCAATATCTCTTCTGACCTGGCGGGCTGCCTCCATGAAGGGCTGTGACTCAATATCGCCAACTGTCCCACCGATCTCGGTGATGATTACATCGGGAATTGGCTCTTGGTTTGCCTGCAGGCGCATTCTGCGCTTGATCTCGTCGGTGATGTGAGGAATCACCTGAACAGTGTCACCCAGATACTCACCGCGACGCTCTTTGGCAATGACATTTGAGTAGGCCTGACCGGTAGTCACGTTTGCCGCCGCGTTTAGGTTGATGTCCAAGAATCGCTCGTAGTGTCCGATATCTAAGTCGGTCTCAGCGCCATCATCGGTAACGAACACTTCGCCGTGCTGAAAAGGATTCATTGTGCCGGGGTCAACATTTAGATAGGGGTCAAGTTTTTGCATTACTACCCGCAATCCCCTTGCGGTCAATAGATTGCCCAGCGATGCCGCGGTCAAACCTTTGCCTAGTGAAGACGCAACGCCACCGGTTACGAAGATATGTGAGGGGATTCCAGAGCTTTGAGCCATGGAACTTCAATTTATCAGTTCCTAGAGCCCAAAAAGCTCCTGACACGAAAGTTGTTAGTGAGATTTCAAAAGTTCTGCCGCGTGTTGCAATGCAACCTCAGAATCTGGGTTGCCCGAAAGCATGCGCGCGAGCTCTCGCGTTCTGTCTTCTGGACCCAATAACTGAACCGAAGACTTAGTGATTTCCCCTGAAACTTCTTTTGCGACTTTGATCTGCTGATGCGCAAAGGCTGCAACCTGCGGCAAGTGGGTAACGACAATCACCTGAGTGTTTTCACTCAGTCTTCGAAGCCTTCTGCCGAGCTCAACGGCAGCTTGACCACCCACACCGGCATCGACCTCATCGAAAATCATGGTCGGCATCGGGTGGTCTCCCGCTAGAACCAGCTCAATGGCCAGCATGATCCTCGAAAGTTCACCACCGGATGCCCCCTTGGCAAGCGGCCTTGGATCACTCCCGGCATTGGAAAGTAGAAATTCAATTCGATCTCGACCACTAGCCTCAAAATCCCCAAGCGGTGCAAGGTTTACGCTAAATCGACTTCCCTGCATTGCAAGATCATTGAGTTCGCCGGAAACCCGAGTCGTTAGGCGCGTGGCGGCATCCTGCCTAGCTTGGCTTAGTTTGGATGCATCAATTGAAAGCTGACTCAGGGTTGAGGCAAGTTGCAATTCCAAGCGCTCAACTTGCTCATCAGAACTATCCAGATCCAAAAGTTCAGACTGCCAGCCTGAAATCGCAGCGAGAACCTCTGCGAGCCCCATGCCGACTTTACGTTCCAGCTGAACCAAAGCCGCCTTGCGCATTTGCAGCTGCTCCAATTGAGCTGGATCTGCCTCTAAGTCAAGCAAAAATGAAGCTAGGTCAGCAGAAACATCCGAAGCTAATGCGTTTGCCTCCCTCAGGCGGGTTCCTAGCTCTCTTAGCTCGCTGTCACTGGATTGCTCAAGTGATCTTGATGCCAAACCCAACAGCTCAAGCGCAGCTGGCTCGGCTTCGGCTAAAGCATCGTGAGCCGTTGCAGCGTTTAGTCTTAGGGACTCGACGTTTGCGAGGCGATTGATTCGCTCTTCGATGTCTTCTAGCTCCCCCTCAACTGGAGAGAGTTTTTCGATTTCGGCAAGTAACTCTCGAAGTTCATTTACCCTGCGCTGATCAGAGGATGCCGCCGACTGCAGTCGCTCTAGCCGAGCCTGCAGCTCTTTGAATGCCTGAAAACTTGCGGTGTAGGAATCTTTTGCCGCTAGAACTGCGATCCCGCCGAATTCATCAAGTGCATCGCGCTGTGCCGCAAGCGAGCGAAGTCTGAGCTGATCTGACTGACCATGCACCGTCACCAATTTTGATGCAAGTTCAGCCAAGGCACCAGCGGGTGCCTGAGCCCCTCCGAGCGCGGCACGGGATCTTCCGTCAGCGGTGACTGTTCGATTGACAAGCAGAGTGTGGGAATCGACTTCTCCACCTAGGGCCTCAACCGCCTGAATCAGCTCTGGATCTGTAATGTGCCAGCTGCCTTCTACAAAGAGTTGCTGCTGACCGGTTCTCACCGAACTGGAATCTGCTCTACCCCCGAGCAGCAAGCTCAGAGCATTGAGAACCATGGTCTTTCCCGCACCGGTCTCACCCGTAAGGGCTGTGAATCCTGACTTCAGCTCGAGCTGGGCTGATTCAATTACACCAAGATTTCGGATTCCAATTGCTTCAATCACTTCTCGCTGTCTGGACCTCTCCAGCCGGTTACCGGCAGCGAGAACTTCTTCACAATTCGATCCGCAAAAGGTTCATCTTCCAAAACAACAACTGGAACTGGTTCATTGCTTCGTCGAACCTCAACGCGAGAACCTGGAGAAAGATCAAAAGTCCGGCGCCCATCGCACCAGAGCACTCCGGCACCGGAACTGCGACGCAGTACCTCTATCGCCAGGTGAGTCTGAGGGCCAACCACAAGTGGTCTGGCAAATAGCGCATGAGCGCTAAGCGGAATCATCATTAGTGCCTCAACGTTTGGCCAAACTATTGGGCCACCTGCGCTGAAAGCATATGCCGTTGATCCGGTTGGGGTTGAGACCAGGACTCCGTCGCAGCCAAAGGATGAGACCGGACGAGAATCAACCTCGATAACCACCTCGAGCATGCGCTCGCGAGCGCTTTTTTCAACGGCCACTTCGTTCAACGCCCAAGATCGGTAAGTTTCTTTACCCTGGTTAGTCACAACCACTTCAAGTGCAAGTCGATCACGCACCTGGTAGCGCTTAGATATGACAACGTCCAAGGCCGAAATCAAGCTTCCGCTTTCAGCCTCAGCCATGAAACCAAAGTGTCCGGCGTTAATGCCAAGAATTGGGGCTTTTGTTCCCCGCAACAGTTCGGCGGCGCGAAGGATGCTGCCATCACCACCCAATACAACTGCAAGCTCTACTTCGGATCCGTCATAGCTCAAAACTTCACTTGGAATACTCACACCAAGTTTTGTCAGTGAATCGATGTGCTCCTGTTCGAGCAGCACGGTCAGAGAATTCTGCCCCAGGTGTTTGCACGCGCTTAGCACCAACTCAGCCTTTTCTAAGTAGTGAGGGCTGGAAACCAGCAGAACCTTGCGACTCATCTTTCCTTCTTGGCCAATTGAGAAATTGCTTCAGACCATTGTTGCCGATTATCGACTCCATTTGGGCTTATCCACAATAAGTATTCGGTATTGCCGTGAGTTCCCTTGATGGAAGATTCAACCAGTCCCGAGATCTCGTAACCCAAAGATGAAGCGCAATCAACCACCTGCTCCAGTGCCCGGCGTCTCTCGCGCCAGTCGGTTACGATCCCCGAAGCATTTAGCGAATGCTTGCCAACCTCGAACTGAGGCTTCACCAAAAGCACCATCGGTGCTTTCGGGGCCAGTTTGGAGAGTTGTTCCAACACAAGCGTCAGCGAAATGAAACTTAGGTCCGCCACAACTCGAGAAAAATCAAATGTTCGACCGGTTAGTTCAGTCAACTTTTCAACGGTTAGGTCTCGAAGATTGCAGCTTTCCAAACTGATTACACGCTCATCATTTCTAAGAAGGTCCACCAATTGGTCATGTCCCACATCGACCGCCACCACACCGGCAGCACCGCTCTCCAAAAGAACCTGAGTGAAACCTCCGGTGGAGGCTCCCGCATCAAGACACCAACCTGAGATGGAAATCTCAAACGCTTTTAACGCATCGTCCAGTTTTTGCCCGGCTCTAGAGACAAAATCTGGACCCTGGGTCAAGCTCAACTCGTCAGTTTCTGAAATCTTCTGGGCAGGCTTCGTGGCCAACGCCCCATTTACTAAAACTCGAGACTGATCAATCAGCGAGGCAGCGTGTGATCGAGAACGGGCAATTGAACGAATCACCAGCTCAATGTCTAGGCGTTCACTCACTGGTTCACTAGCTTCTCGAGCTGATTCACAATTTCTTGCAAACGCTCAAGCTGGGCCTGAGGTTCTAGGTCGTCAATACCCGCGAGGAGCTGTTCGATGTTCATCAAATTCCTATTCGTAGAGGGCGGCTTCAACGTCCAGGCCATAAATCGGAGTGCCGCAACTCCAGATTAGCGAGCAAGCAGCTCGAAGGGCCTCGAGTGATCTTGGGTCACCTTCGGTCACAAGAACCTTGTTGCCAATTAGTTCAACCTCGGTCTTACCCAATTTCACTCCCCGCTTGGTCACCTTTACCTTCGGGTACGGCTCAAAGAGCTGTCGCAAATCTTCGAGAATGTAGGTTGGACGGTCCTCGGGGCGGGCGCCAATCAAGTCTTTTCTAGTCGCAATACCGGTCAGCACACATGCGGTATCGATACCAAATCCGACGCCGCCTCGAATATCAGTGTCGAGGCGATCGCCGATCATTAGTGGACGCGAAATGTTTAGTTGCGAAACTGCAGATTCGAAAATCGGGCGAAATGGCTTGCCCGCAAAATCCGGAAGTATTCCGACAGCGGTATGTACAGCTGAAACCAGCGTGCCATTGCCAGGTGCAATTCCACCCTCGCGAGGAATAGTCCAGTCCTGGTTTGTTGCTAGCCAAATGGCGCCACCCTGGATGGCAAAAGAAGCTTCAGCGAGGTGCTTCCATCCAACATCAGGACTAAAACCTTGAATGACGGCTGCTGGATGGTCTGAGGCAGAGGAAACAGCCACGAAGCCAAAAGCCTCTACCTCTGAGGTGAGACCCTCTCCCCCAACGACCAAAACTTTAGAGCCGGCAGGAATTCGCTCAGCGAGCATCTTGACTGCTGCTCGTGCTGAACCAACAACTTCATCGGGCTGAACGTTCAACCCGAAAGCTCCCAATTGTTCAGCGATAGTGTCGGGTTTACGAGAGGCATTGTTCGTGATATAGCCAATCTTGAAACCCTGTGCCTGGGCGGAGTTGATACTTTCGACAGCATGATCGATGGCCTTTGCGCCAACGTAAACGACCCCATCAAGGTCTAGCAGCAGAGAGTCGTAACCATCAACCAGTCTTGCCACGGTTTCCCCTTGGCTTGAAATCCTTGCCGGAGGACTGAGATCTGCCACCAAATTTCTTAGGACCGCCGTCTTTCACCCATGGCTTACGTTCACCATCGCGAGATGGGAACTTGCGCTCACCGTTTCCGGCAGCAGGTCTTGCAGCACTATCGACACTTGGACGCTCACGTTTGTCGCCGTCACGTGGGGTGAATTTTCTATCCCCGTCTCGCGTTGGTGCGCGTCGATCTCTATCCGGAGAACCGCTTCGCTCTTTACGGTCACCGTCACGAGGAGTGAACTTACGCTCAGGCTTTGCTGTTCTATCAAACTCTTCGCTGGTTGGAATGTGAATCTCTTCGACCAGGTCAAAGAGCTCGCCGTCCTGGTTGTCAATCGCGTGATCAGCGCGGTCAGCAAGTGTCTCCCACTCAGCACCGTCTTGGCCAAGCTCACGCAAAACCTCGGCATAGCTGCGGAAAAGTAGTGGCGACTGTGGGTAAACGGTCTTTGGGGTAAGTTCAGCAATCTCGAGTTCTTGTTTTGCTTCCTTGACCTGGCCAAGATCCAGTCTTGCCCCAGAGAGCGCAATGGCTAGGTTGATGCGAATTCCAACCGCAAGTTTACTGCGGTCAAGACCCGACACTGCTTCTAAAGCGCGCTCAGGTCTCCCCATGCCGCGCTCGGAATCAACAATCAGCGGTAGCTGGTCGTTGGAGCCGGTAAGCCTGCGGTGGGTAAGTAGCTCGCGCAAAGCGAGCGCAAAATCTGATGATTTATAGGCAGTAATGCCAAGTGTTTCGTGGACGATGGCCAGACGGCCCGCTCTGCGAGATGCAGCAAGCGCGTGCTTATGAGCCAAGTCAGCATCGGAATCTATTAGCAATGAGACCATTGCGAGGTGCCTAGCAACCATTTCAGCGTTTTCAGCGGTCAAGGTCTTTAGCTGAACCCTGGCACCCATGTCTAGATCCTCAGGAGTGATCTCCGATGGGATTAGTGGTGATTTCTCAAGGTCTTTGGTGCGCTCGACGCGCTGTTGCCAAACTGGGCGATCGCCTTCCTGACGAACGCCACGGCCCGATGGGCCCTCTTTGTCGGCCTGAGGCCTTGGTCTTCTGGATTCCATATGTTTGTCTTCCTTGAAGATAGCTTAAAAAGGAAAAGGCCACCCCATAAGGAGTGGCCTTTTCTAAAGTAAGTCCGGCGGTGTCCTACTCTCCCACAAGGTCCCCCTTGCAGTACCATCGGCGCTGAGAGTCTTAGCTTCCGGGTTCGGAATGTGACCGGGCGTTTCCCTCTCGCTATGGCCGCCGAAACACTATTGAGATATGTGAATCGAAGATCATTCTTCGGTTCTCGACCATACCTCGAGAACCACACAGTGGACGCAAGCACAAATTTGAAATTGTATCAAGTTATCGGGCTATTAGTACGGGTCAGCTCCATGCCTTTCAGCACTTCCACATCCCGCCTATCAACGCAGTAATCTAGCTGCGGCCCTCTCGACATAAAGTCATGGAAATCTCATCTTGAAGCAAGCTTCCCGCTTAGATGCTTTCAGCGGTTATCTCTCCCAAACGTAGCTAATCAGCGGTGCACTTGGCAGTACAACTGACACACCAGAGGTTTGTCCAACCCGGTCCTCTCGTACTAGGGTCAGGTCTTCTCAAATTTCCTGCGCGCGCAGAGGATAGAGACCGAACTGTCTCACGACGTTCTGAACCCAGCTCGCGTGCCGCTTTAATGGGCGAACAGCCCAACCCTTGGGACCAACTACAGCCCCAGGATGCGACGAGCCGACATCGAGGTGCCAAACCATGCCGTCGATATGGACTCTTGGGCAAGATCAGCCTGTTATCCCCGAGGTACCTTTTATCCGTTGAGCGACAGCGCTTCCACAAGCCACTGCCGGATCACTAGTCCCG
>CAMAQN010000002.1 GCA_945860535.1 Auritidibacter sp. Marseille-P8566
GAGTCGCGGTGTCTGTAATCCTCGCCATCAACGCTGATGATTTCGAAACGCTCCCCTAGCCCTTGGATTTCCCTTTTGAAGTCCTCGGCAGCAAATCGACCTTGGCCAAGGGCGTTTGGAGGGGTGTTAGACGTTGCTGCAAACTTGACTCCAACGGCAGAGAGTTCCTTCAGAAAGCGTGACATCAGCATGGTGTCGCCGGGATCGTCAAGCTCAAACTCATCTATGCAGATCAATCCAAACTTAGAGAACTCCTTCACGGCCGTTTGGAAACCGATGTAACCGACCAGGCTGGTGTACTCCAAGAAGCTACCAAATGCCTTGTGACCCTGAAATTCGTGCCAAATCGAGGCAAGTAAGTGCGTTTTACCGACACCAAAGCCGCCGTCCAGGTATATCCCTGGAGCAGTGGAGGTCTTTGCAAAGAGTTTGGCTCGTTTACCAGTTACGAATTGTTTAGAGATCTCAACAGCCTCTTGCTGGGATGGGAAATTCGCATCAGGGCGGTAACTTTCGAACCTCGCCTTGGCAAATTCCGGCGGAGGCAGAAGTTGCTTGATTAGTTCATTGGGTGATAAATCTGGGACAATTGAGGGAAGGGAATTAGCACCAGTTATGCGCTGTTCTAACAAATTGAATCCTCCCAGATTCGCCAGTTTAGACAATAGAGAAGGATCGTCATGTCAGAAACCTCGAGAATCTCCGGTTATGCCCACCCAGATGTTCTAGTTACAACCGAATGGTTGCAGCAGAATTCCGCGAGTGTGAAGATCGTTGAGTGCGATGAGGACGTCCTGCTCTACGAAGTTGGTCACATTCCAGGGGCTGTGAAGCTTGACTGGCACACAGAGCTAAACGACCAAGACAAGCGTGATTACCTCACCGGCTCGCAGTTCGCCGAGCTCATGAAGGCCAAGGGTATTGACCGCAAGGACACGATCGTGCTTTACGGAGACCGCTCGAACTGGTGGGCGACCTACGCGTTTTGGGTGATCAAGCTGTTTGGCCACGAGGACGTTCGAATTCTTAATGGTGGTCGCGCCAAGTGGATAGCCGAAGGCAGAGAGATCACCAAGGCCGTCCCAGCTCCAGCGGTTGTCAACTACCCAGTTATCGAACGTGACGACAAAACCATCCGTGCCTTCCGGAACGAAGTTCTCGAGCACATTGGCAAGCCATTGGTAGACGTGCGCTCCAGACCCGAGTACACCGGCGAGAGACTTCACATGCCTGACTATCCAAACGAGGGCGCTTCAAGAGGTGGCCACATTCCAACCGCAGCTTCAATCCCTTGGTCCTCTGCGATTTTGGAAGACGAAACTTTCAAGGATGTTTCTGATCTGAGAAACATCTACTTCGATGCGACCGGCTTTGACCCAAGCGACGACTTTATTGCCTACTGCCGAATTGGTGAGCGCTCAAGCCACAGCTGGTTCGTGCTCAAGTACCTACTTGGCGTGAAAAACGTGCGCAACTACGACGGCTCGTGGACCGAGTGGGGCAACCTAGTCGGCGTTCCGATCGCCGTGGGCGAAGAACCTGGAGTATTTGCCCGTTGAACTCCAACGCCCAAGCAGTAGTCGATGATTTCATCTTCTTGGAAGAGAGAGATCGGTTGCAGCTGCTTTTGGAGTTCAGTGAACAGCTTCCAGAATTAGATTCTCGTTTCGGTGACAACCCTGAGCTATTAGAGCGAGTGGAAGAATGCCAATCACCGGTTTTCATAGCGGTTGAGGGTAACCTCGAGCGGGTTTCGCTTCACTTCTCCGCCCCACAGGAAGCTCCGACAACTAGAGGCTTTGCCTCGGTGCTCAGCTCAGCCCTGAATGGGCAGAGTGCACAGGAAATCTTGGATCTGCCTGATGACTTCCCATCGATGCTTGGACTTGATCGACTTATTTCACCGCTACGAGTCAGAGGAATGCGTGGAATGCTCTCGAGGATCAAGCGCAAGACTCGAGAAATCGTTGCCCAAGGTAACTGACTCGATTGGGTTTTACCCAGTGGAGACTGATGAGTTATTTGCTGAACTGGTATCGGGGTTCCCTATCACTGCATCTTTAGTGGCCGATGAGAATGGCAAGACTGTCTCCAGCGAGGGAAATTCATCCGGCCTAGGAAACTCAACCGATCTCTCCCTGCTTGTGGCACTTAGAAGAAAGTCCCAAGTGATACTCACTACCGGCAAGACGTTTAGAAGTGATAGGTATAAGTTTCCAAAATACGCAGACCTTGCGGTACTAACCAACCAAGAGCTGAAGCTCTCGGCCCCAGAAGGGCAAGAGCTGATCCTGTCGAGTCTTGGCTATCTTCAGACGCTCACAGACCTGAGGTTGAAGGGCTATAAACGAGTCCACGTTGAGTATGGGATTACCGGGATTAGCGCTCTTGTGAAGGCCAAAGCATTGGACGCGCTGTTGCTTAGTTCGCGAGAAAAGTCCGGAGTGCTAGCCCTGGCTAGTGAGTTGAATGTCAAACCACTTTTGCTTGCGCTAGAAGACCTTTACGTCGGGTTGGTGGCGTGGCAACCGGGCAGTAACGAACTCGACAGATAAATTTGCGAAGTGGAAATCGACCTCACTTCTCTAACCCCTACCTTTGCTGGCATGCTCGAGGGGTTTAGAAAGGTTGAATCCAGACCAGAAATTACCCTCAGCCAAATTCCCTCGCCGCAGGGTATTGCTCCCGAAGCGATCGCAATCGCCGCTGAGGTTAATCACGAAACAGCCACCGACCACGGAATCTCACGTCTGATCTTCTGCAGGGATTCCAGTAACCCCGAAGGCTGGAACTCAGAATTTAGAATAATTGGATACGCAAAGAGTCCCATCGAGCTAGAAATGGCCAAGGATGACTACCTTTCGGCACTGCCATGGGAGTGGCTCAGAGACTCACTAACGCAAGCAGGTGCAAACTTTGCACACGATGCCGGCACCACAACTACAGTTCTGTCAACTGGACACGGTTCGCTAATCGCACAGCCCCAGCACGCCGAGCTAGAGATTAGAGCGTCATGGGCACCGATGGACTTTGACCTAACCGCGCACCTAGAAGGCTGGGTCGAGCTACTGGCACTTATCTCCGGCCTTCCTCCTAAAGATTCCAAGGTAGTGAGACTTTCTTGAGGTTAGACAAGCCAAGGCTTCCAGTCCGCATCGTGGACAGCGCAGAAGAGCTTCAGATTCTGATCAACTCCCTTGAGGCGGTTGAACAGGTGGCAATCGACGCGGAGCGAGCGAGCGGTTTCCGCTACAGCCAAAAGGCATACCTGATTCAGATCGCGATTCGCGGTCAAGGAATCTGGCTACTGGACCCAGTTTCCGATGTTTATCTCGCGGACCTAATCGCGCCGCTGAACTCAAAGACTTGGTTACTGCACGCAGCCACCCAGGACCTTCCTTGTCTGGCAGAACTTGGCTTTCACCCTTCCGCTCTTATCGACACCGAACTGACGGCGAGGATTGCCGGCCTGGAACGAGTGGGGCTCGGATCCGTATGCGAGGTTTTGCTCGAAATCGAATTGGCCAAGGAACACTCTGCCGCTGACTGGTCTCAACGACCACTCACCCAGGAAATGCTGGACTACGCAGCCTTGGATGTCGATGTGATGTTCGAACTCTGGGAGACGCTGGAGAAGCTGATCGATGAATCAGGAAAATCAACCTGGCTGCAACAGGAGTTCACTCACCTACTAGATTTCAAACCAAAGCCCCCGCTTGAGGAGCCTTGGCGAGGACTACCTGGGCTGAGCCGGATAAAAGACCTCCCAAAGCTAAAGATCGCAGCAAGTCTGCATGCCGTGAGAGACGGCATTGCGATTGAGAAGGACATCGCTCCAGGGCGATTAATTCCAGATCGATCGATCATGGCAGCCGTGAACCAAGCTCCCAAATCTCGAAGTGAACTGGCAAACAATAAGGAGTTCCAGGGCCGGGCGTCTAGGACTTTGCTTTCGGTATGGTGGGATGCTATAGCTCAATCCCCCGGCTTAGAAATCTCAATCGAGCCAGTAGAAAAAGGCAATGGGATTCCAAACCACAAGAGTTGGGAGCGAAGATTCCCAGAGGCTCACCATCGTCTTGAAGTAGTTCGGCCAATGGTTTTGGAACTTGCTTCAGAGCTAAAGATTCCTGTTGAGAACCTGCTTACTCCCGACTACCTAAGAAGAGTTTGCTTCGAGCCACAGGAAGACGTAGCGGCACAGCTGAGTTCTTTTGGGGCGCGAGACTGGCAGATTGAGGTAGTTACGACAGTGATTCAGAAGGGTCTACTGCAGGCAGCCCAGCCTCAATCGGCCTAGCGTGTGGGACTTTCGAACCAACAACCTGCGCAACAATGTCACGCGCTATCGCCTTCGGGGTAAGCCCTAGACGTTCAAGGATTTCGTCACGCTCGGCATGCTCTAAGAACTCCGCAGGAATGCCCACCTCATTTAGACCGGTGTCGACACCGTGGGCGCGAAGCTCCTGTCTAAATCTTGAACCAAAGCCACCGACTCTGACGCCGTCCTCCAATGTGACAACAAGTCGGTGGGCTTGAGCCATCTGAACCAGTGACTCTTTGATTGGCAAGATCCATCTTGGGTCAACAACGGTGCAACCAATCCCCTGGGCTGCCAATAGTTCAGCCACTGCCAAGGCGGTCTGCGCGAAACTTCCAACGGTCACCAATAGGACATCCTTGGCTGCTGCCTCAGCTAGTACGTCAGCTCCATCGGAGGTTTTTCGCACTTCAGCAATCGGTCCCGGAACATTGCCCTTTGGGAAGCGGACAACTGTTGGGGCGTCCTCGACAGCACAGGCTTCGTTCAAGAGCTCTCTAAGGGTCTTCTCATCCCTGGGAGCAGCCAATTGAATGCCGGGCACTATCTGCAAGATTGAGAGGTCCCACATGCCGTGGTGGGAAGCGCCATCCGGGCCAGTGATCCCCGAGCGGTCTAGAACGAAGGTGACACCGGCCTTGTGCAGTGCAACATCCATAAGAACCTGATCAAAAGCTCGGTTCAGGAAGGTGGCGTAGATGGCTACAACTGGGTGAAGCCCGCCAAAAGCCATGCCAGCCGCGGCAGTTGCGGCGTGCTGCTCCGCGATACCAACATCGAATACCCGATCTGGAAAGCGGTCAGCAAATTTATCTAGACCGACTGGTATCAACATTGCACCGGTGATACCGACCAATCGAGGGTTGACCTCCGCTATCGAGGTCACCTCATCGGCGAAGACCGATGTCCAGCTAGTTCCGTTGGAGGCCTTTAGTGCTAGACCGGTCTCTGGGTTTATCTTTCCAACCGCGTGGAACTGGTCGGCGAGATCTGAAATGGCGGGATCGTAGCCCTTACCTTTTTGGGTTATCGCGTGAACGATTACCGGGGCGCCATAGTCTTTTGCCTGTCGAAGCGAAGTCTCCATATCCTGGAGGTTGTGACCATCAATTGGACCGATGTACTTGATGTCGAGGTTTGGGAAAATTCCCTTTGCCTGGCTGTCAACCGCAAAGGATTGACCGGCGGCGTGAACAGAATCAAATACCACTCGACCAAGCGAGCCCATCTTGTAGAAAATGCGCTTGGAAAGTGAATAGCTCTTGCGATACCAGGACTCGGTGCGAATTGCATTCAGAGTCTTTGCTAAGCCACCAATGGTCGGAGCGTAGGAGCGCCCGTTGTCGTTCACCACGATTACCAAATTGCGGTCATTGTCATCGGTGATGTTATTCAGTGCTTCCCAGGCCATTCCTCCGGTTAGGGCGCCATCGCCGATGACTGCAACAACGTGGCGGTCCTTCTGATCAGTTGCCTTGAAGGCACGAGAGATCCCATCCGCCCAAGAAAGTGAGCTGGAAGCATGTGAGGACTCGACAATGTCGTGTACCGACTCATTACGTTGCGGATAACCAGCAATTCCGTCCTTCTGACGAAGGCTGGAGAGATCTCTTCTGCCGGTTAGCAGCTTGTGAACATAAGACTGGTGTCCAGTGTCAAATACGATTGCATCCTTAGGAGAATCAAAGATTCGGTGAATTGCGACGGTTGTCTCAACCACACCGAGGTTTGGGCCTAGGTGACCTCCGGTCTTTGAGACGGACTCAACCAAATAGGCACGAATTTCAGCGCAGAGTTGCTGGAGTTCTTCCTTGGATAATCCATCCAAGTCTCTCGGCTGTGAGATTCGCTCTAGTTGCGTCATGTGAGTAATAACCAGCTAAGTGGCCTAAGCCTTCCTAGGCAACCAAGCTTCTTAAGACAAACTGCAAGATTCCACCGTTGCGATAGTAATCCGCTTCTCCCGGTGTATCGATTCTTACAACTGCATCAAACTCAACGGTTGCCTTGCCGGCTGCCGAGTGAGCTGATGGCTTTGCGGTTACGCGCACTGTCTTTGGAGTCGAGCCGTGGTTGAGAACTTCAATTCCCTCGAAGCTGAATTCCTCGGTGCCATCAAGGCCAAGAGAATCCGCTGTTTCGCCCTTTGGGTACTGAAGCGGCAAGACACCCATACCAATTAGGTTGCTGCGGTGAATGCGCTCGAAGCTCTCAGCGATAACAACGCGAATACCCAGCAAGCTGGTGCCCTTTGCCGCCCAGTCACGAGATGACCCAGAGCCGTATTCTTTGCCCGCCAGTGCGACCAGTGGAGTCCCCTGTTCGTGGTAGTTCTCAGCCGCGTCAAAGATGAACGCCTGAGGAGCATCGCTCTGGGTGAAGTCCCTGGTGTAGCTTCCCTCAACATCATTCAGAAGCTGGTTGCGAAGGCGAATGTTTGCGAAAGTACCGCGAATCATCACCTCGTGGTTACCACGGCGTGAGCCGTAGCTGTTGAAGTCAACCCTTGCAACGCCGTGCTCGGTTAGGTACCGACCAGCCGGTGAATCAGCCTTGATCGAACCTGCAGGAGAGATGTGGTCGGTGGTTACTGAGTCCCCAAGCTTGACCAACACCCTGGCACCTGAAACATCGGTAACCGGTGATGGCTTTAGCTGCATGTCATCGAAGTATGGAGCCTTCTTGACATAGGTGGACTTCTCATCCCACTCAAAGATTGCACCCTTCGGGGTTGGGAGCGACTTCCAGTGGGCGTCACCTTCAAAAACCGACGCGTACTGAGTGGTAAACATCTCGGAGTTGATCGATGAATCGATGGTCCGCTGAACCTCTTCAGGTGTAGGCCAGATATCAGCCAGGAAGACATCGTTACCGGAAGTGTCTTGACCCAATGCTTGAGTATCAAAATCAAAGTCCATGGTTCCGGCCAAGGCGTATGCAATAACCAGCGGAGGTGAAGCGAGGTAATTCATTTTCACGTCTGGGTTGATGCGACCTTCGAAGTTGCGGTTTCCAGAAAGCACGGCGGTAACCGCTAGGTCGTTCTGGTTAATCGCCTCAGAGATTTCCTCTGCTAGCGGTCCTGAGTTTCCAATACAGGTCGTGCAGCCATAGCCAACCAAGTTGAACCCGAGAGCGTTTAGGTCGTCGGTTAGCCCAGCCTTCTGGTAGTACTCGGTAACGACTTTGGAGCCTGGAGCTAGTGAGGTTTTGACCCATGGCTTGGCCTTTAGCCCCTTAGCGACGGCGTTTCGAGCAACTAGACCTGCGGCCAGCATCACAGACGGGTTTGAGGTGTTCGTGCAGGAGGTAATCGAAGCGATGGTCACAGCACCGTTGTCGATTTGGTAATCCTGGCCTCGGACGCTCGAAGGCTTTGACTTCACATCTGAATAGGTCTTGATGGCGGAATCGAAAGCCGTCTTGGACTTACTGAGCTCAATACGGTCCTGAGGGCGCTTTGGGCCCGCGATGCTAGGCACCACGGTTGAAAGATCGAGCTCGAGGTATTCGCTGAATACCGGCTCGATGCTTGGGTCGTGCCACAGTCCCTGTGCCTTCGAATAAGCCTCAACCAAAGCAATCTCGTGCTCGGTGCGACCGGTGATCCTTAGGTAATCCAAGGTCACTTCGTCAATTGGGAAGATTGCAACCGTCGATCCAAATTCTGGAGACATGTTTCCAATGGTTGCTCGGTTAGCCAAAGGCACCTTTGACACACCAGAGCCATAGAACTCTACGAATTTGCCAACTACGCCATGCTTGCGCAGCACCTCGGTAATGGTGAGCACAACATCAGTTGCGGTTGCTCCGGTAGGAATCTGTCCGGTGAGCTTAAAGCCAACGACCTTTGGGATAAGCATCGACACCGGCTGGCCCAGCATTGCTGCCTCGGCTTCGATACCGCCAACGCCCCAACCGAGAACACCCAAACCATTCACCATGGTGGTGTGAGAGTCGGTGCCGACACAGGAGTCTGGGTAAGCAACCAATTCGCCGTCAACCTCGCGAGTCATAACAGTGCGCGCTAGGTACTCGATGTTTACCTGGTGCACAATTCCGGTTCCAGGAGGAACCACCTTGAAGTTATCGAATGCGGTCTGGCCCCAGCGCAGGAACTGGTAGCGCTCTGCATTGCGTTGGTACTCAAACTCAACGTTGCGCTCCGCTGCGTCAGCGGTTCCCGCGACATCAATTACGACCGAGTGGTCGATGACCATTTCGGCAGGAGCAAGCGGATTGATTTTTTGAGGATCGCCGCCGAGGGCAACAACTGCCTCACGCATGGTTGCTAGGTCAACGATGCAAGGTACGCCGGTGAAGTCCTGCATGATGACGCGGGCAGGTGAGAATTGAATCTCGGTGTCCGGTTCTGCGGTTGGATCCCAGTTCACCAAAGCATTTACGTGATCGCGGGTAACGTTCGCGCCGTCTTCGGTGCGAAGCATGTTTTCCAAGAGAATTTTGAGGCTGTAGGGCAGCTTTTCAACACCAAGTTCAGGCATGGAGAAGTACTTGTAGCTCTTTTCGCCAACCGAAAGATGCTTAGCGGAATTGAAGCTGTTGCTCATGTCTGAATCTCCTGATGTTTTCCTTGACTAATTTACTGCTTTTCTAGGGTGTTGAGGCGCTTAAGCATCACCCAGGTGAGCACCAAGAGGCCCGCGTAAGCTGGCGCGCCGAGCACGACCTTTGATGCGGCAAGCAGCTCTACTTGCGCGGAGAAATATAGCGGCAACTGAACCAGGAGCCGCAACCCGAAAAAGCCAACCCACACAAGGGTTACAAGCCGCGCCCTGCGATAAACAATCTTGTTCTTGCGCCAATTCTCGAAACCAAACAATAACTGGGCAACAAATCCCATGATTGGGAAACGAATAAGCACCGACAGCAATAAGACCGACCCGTAGGCAGCGTTGGTAATAAAGCCTGGCACGAAGTAATCCTGGGCGTTTCCACCATCACGAAGAGCTAAGAATGCCGCCAGGGCTATAGCGAGAGCTCCGGCAATGGCCTGGGTCACTGGCTGTTTCCGCAAAATCCTGATGAGGACGAACAGCAGAGCCAGTGCACTTGCAACACAAACGCTTGCCAGAGCGGATTTGGTAACTGCAAAAACAACTGAGAAGGAAAAGGCCGGCGCAATTGACTCGGCGATTCCTAGCGGGCCACCGATGGCATCCAATAGCGACTGGCGCGAAATGCTGGGGCCGTTCTCACCTTGTGAGACACCCAGCTTTTTGGCTATGCGCTCGGAATCACTCACTGCTGCACCGGGATGCTAAGCGGCAATAGATCGCCGGGAGGTAGTGGCGTCTCTCCCCTAGACACACAAACCGATCTGAAGAGATCAACAAGAGATTGATATCTCGGTGGATGCGAAAGGTCGGGACCGCTCAGAACTCCGCGCAGAAACCAGCGCGGACCATCTACACCCAAGAATCTGGACTCACGAAGCAGTCGAAGGCCATCCTCCACTACTGGAACACCGGCCCTGAGCTCAGGACCGAGGGCTCCGCCAATGCGCTCTACCGAACCACCCTGATCTAAAACCGCGCTCTCGATGGCAGCCATAGTGGGTTCCCAAAGACCATCAATCTTGCTGGCAGCAAAAGCTTGCAGCTGCAGCTTGTGGCCATCCTCTTCCAAGGTAATTGCCACGACGCGATTATTTACGTCATCGACATCAGCACGGACAATCAAGCCAGGTTTTGGGGCGATCCGAATCGAGTCGAAGTCGAGATAAGGAGTTAGTAGGCCAATCTCAGAGATGTCAAACGGCCCGTTTGATTCTCGATCGAATGGTGCAATCTTTGCCACTAGTTCTTACCGCTCGATCCAAAACCGGTTTCTCCACGAGTACTCTCGGGGAGCTCACTGACGGCTATGAAGGTTGCATGCTCAACTTTTTGGAAGACCAACTGCGCAATCCTGTCACCGACGGCAATTGGGAAGTCTTCTGCTGAGGTGTTCAAAAGGGTAACCATGACTTCCCCTCGGTAGCCTGCGTCAACAGTCCCGGGAGTATTCAAGACAGTAATTCCGTGTTTTGCTGCCAGGCCAGATCTTGGGTGCACTAAACCAACATAGCCATCAGGCATGGCGATTCGGATACCGGTTTTCACCAGCGCGCGCTGACCGGCGGCAAGCACCAATTCATGCGTTGAGCGCAGATCACAACCGGCATCGCCAGGTTTTGCGTAAAAAGGCTCGAACCCAGGCTCGGCAATTATCAGGACTTCGAAACTCACCCCTAGAGCGTAATCTATTCAGGTGCAAACGCTGCAATTTGAAGAACGCCTATACCCATCGGTCGGGATGTATTTGGCATATTCTCTTTTGACACCGATGGTTGCCCTAGTTGCTGCTCCCTTTGGTTGGGCACTGGCATCAACCCTTGGAGCCATAACCTTTGTAGCAAGCCTGGTATTAGCTTCGGTGCTCAGCCCACTGATAGTTGTTGATCGAGTTCGGTTGATTGCCGGAAAAATGTCAATACCGCTTGAAGCAATTGGTGAAGTTGTTGAGGTGCCAACCAAGGATCTAAGAAATGAGCTTGGCCCGTCACTTGACGCGAGGGCTCAGCTTTTAGTTCGCGGAGATATTAAGACTGCGGTCAAAGTGGAGATAACGGATGCCCATGATCGAACTCCCTACCTGGTGATAAGCACCAGGAGATCGAATGAGTTAGTAAGCGCACTCCGAGCAAATAAGGCCAAGCTTGGTCTTTGAGGCCTTTTGTGACTGCGGCTTCACTAAGAAGCAGTTCATGCAGGTGAACTCGTTCTCCTGCTGAGGCAAAATCAATACCTCAAGCTCTTCGTTTACGACATCAGGAATGCTGAATGAGTCGACATTGTCAACATCATCCTCGGAAATTGAAGGCTTTGAAGGGATGCGCTCTTTGATGGCGTCAATGGACTCGGTGTCGTCATCATTTTTCCGCTGAGCATCGTAATCTGTTGCCATGTGCGCCGCCTCTCTACTTCTACTTCGGCGTGAAGCTTGCCCTAGAAGTCATAGATTTGCAAATAAGGCTCGCCGTTAGCGAAAAGACTTAATCAACTCACCGAGGAAATAGAAGCCAAAAAGCCACGGCTTTGCCAAACTCTTGGCTAAGGAGCGTAAATCATGGAGCTAAAGTTCGTGTCTCGCGAAGGTGATTACCTGGTGTTTGAAACGTCAGATGGCATTCGCGCTCAAGCCCTTATGGATGATCAGGTTCGCGACGCAATCCGCAAGGTTCAGCAGACCGAGAATCCTACGTTTACCCCGAGAGAAGTCCAGCAGCTAATTAGAGCTGGGTTTTCTCTCTCCGAGGTAGCAGCCAAGCTTGGCGCACCGGAGTCAGCCGTAGAACCCTTTGCGCTTCCGATACTCGACGAAATCCGATACGTACTGGACGCCGCTCTAAACACAACTTTGCCTGATGGTCCAACCATGAAGCGCTTCGAAGACATGGTGCTTGCAGGAGACCCAAGTGCGACCTTCAAGGCCATAAAGTCAGAACTTGGTTGGGAAATTATTGCAAAGGGAGTCGGCACCTATAACTGGCTCTTCGATCCTCGCTCCAGAGTGATCGAGCCAAATGGCGAAAGTGCGCGAAAGATTAGCAAGGCCGGAAGCATTCGCGATTCAATCTTCGAAGCTCCTGTGAGGGAAGAGGCTCCGGAACCGGTGCAAGCTATTGAGCCGGCGGAAGCAAATGAACCTGAGGGGGCTTCTGTCCACGACCTGGTTCAGGAACTCAGAGCTCGACGCCAACAGAATGCAGCAGAACTCAAGCCTCACTCGGCAAAGGGGCGAGCTGCCCTTCCGAGCTGGGATGAGATTGTGCTCGGAACTGGATCGCTAGACTCCGACGCGGATTAGCGGAATCCTCAGCTCGTTCGAACTGAGTCCGCCATGATGGGCAATCATTTCAATGCTTCGCTTTTTGGAGTAAACACTGTGAAACAGCGTAAAGTTTGATCGTGCTAGGAGCATCAGCTCGGGGAGCCTTTGGCTAGCTAGCTCACCAACCGGACCAAACCAGTTGGCAGCGATTGCATCCTTCGTCAATACAGCTTGATAGAGCGCACTCTGGGGTTCAAGTCTTTGCTGGAGATCCTTGGCTAACGACGCGTCCTTTAGATAGAGGTAGCCAACGCGAGTGTCGCCACCAAACCACTCCAGTAGTCCACCCTGTTCGACGGCATCGTCTATCACAAGGTGTTGATCCAGTTCAGAATCGATCATCCCGTGATCAGCAGTTACCACTAGGGCGCAGTCTTTGGGAAGCGTCGCGGCGAACTTGGAAAGCAGTCCATCAAGCTCTTCCAACAGGTTCGCCCAACCAGGCGATTGCCAACCGTAACGGTGACCGTATTTATCCAACTCTGGAATGTATAGGTAGGTGATCGATTCACCTGGCGAGTTAAGGATGTTTCGAGCGGCATCAAAGCGATCAACCATTGACTCGGCCGCAACATACTCTGCCTTTCGCATGGTGGCAAAGGTATAGCCAGTATTTCGATATTCTTCATGGCCAATGACATTGCAACCTACGCCAGATGTAAATGCCATTTCACTCACGGTTTGGTTTGGCTGCCAGACGATCGGATCCGTCCGCTCATTCCAACCGGTAAGAAGGTTGATTTTCTCGTCGAAAACGCGGTCAAAAACTTGGTGGCCGATAAGCCCATGCTCCCCCGGCGTTAGCCCGGTGGCAAAGGAGGTGATATTTGCGCTGGTGGTGGATGGGAATCCAGCGTGAGAAACAGCACCGGCTTTCACATGTGCGCTAAGCCAAGGAGCGTGCCCGGATCTTTGAAGGATGTTCTCGGCACCCAGTCCATCAACCAGAACACAGACGATTCGCTTTGCGCTTCTAAAGTTGAGAGGGTTGGGCTTGCGCTGCACAGCGAGCAGACCGGAGGAAAACACGTGCCGCAGCTTCCCTAGGGCTTTAGGAACAACAGGTAGAGTCGAGGGCACACTCAAGTTTGACACATCAGGGACCATGACCAATCCAGAAGAACGCATTGTTGACATTGATGTCGCAAAAGAAATGCGCGAGAGCTTCCTGGAATACTCCTATTCGGTCATCTATTCCAGAGCACTGCCAGATGCTAGAGACGGGCTAAAGCCCGTCCAGCGTCGCATTGTCTACCAAATGGGAGAGATGGGGCTTCGACCTGACAAAGGTCACGTCAAATCAGCTCGAGTGACCGGTGAGGTGATGGGAAAACTCCACCCACACGGTGATAGCGCTATTTATGACGCCCTGGTTCGCATGGCTCAACCTTTTAGCCTGCGCATTCCTCTAATTGACGGTCACGGCAACTTTGGTTCACTAGATGACGGACCTGCGGCAGCTAGATACACAGAAGCTCGACTGGCACCGGCAGCGCTACTGCTTAATGAATCACTTGACGAGGACGTAGTTGACTTCCAGCCCAACTATGACGCACAACTCAGTGAACCAGAGGTATTGCCAGCAGCTTTCCCGAACCTTTTAGTAAATGGAGCAGCCGGTATTGCAGTTGGAATGGCAACCAATATGGCGCCGCATAATCTCCGCGAGGTCATTAACGCGCTTGTCCTGCTGATTGATAAACCTGATGCGGACCTTTCAGAAGTCATGCAGCTATTGCCAGGTCCAGACTTCCCTACCGGCGGCGTAGCCTTGATCGCCGAAGGCCTTTTGGAGGCCTACAGCCAGGGTAAGGGCACGATAAAAGTTCGAGCCAAGGTTGCGGTTGAAACCGTTGGTCCTCGCCGAACCGGGCTTGTGGTCACTGAGCTCCCCTATCTTGTAGGACCTGAACGCGTGGTGGACAAGATTCGCGATGCTGTGAACTCTAAGAAGCTCGAAGGTATCCACAATGTGGTTGACCTAACGGACCGTGACAATGGCCTGAGGCTGGTCATTGAGCTGAAGACTGGATTTGATCCCGACTCAGTTCTTGAGGCCCTATACCGGTTCACTCCATTGGAGGAAACCTTCGGCATCAACAACATTGCCCTTGTCGCGGGCCGCCCACAGCAGCTTGGTGTGATCGAACTGCTTCAGGTTTACCTTGGACACCGCATGGAAGTTGTCCGCCGTAGATCAACTAACCGCCTAGATCGAAGAAATGCCAGACTGCACCTTCTTGAAGGGCTTCAGGTTGCGGTTCTCAACATCGATGAAATCATCGAGGTGATTCGCACCAGCGACACAGCCGATGGTGCCCGCTCACGACTAATGCAGGTTTTTGACCTCAGTGAACTGCAGGCGGAGCACATTCTTGAACTGAGGCTTCGCCGACTAACTAGATTCAGCGTTATCGAACTTGAGACAGAGGCTGACCAACTCCGCAAGGAGATCGAGGCCCTGCAAGCCTTGCTTAGCTCTGAGACAAGAATCAAGCAGCAGATTCGCAAAGAACTTGAAGAAGTTTCGGAAAAGTATGGTGACGCTCGGCGCACGCAGTTGATAGATGCCTCTGGCATGGTCGTTGTCAGAAAGGCTCCCGTTGCCACCCAGCTGGAGGATGAGCCAACCTTCGTCTGCGTAACCGCAAGTGGAAAGCTTTTTAGGACCAACACTCCCCCGGTTGACACCATTGAGGCAAGATTGCGAGTCATTGCCACCAGCACTCGCTCTGATATTGGACTTGTCACCAGCGATGGCGTGGCCCATGCCGTCCACGTTTCCGACCTGCCGATTACTACCGCAGGCCTAACGCCCCAGCTTCCGACGCCAGAATCGATTATCGGGGTATCGAACACCCGAGTTGTTGGAGTCATAAGTTGGCGCGAAGAAGCAACCTATGCCCTTGGCACTTCACAGGGAACAGTAAAGCGATTTAGTGGGCCGCTTCCTGAAAAGCAGGAGGTTTCACTCATTGCCCTCAAAGAAATGGACGAGGTGATTGGCGTCGCCGTTTCAGGCGAGGACTCTGAGCTGGTCTTTATAACCAGTGAAGCAAACCTATTGGCCTTCCCAGCTTCTAGCGTTAGACCTCAGGGCCTACCGGCGGCGGGTATGGCGGGTATGAACATTCCAAGCGCCAGAGCAATCTACTTCGGAGTAGCAGGCCAGAATTCAGTCGTTGTCACCGTTTCAAATTCATCAATGGCACTTGGTGGAACAGACGCCGGCTCGGTCAAGCTCACGCAACTAGCCGCATACCCACGCAAGGGAAGAGGAGCGATGGGTGTTCGATGCCATAAGCTCCTGAAAGGTGAAGACCAGCTCTACTTCGCATGTCTGGCGCAAGAAAGTCCAATACTTCTTGACTTGGACGAGAAGCCAATTGCGGCTCCGGCTGTTGATCAAAGAAGAGATGGCTCGGGAACAGCAGCTGCTGACTACGTTGACAGCGCCTTCTAGGCGTCAATCTTTTCGCGGTCAAAGCTATCCGCAGAGTCAACTATGAAGTCTCTTCGAGGTGCAACATCGTTGCCCATCAAAAGCTCGAAAATCTCATCCGCGGCCTGCGCGTCCTTAGCGGTGATACGTCGCAGCATTCGGTTATCAGGACTCATGGTCGTTTCCGCTAGCTGGTCGGCATCCATCTCGCCAAGACCCTTGTAGCGCTGAATTGGATTCTGGTAAGTCTTTCCGGACTTCTCAAGTTTTGCCAAAAGGTCATGCAATTCTTGCTGGCTGTATGTGTAAATCGGCTCTTTTGAGCGACCGGATTGAACCATGACTCGGTGCAGCGGTGGAACTGCCGCATAGACTCTGCCGGCCTCAACCAAAGGCCTCATGTAACGGAAGAACAGAGTTAGAAGCAGCGTGCGAATGTGTGCGCCATCGACATCTGCATCGCTCATCAAAATGATCTTTTCGTATCGCACAGACTCTAAGTCAAAAGTTCTACCTGACCCACCACCAATGACCTGAATTATCGAAGCACACTCGGTGTTCGAGAGCATGTCCGCGATAGAGGCCTTTTGAACGTTGAGAATTTTTCCTCTGATTGGCAATAACGCTTGGAACTTCGAGTCCCTGGCGAGCTTCGCCGTTCCCAGAGCGCTGTCGCCCTCAACGATAAAGAGCTCAGACCCTGCGGTGGCATCGGCTCGGCAGTCCACCAATTTGGTTGGTAGCGAAGAAGATTCGAGGGCATTCTTTCGGCGCTGCGTGTCTTTGACCGATCTCGCACTTATGCGAGCCTTGGCCTCGTTGACAATCTTTTCAAGAAGGTTGTCAACCTCCTGCTTGGTGCCCCGGACTGTTCCGGAAAGGTAATTATCAAGCCAGGCTCCGAGTCCGTTAGCGACAATCGCCTTTACCGCTGGGGTTCCTAGGGTTTCTTTGGTTTGTCCTTCAAACTGAGGCTCAGGAAGGCTCACAGTCAGTACCGCCGTAAGTCCCGCATAGAGGTCTTCGCGCTCAATCTTGAGGCCGGTAGCTTTTAGTTTTCGTGAGTTGGCGTCAATTACTGCTCGGAATGACTTCATAAGGGCCTGCTCGAAGCCAGCTTGGTGGCTTCCACCCTTCGGAGTTGAAATGATGTTCACAAAACTTCGAAGTTCAGTGTCGAAACCATTTCCCCAACGAAGTGCAATATCAACCGAGCACTCGCGTTCGACCTCTTTAGAGATCATCGCTCCATTTGTATCGTCTAAGACCGGAACGGTTTCCACAAAAGAAGATTTGAACTGGATGCGCTTGGTAGGCATGACCGCAATATCCTTGGCTAAATGCTCTGCGTACTCCGCTATGCCACCCTCGAACTTATAGTCCAGCTTGGAATTGGTGGAGTGCTCATGAGCTTGCAATCGAAGACCAGGCACCAGAAATGCCGTCTGACGAAGTCGATTTGCCAGATCCTCCAGCGAGAAAGCAGCTGATGTCTCAAAGATTTGGCGATCTGGCCAGTACCTAACCCTCGTGCCGCTGACGCCCTTGGCCACTTTTCCGAAAGTTTTTAGTTCACTACCGTCGATAAAAGGCTCAAACT
This sequence comes from Auritidibacter sp. Marseille-P8566, assembly GCA_945860535.1. Lineage (GTDB taxonomy): Bacteria > Actinomycetota > Actinomycetes > Actinomycetales > Microbacteriaceae > Aquiluna. The sequence continues at coordinate 17,260 of CAMAQN010000002.1, forward strand.
TCGCCTCTGGACCTTCTCCCGAAAACCTTCCAGGTTCACCGCGCTTGAAAGACATCGCATAGGTCTGGCCATTTCTGTCGACCTCGACATCTAAACGTGAGGAAAGCGCGTTTACAACGGAGGCACCGACACCATGCAGTCCACCAGACGCCGCGTACGAACCGCCGCCAAATTTACCTCCGGCGTGAAGTTTGGTGTAGACGACCTCAACACCGCTGAGGCCAGTTCTGGGCTCAATGTCAACCGGAACACCGCGACCCTTATCCCGCACCTCGATAGAACCGTCTTCAAAAATTTCTACATCGATCGAGTTTCCGTGCCCAGCGAGGGCCTCGTCCACTGAGTTATCAATGATTTCCCATAAGCAGTGCATGAGGCCACGGGCATCGGTCGAACCGATATACATACCAGGCCGTTTGCGAACCGCCTCCAAGCCCTCAAGGACCGAGAGGTGTCTAGCTGAATAGGTTTCCACTTGGAGAATCTAACCTCAGCCACCATGAATTAACATTTGCCACTTCGCAGTTAGCGAAACTGGGCGTAACTGGGACTTATTTGTGGTGGGTAGGTGGTTGAATGTAGCAAATGGAAGATCTAAAAGAAACCACCAAGTTAGTTGCCGCAGACCGTTGTGATGTTTGTGGAGCTCAGGCATACATTCGAGTTGGCCTAGAGTCGGGTGACCTGCTCTTTTGCGCGCACCACGGTAACGCCAACAAATCCAAGTTAGAACCGATCACCATCTCCTGGCACGATCAGTCAGAGGATCTTTCTAAAAGATAGTTGCCTCACGCACACGGTTAGCCAAGTTGTCGCTGCGTTCGAAGTAGTCACCCTTTAGCTCAACATCTAGGGTGATTGCAATCTTTTTCAAAAGCTGGGGATTCTTCGCGAACAGCGGACCAAAAAGAGTGGTCCCGATAAATGACCCAGAGACTTGCAGGCGAGGCTCGACGACAGTCGAGTTATGGTAACCAAATACTTCATGATCTAGAACCCGTAGAGATACGAACTTGGATTCCCTCTCGCCATGTTTGAGATCGATATCTAAAAGCGGTGCAAAGTACTCGTAACTCCTCCCCACTAAAAGCGTTGGCTTTCCAGCCATCAAGCGCATCTTTAGAGCTGGAAGAAGTTCAAGAAGTTCCGCTTCAAAGTGGTTCAGAACTGCAATCGAACAGTCTCCAACCAATAGGAAGTCGCTACCTTGGTAATCGTTGGTGATCTCGAATTCGACATTCAGTGCTGAAAACTGAGCTGAAATGACCGCAAGATTTCCCTGATCTCCGTTGTTGTCGAAGAACTCAGGCTTGAAAGAGGAAAGTTTGATCATTTTGCCAGCCCTAAATATCGCCGGGTTCGTCGCATCGCATCTGCTGAGAAAACGATAGTTGGGTCCGATCCGGCCAACTTCGCAAAGTGCTCGTTAGCGAGATCAATCTTTGGCTCAACCAATTTCACCTCAACCCCTGAATAGTGCAGCCTCAGGGCGAGTTCGTGAGCATTAAAGCCAGATACCACATCAACGCTATCTAGTCTTGAGAAGTCAACCGTCCACAGCCAGCTTGGGTCGTGGATGTCTCTTCCGGCCATGATCATCAGCGGGTGAGGGGTGCTGGGCAATCGATCTAGGTTTAATTGAAAGCTGGTTGGGTTCTGCACCAGCATTAAACGCACAAGTCGATCTCTCACCATCGCCATCTCATCACGAGCAAAAACTGGCGGCAGTGCCTCTATTGTTTGGGCGACCAGTTCTGCATCGATCTCAACCAGAGCATCGAGAGCAAGGACTGCGGAGGCGACATTCATCGCCTGCGAGAGGTTCTCGTAGTTGCCGGCAATCTCGAGGTCTGTCCCTTTGAGCATTATCAGTAGCCGCTCGGCGGTTGCGTGTTTTATCAAGGCAGAAGCAGAAAGCTCTGGCTTTTCACCGAAATTGATTGCATACGACGGCCCAGCCTCTAAAAGTTCAGCTGATAGTCCAAAACCGAATACATCGGCATGACCGTTGGCAATCTGTGCAACGTTACGATCATCTCGATTGGCGATCACTGTTGATGAGTTGTTGATGATTTCAGCAAGTTTTTCCTGGACGTAGATCGGATCCACAAAGCGGTCTAACTGATCAGACAGCACGTTGGTGATAACGCTTAATCGCGGCTTCAATTCCTTAGCCAAGGCGGCACCGTGACCCTCGTCCCACTCAAGAACAACAATGTCGGCAGCTATCCGGCCTCGAAGATCTCCAAATTGCAGCACCGAAGCGTAGTAGCCCTGCTTGATGTTGGCAGTTGATGGGTTGGTGAATACTCGAAGGCCATGCGCTTCCAAAAGTGCGACGATGATCTTGGTGGTGCTAGATTTTCCGGCGCTGCCGCTGACAACAACCAGACCCTGCGGAGCGGATTGGATGGCTCGTTCTAAAAGTTTTGGTTGAATTGCCGCAGCTATAGTTCCCGGCAGTGACGATCCCCCACCGCGTCTAACTAGACGCAGTAGAAAACGAGCAGTTTTCCCAAGCGCCATCGCTAGGAAGGTGCGCATTAGCTATCTAGATAGTCGCGCAGTAGTTGAGAACGGGAAGGGTGGCGCAACTTAGACATGGTCTTGGACTCGATCTGGCGAATGCGCTCACGAGTGACACCGAACTTCTCACCGATTTGGTCCAGAGTCATCTGAACGCCGTCACCAAGACCGAATCTTGAGCGAATCACACCAGCTTCGCGAGGGTGAAGCGAATCAAGAACCCGCTCAAGCTCCTGCTGGAGCATGGTGAATCCGACAGCGTCTGCCGGAACCACAGCCTCGGTGTCCTCAATAAGGTCACCAAACTCACTGTCTCCATCTTCACCAAGCGGAGTAGATAGGGAAATTGGCTCGCGGCCATACTTCTGAACCTCGACGACCTTTTCCGGTGTCATATCCAGTTCTGCTGCAAGTTCCTCAGGAGTAGGTTCGCGGCCTAGGTCCTGAAGTAGCTGGCGTTGGACACGGGCAAGCTTGTTGATGACCTCGACCATGTGGACCGGGATACGAATGGTTCGTGCCTGGTCGGCCATTGCTCTGGTGATTGCCTGACGAATCCACCAGGTTGCGTAGGTTGAGAACTTGTATCCCTTGGTGTAGTCGAACTTCTCAACCGCACGAATTAGGCCCAGGTTTCCCTCTTGAATCAAATCTAGGAACTGCATGCCACGACCGGTGTAACGCTTTGCTAGCGACACCACCAAGCGAAGGTTGGCTTCCAAAAGGTGGCTCTTGGCGCGCGCACCGTCTTTTACCACCCAGCTCAGGTCGCGACGCTCGGCAGGAGCCAGAGACTTTGCGGTCGCCAGCTTCTCCTCAGCAAAAAGACCAGCCTCAATGCGCTTGGCCAGTTCAACCTCTAGCTCGGCATTTAGTAGCGCAACCTTACCGATTTGCTTTAGGTAGTCCTTTACAGGGTCGGCTGTTGCGCCTGAAATAGTTAGGTTCTGGACCGGGATGTCATCATCGTCATCGCTGAGCACTAGTACGTCGGCAGGCAATGCGTTTACATCAATGGTCGGTTCGGACTCTTCGTCCTTGTGTTCTTCGACTACTACTTCGACGACTTCGATAACCTCAGCAACGATCTCTTCAACTGCTTCAATTTCAATCTCGTCTTCGATGTCCTCTTCGTCATCTTCGATAACGGCAGCCTTAGCCTTGCTGGCTTTGCCAGCTGGCTTGGTTGCTTTGGCCTTGGCCTTGGACACGGTAGCGATAATTAACCTCTTTTTGGGCAGACTTTAAACCCTTGTCAAGTCGTTAGACCGGAAAGGGTTTAGCTGTTAAGTATGCCACTAAAAAGTGGCCCTGGTGCTAACAACGCTTATTTCTTTGGAATTATTCCGCGCGAGGGTCGTCTTTTGACATGTTGGCGAGGTACTTCTCTAGCTCCTCGGCAATCTCGTCTGCACTAGGCGGGATATTCTGTGGCTTTCCGATCGGAGAGCGCGAGGGTCCGGTTCCGGAGTTGTAACTCTGCTCGAGAGTAGCAACCAGCTTGGCCAGCACAGCATTTTCCTCAAGCTGTGCGTTGACCTTTGCCACAAACTTCGCTGCCCGCTCTCTAATCTCATCGGTTGGGAAAACTAAACCAGTTGCGGCAGTTATTAGCTCAAGCCCTGTGAGGGCTGCTGATGGAACCTCGTTGTCGGCAAGGTAATGCGGAACCAGCAGCACGAACCCGGTCGTGCTGAGCCCGGTTTGACCAAGCTTGTATTCCAATAAGTGAATCACGTTTCCAGGTACCTGAGTCTGAGGCTTCCACTCTGAGTACTTTTCAACTAGGTCAGATCTGTTACCCGAGACGGTGATTCCAACTGGACGGGTATGTGGGATTGGGAACGGAATGGAGTGAACCCAGGTCAGTGAGGAGATTTCGAATCGATCTACTAAATCTGCAACGGCGGCAGCAAATGCTTCCCAGCGAAAGTCCGGTTCATATCCCTCTAGTAAGAGGAAGGGGCTGCCAGCTTCATCATGTGCCAAGTACAAACCCAAAACCGGCGGCTCGTAAGACTCAATGTGGTCTTTCTCAAACAACAGCAATGGTCTTCTCGAGCGGTAATCCAACAACTCGTCGTTACTGAAGCTCACAATCAATTCATGGTCTAGGTGCGCGAAAAGGTGCTCCGAGAGCTGTGAGATTGTCTGCCCTGAATCAGTGAAACCGGAAAGCATGGCGAGCATCGGGAGACCTTGAACTTGTTGCTCAGATTCGTAGATTCGATACAGCTCAGCCATGGCCCGATACTAACTCAATAAGCTTGGGGAATGATTAAGGTCACCGTCGTCACATCATCCCCAACCAACGCGCACCAGTTTGCTATTCCACTGTCTGACAGTGGACTTCTAGTGACGGAAGACGCCCTTACCCAGCAAATCCTTGATCTCCACAAGGCGGACAAGACACCAGGCACGGCAGCGAGGGTTTTGGTGGGCGAGAACATTGCGCTCGTGATTGGAGTCGGTACCAACTACAAGGCCCGAGACTTTGCTGCCGCCGCAGTTAGAGCAGCCAGTGACAAAGCACCGCTGATTCTTCGAGCCAACAGCGCAGCCGAAGCTAAGGCTCTCGCCGAGGGCGCGGTGCTTGGTCAAAAGACTCCGGCAAAATTTAAGAAAGACTCCAAGACACAGATCGATGTCCAGATAGTTTGCGCCGAGAAAGTTGACATCTCTAGGGAAGTTAGCCTTGCCAACACCATCGTGGCTATCCGCGAGTTGATAAACATGCCGGCCAACGAGCTCTGGCCCGAGAAACTAGCCAAAGAGGCGAAATCGCTTGCTAAAGGACTGCCGATTGATGTCGAGATCTGGGACGAAAGGAAGCTTGAAAAGGAGAAATGCGGCGGAATCCTTGGCGTCGGCAAAGGCTCGGTCCGCCCACCAAGACTGGTGAAGCTCACCTATCGAGGCGGCGGAAAACACATCGCCATGGTGGGTAAAGGAATAACCTTCGACACCGGTGGTCTTTCATTGAAGCAGCCACTTTCGATGATTGGCATGAAGTACGACATGGCAGGAGCTGCCTCAGTTCTTGGAGCTATCGTTGGAGCAGCCCAGCTTGGCATCAAGGCAAACATCACAGGATTCATGTGCCTGGCGGAAAATATGCCAAGCGGTCAAGCGACTCGCCCGGGTGATGTGTTGACCCTGCGCAACGGAAAGACTGTTGAAGTTCTTAACACGGATGCTGAGGGCAGGCTAGTACTCGGCGACGGACTTTCGCTTGCCTCAGAGCTCGGTCCTGATCACATCATTGACATCGCGACCCTCACTGGCGCTGCTTCAGTGGCATTGGGAAAGCGCTATGCGGGTCTTATGGGTAAGGGCGATGCGATCAGTCTTGCCAAAAATGCTGCAGCGGAGGCAGACGAACTTTTGTGGGAGATGCCACTCCCTGCCGAACTTCGTGAAATTTTGAAATCTGATGTTGCCGACATGGTTAATAGTCGAATTGGCGCACCGGCAGGTGGCATGTTGGTTGGCGGTTTGTTCCTTTCAGAGTTTGTGCCAAAAGATGCGAGCTGGGCTCACCTGGACATTGCCTCCTGTGCAAACAATGACTCGGCTCCCTACTCGGTTTACCCAAGTGGGGCGACCGGTGTAATGATTCGCACGTTGATTGAGATGGCTAAGCGCGCATAGCCCCGCTAGGTATTAGACTTGCTCTGTTTGGCGAGAATTTGGAGCATATACGATGGCCGATCACAACTTTGACCTGGTAATCCTGGGTAGCGGAAGCGGCGGTTACGCAGCAGCGCTAAGAGGTGCCCAACTTGGCATGAGCGTTGCGCTAATTGAGCGTGACAAGCTAGGCGGTACCTGCCTGCACCGCGGCTGTATCCCAACTAAGGCTCTGCTGCATTCAGCAGAGGTTGCCGACGTGACTCGCGAGGCTGGCTCCTACGGTGTGAACGCAACTTTCCAATCTATTGATATGACTGCGGTGAACAAGTACCGCGACTCCATCGTTGAGAAGCTTTACAAGGGACTAACCGGTCTAGTGGCCAGCAAGGACATCACCTTCGTCAGTGGTGAAGGTCGCATGACTGGTCCGAAGACCATGACTGTTAATGGCGAGAACTACACCGGCAAGAACGTAGTCCTAGCCACCGGGTCAAACACCAGGACCTTAGGCATCGAGATCACTGGGCGAGTAATCACCAGCGACCAGGCACTGCAGATGGACTTTGTGCCAAACCGGGTTGCAATTCTCGGTGGTGGCGTTATCGGCGTTGAGTTTGCATCGATCTGGCGTTCGTTCGGCGCTGAGGTAGTTATTATCGAAGGCCTTGACCGCCTTATACCTAACGAGGACCCTGCCATGAGCAAGGTCTTAGAGCGTGCATATAAGAAGCGTGGAATCGAATTCAAGCTTGGTAACCGCTTCAAAACCGTAACTCAAGATGACAACGGCGTAACCATTGAGCTTGAAAACGGTGAACAGATTTCTGCGGAGCTGCTTTTGGTAGCGGTTGGACGCGGAGCAAATGCCACCGGCTTCGGCTTTGAGGAACAGGGCGTAACGATGGATCGTGGTTATGTTCCAACCAACGATCGTCTTCAGACCAACCTTCCCGGCGTCTACGCGGTTGGTGACATCGTCCCTGGATTGCAACTTGCTCACCGCGGATTTATGCATGGCGTCTTCGTGGCCGAGGAAATTGCTGGGCTAAAGCCTGCGAGGATTGATGAGTGGGGCATCCCACGTGTTACCTACTGTGAGCCAGAGATTGCTTCTGTCGGACTAACCGAAGCACAAGCTCGCGAAAAGTTTGGTACTGACAATGTCTCAATTTACGAGTACAACCTGGCTGGTAACGGTAAGAGCAACATCCTCGGAACCGCTGGAATCGTAAAGCTAGTTAGACAGAACAACGGTCCGGTTGTCGGGTTCCACATGATCGGTTCTCGAGCAGGCGAGCAGGTCGGCGAAGCTCAGCTAATTGTGAACTGGGAAGCCTACCCAGAGGATGTCGCACCACACCTGCACGCCCACCCAACCATGAACGAAGCAATCGGCGAGGCGCATCTAGCCCTTGCTGGCAAGCCACTACACGCACACGCCTAAAGAGTAAAAGGACTAAGTCATGAGCGAAGTTGTTCTTCCAGCACTTGGAGAATCTGTAACCGAGGGAACCATTACCCGTTGGCTCAAGAAGGTCGGCGACACTGTTGCCGTTGACGAGCCATTGGTTGAGGTATCAACAGACAAAGTCGACACCGAGATCCCATCGCCAGTTGCTGGCGTTGTTCAGCAGATCATGGTTCAAGAAGACGAAACCGTAGCCGTGGGCGCAGTGTTGGCCATAATCGCTGATGGTGCTGCTGCCGCTCCGGCAGCAGTCGAAACTCCTGCTCCAGCCGCTGTCGAAACTCCTGCTCCAGTAGCCGCTCCAGCACCAATCGTTGAGGCACCGGTTATCCCAGCACCCGTCGCGGCAATTCCTGTTGATGCTGTTGCGCCAGTTGCAGCACCGGTTACTCCTGCCATGCCGGCTCCGGTGCCTGCTGTTGCTCCAGCACCAGTTGCTGCGGAGAGTGAATCAGACCCTAACTACATCACCCCAATCGTTCGCAAGCTAGCCCATGACATGGGCGTAAACCTCGCTTCTGTCCGAGGAACCGGTGTTGGTGGACGTATCCGCAAGGAAGACGTAATGGCATTTGGATCAAGCGCTCCAGTGGCTTCGCCACCAACAGCTACCCCTGCGCCTTCCGTTTCACCACTGCGCGGAACCACCGAGCCGATGTCTCGTCTACGTAAGGTGCTTGCAGAGCGTGCAGTTGCTTCGATGAACTCCAGCGCTCAGCTCACAACCGTTGTTGAGGTTGATGTCACCAAGATCGCAAACCTTCGCAAGAGCGTTCAGGCCAACTTCGTTGCGAAGACAGGCGTCAAGCTGAACTTCATGCCGTTCTTTGTTCTAGCGGCAGCAGAGGGACTTCAGGCTCACCCGAAGATCAACAGCTCTGTCGATGGCGAAAACATCGTTTACCACGGCACCGAGAACGTCAGCTTCGCAGTTGATACCGAGCGTGGATTGCTTACTCCCGTGATTCGCAATGCAGCTTCGCTAAACATCGCGCAGACTGCTCAGCAGATTGCGGAGCTTGCAGACCGCACGCGCAACAACAAGCTGACTCCAGACGAGCTAAGCGGTGGAACATTCACCTTTACTAACACCGGTTCACGTGGAGCGTTATTCGATACTCCGGTGGTGTTCTTGCCTCAGAGCGCGATCCTGGGAACGGGTATCGTCACCAAGCGCCCAGTAGTAGTGACTGACGCTGAAGGCAACGAGTCGATTGCTATTCGCTCAATGGTTTACCTCGCGCTTAGCTACGATCACCGTCACATCGATGGCGCAGACGCATCTCGCTACCTAACCGATGTAAAGGCTCGCCTTGAGGCTGGTGCTTTCGAAGCAAATCTAGGTATCTAGCTTGCAAAGAGGTTTAGGTGCCTGAGTTTATTGACCTTGCTTTCGCCCCGAACTACATAAGTTATGCAGACGCTTACCAAAAGCAACTTGAGATTCATGCTCAGGTTGTCGCAGGCAAAATCCCAAACACTGTCTTACTTCTCGAGCACAGCTCGGTCTACACCGCCGGCAAACGCACGGAAGCCCAGGAGCTGCCGCTAGATGGAAGTGAATTCGTAGAGACCAATCGCGGTGGCAAAATCACCTGGCACGGCCCTGGCCAGCTAGTTGGTTATGCAATCATGCGACTCCCCCAGCCAATCGACGTTGTGAATTATGTGCGTTGGATGGAACAGGTGCTAATCGACGTTTTAGCCCGCCTTGGTGTGAAGGGCGAGCGAGTCGAAGGTCGAACCGGAGTTTGGTTTGAAACTGAAGGCGGGTTTGAAAAAGTTGCCGCAATCGGAATTCGAGTTGCCGAGAAGGTAACGATGCACGGCTTTGCCCTGAACTGCAATAACTCACTCGAGCCATACGAGCACATCATCGCCTGTGGCATTTCTGATGCGAAGACGACAACCCTGAGCAGAATTCTCGGGCGTGATGTAAGCGTTAAGGAAGCCGCTATTCTTGTAAAAGAATTGATGGGAGAGATACCAAGTGCCAGAATCTAAGCCTGAGCGCAAGCTACTCCGCCTTGAGGTTCGCAACAGCGAGACCCCGATTGAGCGCAAGCCTCCGTGGATCAAAATCACCGCCAAAATGGGCCCGGAATACCAGCAACTGCACTCACTTGTGAAAGACCAGGGACTCCATACTGTTTGCCAAGAAGCCGGATGCCCAAACATATTCGAGTGTTGGGAAGACCGTGAGGCGACATTCCTCATTGGTGGCTCGCAGTGCACCAGACGTTGCGATTTCTGCCAGATTGATACCGGTAAACCAGCTGACTTTGACGCTGACGAGCCAAGACGTGTTGGTGAATCCGTAAAGACCATGAACCTCCGCTACGCAACTGTTACAGGTGTGGCAAGAGACGACCTTGAAGACGAAGGGGCTTGGCTTTACGCCGAGACCATTCGTCAGATCCACCAGCAGTCCCCCGGCACTGGCGTAGAGATCTTGATCCCTGACTTCAGCGGCAAGCCAGAACTTCTTCAGTTGGTTTTTGACGCGCAGCCAGAGGTATTTGCGCACAACGTCGAAACCGTTCCAAGGATTTTCAAGCGCATCAGACCGGCATTCAACTATGAGCGATCTCTAGACGTGATCACCCAGGGCAGAAAAGCTGGAATGGTCACCAAGTCCAATCTGATTCTGGGCATGGGCGAAGAGCGTTCTGAGATTACTCAAGCGCTTCAGGACCTGCATGACGCAGGAACTGACATCATCACAATCACTCAGTATCTGAGGCCTTCACCAAGGCACCACCCTGTTGAGCGCTGGGTAAAACCAGAGGAATTCATTGAGATGGCCAAAGAAGCCGAAGAAATGGGATTCCTTGGAGTGCTATCCGGTCCATTGGTTCGTTCCAGTTACCGGGCTGGTCGACTTTGGGCAACGAGCATGTTAGCTAAGGGTCGACCAATTCCTGAGCACCTGCAACATTTAGCCGACAAGCTTGAGTTCGCGCAAGCTAGCGCGATTGCCTGAGTAAACTACTTCCGTGGCTAAGAATCCAAAATCTCCTGGCAAATTGCGCCAGTTACTGCGTGTATACAGAATCACCGCAAAGAAAGACCCGACCGCCCTATGGCTTTCCATCTTGGGGTTCCTATTGGTTCTGGGCGCAAGCTTCCTAATCGGATTCCTGGTCAATGGCTTCGGAACTCTTGGCTTCTGGCTATGGATTGCCACTGGGCTGCTCTCGGCAGTACTGACTTTTATGATCGTGATGTCACGACGCGCCGAGCGAAACGCCTACATTCAAATCGAAGGCCAGGCCGGAGCGGTTGGAGCGGTTCTAGACTCCCAGATTCGTAGGACTTGGCGTGCCTCCCCAATGCCTATCGCCGTAAACCCCAAGAGCCGTGACGCTGTCTACCGAATGATTGGTCCAGCTGGTGTCGTGTTGATTGGCGAGGGACCCTCGGCGAGAGTTCAGCAGATGCTGGAAGACGAATCGCGCCGAATTTCTCGCAGCGCGCCTGGAGTTCAGATTCACAAGGTTCGTGTCTCATTAGATGGTGGAGTTCGCCTTTACGCCCTGCTAAAGACCGTATACAAGTTGAAAAAGTCTCTCACCCGATCAGAGGTTAGCGCCGTGGCTAATCGTCTGGACTCGCTTGCTGGTTCATCGGCTCTACCGATTCCTAAGGGAATTGACCCGATGAGAGCAAGACCGCCTAAGCGCAAGGCTTAACATTCCTGAAACATTTGGGCGGTAGTTTATTTTCATTCCGACCGGAATGTTGCTACAAGCACAACCTATGAGAGGGAACAGCCATGTTCAAAACTGCCTCTGAGGTGATTGCATACATCAAGGAAAACGACGTTAAGTTCCTAGATGTGCGCTTCACCGACCTACCAGGCGTTCAGCAGCACTTCAACTTGCCAGTGTCTCAGATCAACGAAGAGTTCTTTGCCAATGGGCAGCTCTTCGACGCATCCTCGATTCGCGGTTTTGCTTCAATCCACGAGTCAGACATGCAGTTGATTCCAGATGTGACCACTGCATACATCGACCCATTCCGCATCGAGAAGACTCTGATCGTCTCGTTCGATATTTACAACCCACGCAACGGTGAGCTTTACCACCGCGACCCAAGACAGGTCGCACACAAGGCCGAGCGCTACCTTGCGTCCACCGGAATCGCAGACACCGCATTCTTTGCACCAGAGGCTGAATTCTTCATCTTCGATGAGGTTCGCTACGAGACCAAGTCCAACACCGCTTTCCACATCGTGGACTCGGTTGAAGGTGCTTGGAACTCGGCACGTCAGGAAGAGGGTGGAAACCTTGGTAACAAGACTCCATTCAAGGGTGGGTACTTCCCAGTTTCTCCAGTTGACCACCTAGCTGACATTCGCGACACCATCGTCTTGGAGCTAGAAGCAGCCGGTCTTGATGTTGAGCGCAGCCACCACGAGGTTGGTACTGCTGGTCAGTGTGAGATCAACTACCGTTTCGACACACTGGTGAAGTCTGCAGATGACGTACTGAAGTTCAAGTACATCGTCAAGAACGTAGCTCACCAATACGGCAAGACCGCAACCTTTATGCCTAAGCCACTATTTGGTGACAACGGTTCCGGTATGCACGTTCACCAGTCACTCTGGAAAGACGGCAAGCCACTGTTCTATGACGAGTCCGGCTACGGCGGCCTTTCTGACCTAGCACGCTGGTACATCGGAGGACTTCTAAAGCACGCTCCGAGCTTGCTTGCGTTCACCAACCCAACTGTGAACTCCTACCACCGTCTAATTCCAGGCTTTGAGGCACCAGTGAACCTGGTCTACTCGGCTGGTAACCGCTCGGCTGCCATTCGTATCCCAATGACTGGCTCAAACCCGAAGGCTAAGCGCATTGAGTTCCGCGCTCCTGATGCATCTGGAAACCCTTACCTAGCCTTCGCAGCAATGCTGATGGCTGGACTTGATGGCATCAAGAACCGCACTGAGCCTCACGCTCCGGTTGACAAGGACCTATACGAGTTGCCACCAGAGGAAGCTAAGACCATTCCTCAGGTTCCTGGCTCGCTAGGCGATGTCCTTGTGGCTTTGGAGCAGGACAACGAGTACCTCAAGCAGGGCAACGTCTTCACCGACGACCTGATTGAGACCTGGATCGACTACAAGCGTGAGAAGGAGCTAAAGCCATTGGCGCAGCGCCCTCACCCTTACGAGTTCGAGCTTTACTACGGCGTCTAATAAGTCAATTGATTACAGGCGGGCCTTCGGGTCCGCCTGTTTTCATTTAAGCGAAGTGCTTTTCAAATGCAGTTCTAGCCTTGCGCGTTACCGACAGATAGTTCTCTTCAAGTAACTGGGAATCCCCCGGCTGATACTCGAGAATTCTTGCCATTGCGTCGAGCTGGCGAAGATCAGTTGGCAACTGGTCGGTTCTCTTATCGCTGGCTAGCACCTCAGCGCTGCGGCATCTTGAGGCAATCAACCATCCGGAGGCTAAGCGCTGGATGTCTTCGGCAGGGATCAAACCCTGGGCTCTTAGAGCCTCCAAGGCTTCGGAGGTTGAAGTTGTTTGCAAAGCTGGGACCTTGTTGGAGTGCTGCAGTTGCAAGAACTGCACCAGCCACTCAACATCTGAGATGGAACCTCTTCCGAGCTTTAGATGCCTGGCTGGGTCTGCTCCCTGAGGGAGCCTTTCGGTCTCGACGCGGGCTTTGATACGACGAATTTCAATCAGGTTCGCCTTGGAAATCTCTTCGGGGTAGCGATAAAGATCGATCAGACCGGTAAATTCCTCCTGAAGATCCTTGGATCCAACTACAACTCTTGCTCGCAATAGAGCTTGGAACTCCCAGGCGTCAGCCCAGCGCTCGTAGTAGCCGGCATAGCCGGCTACTGAACGCACTCTTGGGCCATTTTTGCCCTCAGGCCTGAGATCCAAATCGAGTTCAAACTCCAGGAGTGAATCCTTCGAGAGTGAAAGTAGTAGCTGGGAAACTTTCTCTGCTTCAGCCTGAGCAGTTAGCTTGTCAGATTGATAAACCAGCATGCCATCAGCATCCGATCCAAACCCGAGTTCCATGCCGCCCCAGCGGCCCATGGCGATAACCCCGAAGTCCAGATCTGAGCCGCTTGCTTGCTTAGCGAGTATCACCATTGAAATGACGTAAGCGTCAGTTATGGCGGTAAGTCCTTCCGAAATCTGAGCCATTGTTGTTGCTCCCAAGACTGCGGAACTCGCAATACGGAGTATCTCTCGCCTTCTCACCTGCCTCAGGGCCTCGGAACACTGATCAGGATCAGTTGAGCGTTCGATTATGGCTGACATCTCGTCAACGATCACCTGTCGCTCAAGCGGCATTAGGGAATCCTCATCGCTGAACCAAACTGACGAATCCGGAATGTGCTCAAGTAGCCGTGCGATAAAAGCGGATGAGGACAGCACTCGCATCAAGCGTTCCGCCGCTCCCGAGGAATCGCGAAGCATTTTTAGGAACCAGTGGGTCTCACCCAGGCTCTCACTCAATCTCCTGAAAGAGATAAGTGCTCTGTCAGGGTCTATGCCCTCGGCCATCCATCGCAATAGCACTGGAAGGAGTGTGCGCTGGATTACCGCTCGCCGGGATACGCCGGAGGTGAGAGCGGCGATGTGAGAAACCGCGCCCTTTGCATCGCTAAAACCTAATGCGCTTAGACGATCAAGAACTTCCTCGTCCGTTAGCTGGACATCGTTAGGGCTCAGAGAAGCCATGGCCGTCAGAAGCGGACGATAGAAGACGCTGTCATGCAGGGCAGCTACTTCACCGCGAACCCTATTCCAAAGCTCATCAAGGATCGCTGCGGTTAGGCCCATACCTCTTGCGATCCGCCTGAGTTCTGAATCATCGAGTGGAATAAGGTGGTCGCGCCGAAGCTTAGAAAGCTGGACACGGTGCTCGATCGCCCTGAGCGTTTGGTAGTGAGAAGTGAAAACCTCGGCATCGCCTCTGCCAATCAAGCCAGCCTTGCTGAGAGCTTGGATGGCTGACAGGGTGTCGGAAACTCGGACTGATTCGTCTGTCACACCATGAACCAGCTGCAGTAATTGAGCGGTGAATTCGACATCTCTAAGCCCACCCCGACCGAGCTTGATCTCACGATCTTTCTCACCGGCAGGAATCAAATCGAGGACTCGCTTGCGCATATTGCGAGCGTTCTCAACGATTCCGGCGCGATTGGTTCGCCCCCAGACCAAGGGTCTAATGACTTGCTCGTATTGCCTACCCAAAACTTCGCTTCCCGCCACAAAACGTGCTTTGAGCAGTGCTTGGAACTCCCAGTCCTCAGCCCACTTTTGGTAGTAGCTGAGGTGCGCTTCGAGTCGACGAACCAAAGCTCCAGACTTTCCCTCGGGTCTGAGGTTTGGGTCCACTTCCCACAGGCCAGGTTCGAGACTTGGTTCCGAGATGATGCGAGCGAGCTTGGTGGCCAGGCGCGTGCCAATCTCAATGACATTGTCACCCTCGCCGGCGACCACGTAAATTACATCGACGTCCGAGACATAGTTGAGCTCTCTTGCACCACACTTTCCCATTGCGATGACTGCGAGCTCGGTTGCTTGGATCTCTTCTGGCGTGTAACGAGCCTCTTGAACTATTTCTCGGCGAGCAATCCTCAACGCTGCCTCTAGAGCGCCCGCCGCCAAGTCGCTTAGCGCAGCAGTTACTGCTTGGATCGGCACTTTGTAGTCCGAGTGACCAAGATCAAAGTCCGCGACCCTCACCAGCTGAGTCAGATAAGAGACCTTCAAGGCATCTTGGGACGAGTCATCTAGCAAAAGAAGCTGCTCAGGGGCGGGTATGCGAGCTGGGGCCGCAAAAAGTGAAAGTAACTGCGGGTGTCTAAGCAGAAAGTCAGATAGGCCATTGCTGGCGGCTAGCACCCTGCAAAGACGCTCAGCCTGATCGTGCTTTGCGAGAATCTTAGACAAGCCTTTTGGCTCTATTTCCGCTAGCCGAATTAGGGCATCTAAGGCTCGATCCGGAGAGGAGCTTGTCGAGATTGCAGCTAGTGCACCGTGACCACGATCTCCAACGAGCTTTACTAGTTGTTCAAGCTTCGGAACGGTTTCGCTTAGCGCTTCAAAACCCAGACGAGCTAACTCGCTAAGCGATGAGCTTCTAGAATCCACCATCTAGAGCGTGCGGAGGTTTTGCTCTAGCTCGAATTGGGTTACCTGAGAACGGTAATGTGCCCACTCGTTACGCTTATTTGCAAGCACGTAGCTGAAAACCGATTCGCCCAAAACCTCTGCGGCAAGTTCGGATGACTCCAGCTTTCTAATGGCGTGATCAAGTGATTGTGGCAATGCTTCAATTCCCATAGCGCGGCGTTCCATGTCGCTAAGAGACCAAACATCGTCCTCAGTCTCAGGTGATAACTCGTAGCCCTCTTCGATGCCCTTCAAGCCAGCTGAAAGCAGCAGAGCGTAGGCAAGGTAAGGGTTGGCAGCGGAATCCATTGCGCGATACTCGATGCGAGTGCTCTGACTCTTCTCAGGTTTGTGCAGTGGAACGCGAATCAGGGCGGAACGGTTGTTGTGGCCCCAGCTAACGTAGCTAGGAGCCTCTCCGCCACCCCACAGGCGCTTGTAGCTGTTTACGTACTGGTTGGTGACCAAAGTCAACTCCGGGGCGTGACGAAGGATGCCAGCTATGAACTGACGTGCGACGTTGCTCAGGTGGTACTTGGCGGCTGGGTCAAAGAACGCGTTGCGGTCACCCTCAAACAGCGAGAAGTGAGTGTGCATACCCGAACCCGGGTGGTTGGTAAAAGGCTTTGGCATAAAGGTGGCGTAGACACCCTGCTCGATAGCAACTTCCTTGACTACCGTTCTAAAGGTCATGATGTTGTCGGCCATCGAAAGCGCATCGGCGTAACGAAGGTCGATTTCGTTCTGCCCGGGACCGCCCTCGTGGTGGCTGAACTCAACAGAAATACCAAGCTGCTCAAGCATCGTCACTGCGCGACGACGGAAGTCGTGCGCAGTTCCACCTGGGACATTGTCAAAGTATCCGGCGGTATCAACCGGAACAGGTAGACCGTTTGCATCAAGCTCTGGGCTTTTCAGAAGGTAAAACTCAATCTCAGGGTGGACATAGAAGCTAAAGCCCATCTTGGCGGCCTTGTCCAATGCACGACGAAGCACGTTTCTAGGGTCCGCTGCTGCTGGCTTGCCGTCAGGGGTTGCGACATCGCAAAACATACGAGCGGCTGGGTCTACGGTTCCGCGCCACGGGAGAATCTGGAAGGTTGATGGGTCTGGCATAGCCAGCATGTCCGCTTCGCTAGTTCTAGCTAATCCCTCGATGGCCGAGCCATCAAAACCAATGCCCTCGGCGAAGGCTCCCTCGATTTCGGCAGGTGCCACGGCGACCGACTTTAGGGTGCCGGCGACGTCGGTAAACCATAGTCGGATGAACTTCACGCCACGCTCTTCAATGGTGCGAAGTACGAACTCTTGCTGCTTGTCCATTAGACCTCCTGCTACTAGCTAATAGGCTAGTGGCTGTGCCAGAAATAAAAGTGGGTTTAGCGCAGACAAACCCGGTCGTAGGAGACTACGAAAACAACGCTGCTGTGATCCACAGCATGATGGCTCAAGCGCACTCAGAGGGGCTTGACCTTATTGTTTTTGGAGAGCTGGCACTCAATGGCTACCCGCTTGGAGACCTTAGCTACCGCAGGGATGTAATCCAAGCCGGGCAGCGGTCCCTAGAGCAGTTGATAGCAAAGTCCCAAGCCTTTCCTACCCTTACGATCGTGCTTGGTCACGCTGCGCTGAGTGCTACTGGACACTCCAGCATCCAATCTTCCGATGCCATCGCAACCAACAGCGCATCTGTGTTTAGCCAAGGAAAGCTGATTGGCCGCTACGACAAACAAAAACTTCCAAACTACGACGTCTTCGATGACTGGAGGAACTTCATCCCCGGCAACAGCGAACTGGTTTTTGATGTCGCGGGAACCAAGTGTGCAATAGCTATATGCGAGGACATTTGGGATGAGAATCCAGCTCGACCGGAAAAACTGAAGGGGCTCGGTGTCGAGCTTCTCATCGTGCCAAATGGTTCACCGTACACTCGCGAAAAGAGCCAGCAGCGTAGGGTCGCGGCTAAAGGATTTGCTCAAGGCATGAGCCTCGCCTATGTGAATCTGGCCGGTGGTCAAGACGAGCTGGTTTTTGATGGCGATAGCTTCCTGATTGATGAAGCCGGCAATGAGATTGTGACAGCTGGGTTGAACCCTGGGCTCTATGGCAGATTCAATACTTCACCTGCAGACAAAGATGTCTACACCCGGCTTTTTGATGTTTTGGTTATTGGACTTAGGGACTACCTGCAAAAAACAGGTCAGCGCAAAGTAGTTCTTGGCCTGAGTGGTGGTATTGACTCCGCGCTCTGCGCAGCAATTGCCAAGGAAGCTGTTGGAGCGGAAAACGTAACCGGTGTGCTTTTGCCATCTCGATACTCATCTGATCACTCGCTCAGTGATGCTAGGGAACTTTCCCAAAACCTAGGTATCGAGCATCGCACTATTGAGATCGATGCAGCTCACAAGGCCTTTGAGTCAAGCCTTAAGCTCAGTGATCTTGCACAGGAGAACATTCAAGCCAGAATCAGGGCCGTGATCCTGATGGGTATTTCAAACTCCGAGGGTCATCTTCTTATTTCGACGGGAAACAAGTCCGAGGTAGCGGTTGGCTACAGCACAATGTATGGGGACGCAGCTGGTGGATTCGCTCCCATCAAAGATGTTTACAAGACAGATGTTTGGAAACTTGCCGAGACCTACAACCAAATCCGAGGCTTCGATGCGATTCCTAGAAATTCGATCACGAAGGCCCCTAGCGCAGAGCTAAGACCGGGTCAGCTGGATCAGGACTCCCTCCCCGACTACAAACTCTTGGATGCCATTTTGGCGCTTCTAATTGAGGGCAAGCTCACTGTTGCCGAGATCGTAAATCAAGGATTCGACGCCCAGACGGTGGCAAAGATTGACGGCATGGTTAGGGCTTCAGAGTGGAAGCGATCCCAGGGCGCAATTGGCACCAAGACAACTTCTATTGCCTTTGGTCGTGGCCGCAGAGTTCCGCTCACCACTAGATTTGGTGAGCTATGAAAATTAGAACTTCCACGCTTTTAGCCCTGAAGCAAAAGGGTCAGCGTTTCTCCTGCCTAACAAGCTACGACGCACTAACCGCAGAGATCTTTGATGAGGCTGGTATCGAAGTGATTTTGGTGGGAGATTCCGCGAGCAATACCGTGCTGGCGAATTACGGAACCGTTCCAATAACCCTGGATGAGATGTTGATCTTCGGTCGCGCTGTTTCAAGAAGTGCTAAAGACGCATTGGTCGTTCTCGACATGCCTTTTGGGAGCTACGAGATCTCAGCCCTCCAGGCTGTTGAAAACGGGATCAGGGCGATGAAGGAATCCGGTGCTGCGGCGATAAAACTTGAGGGTGCCCGCACCGAGCAGATCAAGGCTCTCGTCGATGCTGGCATTCCAGTAATGGGTCACGTCGGCTTCACTCCCCAGTCGGTCCATGCCCTTGGTGGCTTCAAGGTTCAAGGACGAGGAGATGGCGGAGACGACATTCTGAGAGACTGCCTGGCTATCCAGCAGGCTGGTGCTTTTGCCGTGGTACTTGAAATGGTCCCCGCTGATCTTGCCGAGCGCGTCACCAAAGAGCTAAGCATTCCAACTATCGGGATTGGAGCAGGCAACAAGACTGACGCTCAGATCTTGGTCTGGACGGACTTTGCAGGTCTGGGAGACAAAGCGCCATCATTTGCGAAGCAATATCTCAACCTTCGTCAAGACCTTTCAAACGCTGCGGTGAACTATCGCAGTGAGGTCCTAAATGGCGAGTTTCCAACCGCTGAGCAAAGCTTTAGCTAGTCCACTTATCTGAGGACTCGTCCTCTTTACGAAGCGCTGCTGCTCGCCTGGAGATAAT
The DNA here is from genome assembly GCA_945860535.1 of Auritidibacter sp. Marseille-P8566. Lineage (GTDB taxonomy): Bacteria > Actinomycetota > Actinomycetes > Actinomycetales > Microbacteriaceae > Aquiluna. Next base: position 36,846 of record CAMAQN010000002.1, read on the forward strand.
TTCGACTGCGTTCTTAGCCTCTTGCATAGTGGCAAATGGGCCAAGTCGATCTAGCGATAGCGACTGCTTACCAATTTCGACCTCTTGGGTCTTGGTATTGAACCAATATTCGTCTTTCGCCATGGTCTGAGCCTAGTAAAGCAAGAATGAAAATAGAATCGTGCTCATGCCAAAAGACAAAAATGGAAATCTTGTGCCCGGGAGGCTATCCCCCGCCAGAGCCGTACCTAATGGCATCGCAAGACCCGAGTATGTCGGGAAGTCCGGCCCTGCACCCCATATCGGTGGCGATAAGTACGACCAAGAAACCATCCAGCGCATCAGAATCGCCTCAAAGATTGCTGCCCAGGCTCTCAATTTGGTTTTAGAGAGCGCAAAGCCAGGCATGACGACCGATGACCTGGACCGAATTGGCCACGATTTTCTGATCTCGCAAAACGCCTACCCCTCAACTTTGGGATATCGCGGTTTTCCAAAATCACTTTGCAGTTCCATGAATGAGATCATCTGTCACGGAATACCAGATGACACGGTTTTGGAAGATGGAGATCTCCTAAACATCGACATCTCAGCGTTTATTGGCGGAGTCCACGGCGATACCAACGGCACGGTTTTGATTGGTGAGGGTTCCGAAGAGTTGGCAAATTTGATTTCCCGAACCAAGGAGGCAATGGATCGCGGAATTAGCGCGGCCATGCCAGGTCGACAGGTAAACATCATCGGAAGGGCAATTCAAACCTATGCCAAGCGCTTCAACTATGGAGTGGTGAAAGAATTCACCGGCCACGGCGTCGGCCCAAGCTTCCACACCGGTTTGATAATCCCGCACTATGACGAACCTGAATACGACACTTTGATTGAAGTTGGGATGGTCTTCACGGTTGAACCAATGATTACCTTGGGAACCGCGGATTGGGACATGTGGCAGGACGGCTGGACCGTCACCACAAAAGACAAGCAACACACCGCACAGTTTGAACACACCATCTTGATTACCGAAGATGGTCCAGAAATCCTTACGGAGGCATAAGTGGGAAAAAGAGCAATTGGAATTGACATTGGTGGCACGGGCATCAAAGCCGCCATCGTTGACATCAAGCGAGGCGAACTGGTCTCCGAGCGAATTCGTGTCGAAACCCCCGCCGGTGGCGAGCCAGAAGACATCGCGGAGGCCTGCAAATCCATAATCGATTCACTTGGCGTATCCCACAGAAACTACCCGGTTGGTATTTGCTTCCCCGCGGTGGTCAAGCACGGCTTCACCCAATCCGCGGCAAATGTCTCTAAGCGCTGGATTGGCCTCAACGCAGACGAGCTGTTTGACAAGGCTCTCAATCGCCACACCCACGTCATAAACGACGCAGATGCTGCAGGTTTAGCGGAGGTTAAGTTCGGAGCGGGTAGGGGCTCTCACGGACTTACCATCATGACAACACTTGGCACCGGCATTGGAACCGCCCTGTTCTACAAAGGTGTACTAATTCCAAACGCAGAGCTTGGCCACCTTGAAATCGAAGGCGTCGACTACGAAACCCAGGCTGCTTACAGCGCTATGGAGCGAGATGGGCTTTCTTTTGAGCAATGGGCTGAGCGCTTGCAGAAGTACTACTCCACGCTTGAGCGTCTACTAGTCCCGGATCTATTCATTGTTGGTGGTGGTGTCTCTAAGAACCACGAGAAATTCCTGCCGCTACTGAACCTGAAAACCAAAATTGTGCCAGCCACCACCAAGAATTCAGCGGGCATTATTGGAGCAGCATCGCTGGCATACGCGTCCAGCGAAGATTAGTAGATGGGTCAACCGATACGCCGGGTTCTGTCGTGGACGATCATCTATCTCGACTTGCAATTGCTCACAAGTTCTAGCGACCTACCCGAAGGCTAAGCGAGCAGCTCATAGCGCCTTCTGCTTGGTCTTGCTCCCGATGAGGTTTACATAGCCAGCACAGTCACCTGCACTGCTGGTGGTCTCTTACACCACCGTTTCACCCTTACCCTTGCGGGCGGTTTACTTTCTGTTGCACTATCCCTCGGATTACTCCGGGTGGGCGTTACCCACCATCGTGCTCTTTGGAGCCCGGACGTTCCTCGACTATGTCGCGACCGCCTGGTTGACCCATCTAGCTAAAGCCTACTTAGTTGGCAGATGTTGGCAAGAATTAATTACAAAGACCTCTGCAAAGTTTGGACCGAAGTAACGAACAACCGAAACCGAGGCCGGAGCAAACTGCAGGGTCCAACTCAGCGAATTTGGGCCTGAGAGCGCATGCCTGAGGATTACTCGAAGCGGCATCATGTGGCTAACAATCGCTACGGTCTGGCCATTGAACTCCGTGATTGCCTCAGTAAGTGCAGACCTAACCCTAAGTTCAAGATCATCAACCGACTCTCCCTGGGGCGGCTTCGCGCTCATAGATCCTCGCCAGTTGGAGATCTCTTGAGCGCTGGATGCTTCCTTCTCAGCTATCGAGTGACCTTCCCAATCACCAAATCCAATCTCCTTGAATCTGGCATCGGCCTCCATGCCGACTTCAAAGTGCTTTGCAACTGCGGTCGCGGTTTGCGTGGCACGAAGCTGCGGGGAATGTAGCACCTTTGATATCGTCCCTAAACCGAAGCGCGCCAACAGTTCGTCTGCCTCCTTTGAGGCAAGCTCAGCTTCCAGGAAACCTAGTTCGCTGAGCGTAGGATCCTCACCGCTACTGCCGCTTATAAGGTTCGACTCGGTGAGCTGAGTGTGCCCGTGTCGGATCAGTACGAAAGTTGTGGGTTCAATACTTTGTCTTGGCGAGCGGATGCTCTTGGGCTGGATTGAGCTGAGGGATAGCTCCACTGAGTCTCCGAAATCCCCCTCATCCAAGGCACGATTGGCAGCGGCATCCGCAGCCGAATTCTGCTCCCTGGGGACCCACTGCAATTCAACCGAGAGATTTCGCATTATCCGAATTGCCTCGTGGGCCAATTCTCTGAGCTCGGGGTGCTTGATCTGCCAGCGGCCGCTTAGTTGCTCGACAACCAACTTCGAATCCATCCTGACCAACACCTTGGAACCTGGCCAGTTCGTCTCGATGTGTCTAAGACCTGCGATTACTGCTTGGTACTCGGCGTAATTGTTGGTCCTGATTCCAAGGTTCTCACCAAGTTCAGCAATGACAGCGCCTGAGTTGTCGTACACAATTGCCCCATATGCTGCTGGCCCTGGGTTACCTCGAGAGGCCCCATCGGCATAGAGGACGAAGTTCATCGAATCAGAATCGCCTGGCACACTGGGCAGCTAGCTAGCTCATCGGTCGGAACATGATGAAGGTCTGAAAGTGCGGTTGCGGTGATGGTCATATTGCAAGCGGTGCAGGTGTTCTTCTGAAGCTTTCCAATAGCAATTCCTCGTAAGAGTCGAGCTTCAAATCTCTCCAGCACCTCCTGGGAAACCAGCTTGCGCAGAGCGGAAGCGGCTTCAAAATTTGCCTGGTGCTTAGTTTTTAGTTCAGCTAATTCCATTTGCACGCGTGCCTTGGTGATCTGGAAGTCCTCTTCCAATTTCTGACCAAGCACTTCAAGCTCATGCATTCGCATGTCCGACTCGCTCTTTTGCTCTAGTAATTCAATCTCGGCATCCTCGAGGTCATTGGCTCGCTTAGCCAATGTTTCAAGCTCGTGCTGGATGCCTAGCGCGTCTCGAGGTACTGCTGTCTTAGTCAGCCGATCTTTGTCGGTCGCAACTCTCTTGTTTACAAGTGCGAGGTCAGCCTCTAGACGTTCGAGTTCCCGAACCAGAGTCTCGTGCTGAGCTCGGGTCTCACTGATCTCAGCGGAGTTTGATAGTTGCGCGTTCCTTGCGGCTTCGAGGTCTGCCCCAGACGCCAGAAGCTTGGCCTCTTGCTCGAGTTTACGATTCTCAAAAATTAGCTCTTGTAGCGCAAAGAGGTTCTCTAAGTCGCCGTTGACTAACTTCATTGCATCACCGCAAACGTCCATGGGTCAGTATTGATTTCACTAACCACAAACTCTACTTGGCTATTGAGTTTCTCAAGCTGCGACTTGGCGCTCTCGAGCCAAACCCACTCGGCAGCCCAGTGAGAGATGTCCATAAGTGCTGGACCGCTTCCCAACTTGCCTTGCTCCGAAAAATCTTGAGCTGGATGGTGTCGAAGGTCTGAGGTGATGTAGAGATCCACGTCGGAATGCGCGACTGCGGTGAGGTAACCATCCCCCGCACCGGCAAGAACCGCCACCTTAGAGATTAAACGTTCTGGATCTCCGGATACTTTCACGCCCTGGGCAACGGCTGGAATCCGCTTGGCCACAAACCTTGCGAAATCCAAAAGCGTGAGCGCCTTGGGCGTCTGACCCATTACAACGTGATTGTTAGCCGTTGCCAAAGGAGATAGCTTTTGAAGGCCCAGGGCCTTAGCCAAAGACTGAGTGACTCCATCGACCTGGAAATCTGCATTGGTGTGGGCGGAGAAAACCGCGAGATTATTTCTAATCGCAAAAGAAGAATTTGCTCCCTTGAAACCCAAATCGGAGAACTCGAACGCTCCACGAAGGAACATCGGGTGGTGACTAACTATCAACTGGCACCCAAGCTCCACCGCTTCGCGAAGTACTTCGCTGGTGACGTCTACCGTAAGGAGCGCCTTGGTGATCTCTTGTTTTGGGGAGCCAATCATGAGCCCAGGCTTGTCCCAATCCTCTTTATCCGAATCGGGCCAAAGAGTTTCGAACTGAGAGATAAGTTTTTCAAGCAACATGACTACAAGCCAAGCAGATTATCGAGATTCATGTTGCGAATCTCGACATTTCGAATCTCTCGGTCTTGCGCCCTGATGACAAAGATTCGAAGGAGCGCAAAAGTGAAGCCGACTGCGAGCCCAAAAATTAGCGCTAACTCCAAAGACGAGAAGTCCGAGTTCGGCACAAGTAACTCCTGAACCATTCCGACACCAAGCGGTGCAGCGGTCAGTAGTCCAAGCCAGGTGACTAGTTGGAAAGAGCCGTAAAAGCCGTAGCTTGTGTCGAGCGACGGTATGTGCAGCGGTGTTCTTCTAATTAGCTGATCTGCGAACAAGAGCACGATTAGTGCAGCCAGCACGGAAACCGCTGGCCCATTCACGAAATCTAAAACCGGTAGTGCAATAACAGGAATTAAGAATGAAGCCGCGGCCCATCGACCGATCGAGCTAGCTGTCAAATCCCTTCCCGACAAAGAAGCGGCTAGAAAAACTGCAAACAAAGTGACCAGCGATAGTTCCAGAGAGGACCCGAGGAATACCAAACCAATACTTAAGCCGAACGCCAATGGAGCCTGCAGTAAAAAGGACCATGCCTTGGTTTGTCGATGCGGCAAAGCAAAAGAAACCAGCACAACGCTCGCCAGTCCGACAGCAAAACTTGCCCAGCCAATTTGCTGCCAATCCAAAGAGGCTTCGGGGTCAAAAATCTCTCCTGAGCGCGGAGCGTAAGCGAACCAATTGCCCTGCACCGTAACTCCCCCACCGGTCACAAACGCAACACCTACTGCGCCTAGGCCAGTAACCAGAAGCAATCTCCAGTGCCATGTACGCGAAGTGAATTGACTCAATACCAAAGCAGCTAAAGCGGCAATTAGAACATCCGATCGATAGCCAGGTATTAGTCCAATCACCAGATCTTCGGGAACGACGTGTAGTACGCCTCCCAAAACAACCAGCGCTGTGAATGCCAAAGCCAAGGCTGAACCGAGATAGACCCCCCAACCCCCAAACACCGCGGCCGATCGAAGCAGGGGATGCAGAGTGTGTGATTTGAGGACAGCTAATACAAAGCCTGCGGACACTGAGCCCAATCCAAAAGCGATCACTGACTCGAGAAGGGTCAGCTCCAACCAAGTCGAAATCAACAGGTTCATCAGCCCCACGATCAACCAAGATGCAAAACCGGGCACCAAGCTGCGATAAATCTCGTTCCGATTAGAGCGCTGCCTGCGGCGGACAATCGGCATCTCAGCTGTGAAGATTGGTTCGGGCGTTTTATCCATAGCAACAAGGTCAGCTGCCTCGACTTGCTCAAGATTGGCAGGAAAGACCTCGAGCGCAATTTTTCTTAGAGCGGCAAGAGCTTGGGGTGAGCCATCGGCTTGAAGCTCTTTTATCCAATTGCTTAGCGCCTCAGAGTCTTGTTCTCTGAGGGTCGCTTGCTCTGAAATAAGTTGCTCAGAATTGGCAAGACCCTCCGCGGAAGAACCGTGGAGGGTTATGGCGCGATGCAATTCAGCGTCACTAAGCGCTTTGCGCTTAGGTGGCTCGAGTTCCACCATGTTTGCCTTACTAGGGGGTCGAGTGGGCCCTACCGGGCTCGAACCGATGACATCCACGGTGTAAGCGTGGCGCTCTACCAACTGAGCTAAAGGCCCGCAGAAGAGCTTAGTGGTTTTTAACCGCTAAACCAACTCCAAGGCATTTTTGTAGTCGGAGAGCTTTCTTGGCTCGCCCGGGCTGGTCTCGAATTTCGCAACGACCTCCCCCGAGATGTCTATCACGAAGGTTGCACGGGTCGAGATGCCATGTTCCGCAATGAAAACACCGTAATTCTGAGCAACTGCGCCGTGCGGCCAAAAGTCAGACAGCACGCTGAACTTATATCCCTCGGATTCAGCAAATTTGGCCTGAACGAACTTGGAGTCCACGCTGATCGCCAAAAGCTCAATACCGTCAGATTCCAGCATGCTCAAGTTGTCGCGAAGTTCGCAAAGTTCCCCGGTGCAAATGCCACTGAATGAAAGTGGATAGAAAACCAAAACCACAGGCTTTACCCCGCGGAAACTAGAGAGGGTAACTTGCTCTCCGTGCTGGTTAGTAAGAGTGAAATCTGGTGCTAGGTCGCCAACGGTAATCATGTCTGCCTTTCGAAGTTGAATAAAACCTACAACGCCAGCGAAATCATTCCAAGGCGAATAGACTTATCGAGCCCTAAAAGGGCAAATTCGGTAAAGCAGCCACGAAAAGAGGCTTTGATGTCGTTTAACGACCAAGATGCATTCGTTCCAGCGGTGTCAGACCTAGACCCTCAGGAAACTGCTGAGTGGCTTGAGTCACTCGACGCAGTAGCTCAGCGTCACGGCAGAGGTCGTGCAAGAGAGATCATGCAGTCACTGCTTCGTCGCAGCCACGAACTTCAACTAAATGTCCCTTTGGTTCCGACCACCGACTACATCAACACCATCAGCCCAGAGGATGAACCGCAATTCCCAGGCGACGAAGCAATCGAGCGCACCTACCGTGCTTGGATGCGCTGGAACGCAGCGGTCATGGTGCACCGCGCTCAGCGGCCTGGTATCTCTGTTGGTGGCCACATCTCATCTTTCGCCTCGAGCGCAACGCTCTACGAGGTTGGTTTCAACCACTTCTTCAAGGGTCACGACCACCCACAGGGTGCAGACTCGATCTTCGTGCAGGGCCACGCCTCCCCTGGTCCCTACGCGAGAGCATTCCTAGAGGGCAGAATTTCTGCTGATGAAATGGACAACTTCCGTCAGGAAAAGTCTCGTCCAAAGCCCGGCCGAGGTCTTCCGAGCTACCCGCACCCAAGGTTGATGCCAGATTTCTGGCAGTTCCCGACGGTTTCGATGGGTCTTGGACCAATCAACGCTATCTACCAGGCGCAGTTCAACCGATTCCTCGAGGGACGCGGATTCAAAGACACTTCTGGGCAGCACGTTTGGGCATTCCTTGGCGATGGTGAGCTCGATGAGGTTGAGAGCCGCGGTGCTCTGCAGCTAGCGGCAAATGAGCAGCTAGACAACCTGACCTTCGTTGTAAACGCAAATCTTCAGCGACTTGATGGTCCTGTTCGAGGCAACGGCAAGATCATTCAGGAGCTTGAATCCTTCTTCCGCGGCGCCGGTTGGAATGTGATCAAGGTGATTTGGGGTCGCGAGTGGGACAGTCTCTTGGCTAACGACCACGAAGGTGCTTTGGTCAACCTCATGAATCGCACGCCAGATGGCGACTACCAGACCTACAAAACCGAGTCCGGCAAGTTTGTCCGCGAGAACTTCTTTGCCCGTGACCCAAAGGCGCTTCAGCTAGTTGAGCACCTGTCAGACGACCAGGTCTGGGACCTCAAGCGCGGTGGCCACGACTACAACAAGGTGTATGCCGCCTACAAGGCTGCCCTAAGCCACAAGGGTCAGCCCACCGTAATCATCGCGAAGACAATCAAGGGGTACGGCCTTGGCAAGAGCTTCGAGGGCAGAAACGCTACCCACCAGATGAAGAAGATGACCCTGGATAACCTCAAGGCATTCCGCGATGCAATGCGCGTGCCAATCACGGACGCACAGCTTGAGGCAGATCCTTACCAGCCTCCTTACTACGCACCTGGTAGCGACAGCCCAGAAATCCAGTACATGCACGAACGTCGCCGCGAACTCGGTGGATACCTGCCTGAGCGCAGAACTAAGTACGTTGACTTTGCACTTCCAGAAGAGAAGGCCTATGCGGTTCCGCGTGCCGGCTCGGGTAACCAAGAAGTCGCCACCACTATGGCATTTGTTCGCATGTTGAAGGATCTATTGAAGTCCGACGGCACCGGTGAGCGCATCCAGATGATCATTCCTGATGAGGCTCGCACCTTCGGTATGGATGCTTTCTTCCCGACCGCGAAGATCTACAACCCGAATGGTCAGAAGTACATGTCGGTTGATAGAGACCTACTACTTAGCTACAAGGAAGCAACTAACGGCCAGATCCTGCACACCGGAATCAACGAGGCTGGCTCAATGGCGGCTTTCACCGCATCCGGAACGAGCTACGCCACGCACGGACAGCCAATTATCCCGATTTATGTCTTCTACTCGATGTTTGGTTTCCAGCGCACCGCAGACCAGATCTGGCTAGCCGGCGACCAGATGACTCGTGGCTTCATGATCGGGGCAACCGCTGGAAGAACCACCCTGACCGGTGAAGGTCTGCAGCACGCCGATGGCCACTCACTTGTGATTGCAAGCACCAACGCCGCGGTGGTTTCCTACGACCCGGCCTACGGATACGAGATTGCTCACATCACCAAGGCCGGCCTTGAGCGTATGTATGGCGGAAACCACCCAGATCCAAACGTCATGTATTACCTCACCGTCTACAACGAGCCAATGCTTCAGCCAGCTGAACCTGAGGATGTTGACGTCGATGGCATTCTCAAGGGCATGCACCTGATTTCCAAGAACTCTGACGAGGGTCACAAGGCTCAAATTCTTGCCTCAGGCGTGTCGGTTCCTTGGGCACTGGAAGCACAGCAGCTGCTTTTGGAGTGGGGAGTATCCGCCGATGTTTGGTCGGTTACCAGCTGGGGCGAGCTCCGCCGCGACGGTTTGGCTGCCGATGAGCGCAAGTTCCTCTACCCGAATGAAGAGGCTCCGGTCTCCTATGTTGCCCAGAAGTTGTCAGACGCGAAGGGTCCAAAGCTCGGAGTCTCTGACTTTATGCACGCGGTTCCAGACATGATCCGACCTTGGGTCCCTGGTTCCTATGCCACTTTGGGTGCGGATGGTTTTGGATTCTCAGACACCAGACCGGCCGCGAGAAGACACTTCAAGATTGATGGTCCATCGATTGCGGTTCGAGTTCTTGAGCAGCTGGTCGAGAAGGACAAGATTGACCGCTCTGTTCCACAGCAGGCAATCGACAAGTACCGCCTTCACGATGTAAATGCTGGCACCAGTGGATCGGCCGGTGGAGACGCCTAAGCATCTCGCCTGGCTGCAATCGATAGCTGGCGAGCTCGCAACGGCGACGCTGAGTCGCCTGGATGAGACATTGCCCTGGTATCGATCAATGCCACCGGCAAGACGAGCTGCTATTGGTTCTGTTGCGCAAAACGGCATCACCAGCTTTATTCAGTGGTATCAAGATCCTTCAAGCCAACCCTGGGTGGCAGCCGACGTATTTGGAAGCGCGCCAAGAGAACTGCTTCGCTCAATCTCGCTGCAGGAGACGTTGCAGCTGATTCAGGTCGTTGTAGAAATGGTGGAGGATCGGGTAGTAGCTGAACACCCAGACCTTACAGAGTCTGTACTTCGCTACTCCCGAGATATCGCCTTCAACGCCGCCGATGTTTATGCCAAAGCTGCCGAGGCACGTGGGCTCTGGGATGCCCGACTTGAGGCGCTAGTTGTTGACAGCATCATCTCCGGTGAGACCTCGCAGGAAATTAGCTCACGAGTGGCAGCACTTGGCTGGAGAAGCGATGGTCAAGTCGCCGTTCTACTTGGAATTGCAAACCCATCTCCGGATCCAGACGCAATGCGAAAGATTGCCAGAAAAGCCGGCAGCGATCTGCTCTTGGGCATCCAGGGCAGGCGTCAGGTCGTCGTCATAGGTTTGATGGTCAACTCCGAAAAGCCAGAGCAGACAATCCAGCAGATAGCAGCTCAGCTCGAGGGTTACTTCGGCCAGGGTCCCCTAATACTCGGCACCACGGTAGCAACTGTCTCTGATGCCCCTAAAAGTGCGCGCAGCGCGTTGGCAGCACACTCGGTGGCTGTGAGCATCGGTGCCGTGAAGCGCCCATTGGCGGCCGATGAGCTACTACCGGAAAGAGCACTGGCTGGCGATTCACTTGCTAGGCAAACTCTGATTGAAACCTATTACCTTCCGCTTGCCAAAAGCTCCCCCGAACTCCTTGGGACCCTTAGGGCATACCTTGAATGCGGTCGATCTTTGGAGACCACAGCAAAATCGCTGTTTGTTCATGCCAACACTGTTCGCTATCGCCTAAAACGCATCTACGAAGAGATTTCTGCTGACCCAACAGTGGCGAGAACCGCATTTGTGTTGCAGGTCGCGCTAATCCTTGGTGCGATCAATGACAATGAATTTGGATTGAAAAGGTAGTTTGGACAGATGCGTATTTTGATGTGCCCAGGGCAAGGCTCCCAATCCGAAGGTTTCCTAACTGAGTGGTTCGCTAATGTCCCAGGCTTCCAGGAGAAGATTATCGAGCTCGGAAAAGCCGCAGGTAAGGATCTGGTTCGACTTGGCACCATGGCTTCTGAGGACGAGATCAAGGCGACTGAGAACGCTCAACCATTGATCGTTGCAGCATCCATTGCCGCGGCTCGAACCGCAATCAATCTCGCTGACTTTGATGGTGTTGTCGGCCACTCGGTTGGTGAATTCGCAGCCGCCGCAATTTCGGGAGTGCTTTCAGACGAAGACGCCATGAAGTTAGTAGCCGTTCGGGCAAATGCGATGGCGGAAGCCGCAAAGCTTGAAGTCACCTCGATGGCTGCAGTCCTTGGAGGAGAGCAAGACCAGGTGCTGGCTGCGCTTGAGGAACTGGGTTTATCAGCGGCCAATTACAACGGTGCCGGGCAGATTGTTGCTGCTGGTAGCAAGGCTGCTATCACTCAACTTGTGGCTACTCCCCCGGAGAAGTCTCGCGTGATCGAGCTAAAGGTTGCCGGTGCATTCCACACCCACTTTATGCAACCAGCCGTCACAAAACTTAGCGAGGTTGCTGCAACTGTTTCGGCGAGCATGCCCCAAATGAAGCTTTGGAGCAACGTTGGCGGTGCACTGGTGACAGATGGGGAGCAGTTCTTGGCCTCGTTGGTGTCACAGGTTTCTAACCCGGTTCGCTGGGATCTTTGCATGGCAAGCATTGAGACACTCTCTGCCACGGTTATAGAACTCCCACCAGCCGGAGCGCTAGCTGGCCTTGCCAAGCGCGGAATGCCAAACTCCACCGCTGTAGCGCTAAAGAATCCAACCGACCTCGAGAAAATCGGAGCGTAATGAAGACTCTCAATCAAACCAAGACCGTTGAGTTCACCCGCATTTATGCGTTGGGCGCCTCAAGAGGCCACCAAACTGTCACAAACGATGACGTGGCCGGCCCTATCGATTCTTCTGACGAGTGGATTAGACAGCGCACCGGAATCGTAACCAGAATGCGCGCCGACAAAGAGCAGTCCCTCATGGATATGGCGGTTGAGGCATCCAACGAAGCGATCAAGAAGTCTGGAATCGCTCCGGCGGATATTGGGACAGTGATTTTGGCCACAATTACCTTTCCTTACCAAACCCCATCTGGTGCTTCGCTATTAGCTGAGAAGGTTGGTGCACATGGAGCTGCCGCCTATGACATCTCAGCCGCCTGCGCCGGCTATTGCTATGGCATCGCGCAAGCTGATGCGTTGGTGCGAGCAGGAACCAGCAAATACGTCCTTGTTGTCGGCGGCGAGAAGCTTTCTGACTTTGTTGAACCAACGGATCGCTCAATTAGCTTCTTGCTTGGCGATGGCGCTGGGGCAGCCATCGTTGGACCCAGCGACCACCCCGGCATTTCAAAGTCTGTCTGGGGTTCTGATGGCGCTAACTGGGACAAGGTCGGAATGACCAGCTCAATCCTTGATTTCAGAGACGGTAAGGCTGAGTGGCCAACATTGGTGCAGGAGGGTCAGTCGGTCTTCCGCTGGGCCGTTTGGGAAATGGCAAAAGTGGCCAAGCAGGCCCTTGCTGAATCCGGACTTGAAGCTAGTGATCTAAGTGCGCTAGTTACTCACCAGGCAAATATTCGAATCATTGATGAGCTCGCAAAGCAACTTGAACTCCCGGACAGCGTTGTAGTCGCAAGGGACATCGTGGACACCGGAAATACCTCTGCGGCGTCGATTCCTTTGGCGATGCACCGCCTGTTGGCTGAGGGCAAAGTAAAAAGTGGCGGCTACGCTCTTGAAATTGGCTTCGGCGCGGGGCTCGCCTTCGCGGCTCAAGTGGTAGAACTGCCGTAAAATAAAGCGACTCAATCACATCAAGGAGAAAAATGGCTCTTTCGCAGGCAGATGTCCTAGCTGGACTCGCAGAACTAGTAAACGACGAGACCGGTATCGCAACTGACGCAGTTCAGATGGACAAGTCTTTCACTGACGACCTAGACATCGACTCAATCTCGATGATGACCATCGTGGTAAACGCTGAGGATAAGTTCAGCGTCAAGATTCCAGACGAGGAAGTAAAGAACCTCATCACCGTAGCTGACGCGGTTAACTTCATCACCGCAGCACAGGCCTAGTAGCAGCATGCGTCGCGTCGTCGTCACCGGAATTGGTGCAACCACACCATTGGGTGGCGATGCCGCGTCTAGCTGGGCAAACCTGTTGGCAGGACAGTCCGGCATCTCCACCTTGGATAAAGAGTGGGTAGCCAGACATGAGCTTCCAGTCACCTTCGCAGGCCAGGCCAGAGTTCCCGCCAGCGAGATCCTCCCTCCACACGAGGCAAAACGTCTCGACCCTTCTAGCCAGTTTGCGCTTATTGCGGCCCGACAGGCTTGGGAGGATGCAGGCTCCCCAGAGGTTGAGCCTGAGCGACTAGCTGTTGATTTTGCGACCGGAATCGGTGGAGTATGGACACTTCTGGACGCCTACGACACGCTTCGTGAGCGTGGTCCAAGAAGAGTTCTCCCAATGACCGTGCCGATGCTGATGGCAAATGGACCGGCTGCTGCAATCGGCATGGACCTTGGTGCTAGAGCTGGTGTCCGCACCGCAGTTTCAGCCTGTGCCTCTGGCAACGAGTCAATTGCAAACGCTTTCCACAGAATTCAGACCGGCGAAGCCGATGTGGTGGTTGCCGGTGGAGCGGAAGCTGCCATCCACCCGCTTCCGATTGCTTCTTTTGCTGCGATGCACGCACTGTCTAAGCGCAATGACGACCCGACCAAGGCTTCAAGACCTTACGACGTAGACCGTGATGGTTTTGTAATGGGCGAAGGTGCTGGAGCACTAGTTCTTGAACCGCTTGAATCTGCACTAGCCCGTGGTGCGAAGATCTACTGTGAGATTGTTGGCGGCTCAGTTACCTCTGATGCCTATCACATCACCGCTCCAGACCCTGAGGGCTCAGGAGCTGCTCGTGCTGTTCTTTCGGCCCTCGCTCAAGCGGGAGCTGACATCAAAGACGTCGAGCATGTCAATGCTCACGCCACTTCCACTCCGGTTGGCGACATCGCCGAATACACAGCTATAAAGCGCGTATTTGGAGATCACACCCAGAATCTGATTGTTGCTGCAACCAAGGCAGCTACCGGTCACCTACTGGGTGGAGCAGGCGCGATTGAGGCAGTGTTTACGATTTTGGCTCTGAGTCAACAAATGGCTCCCCCAACCATAAACCTGGACAACCAAGATCCTGCAATCGACCTTCATGTACCTCGCACGCCAACCAAGTTAGTGCGCCCAGATGCCATTGCAATCAGCAACAGCTTTGGCTTTGGTGGCCACAACGCAGTACTTGCGTTCAGAAACGTCTAGACGGCCCTAGGAAGCGCTATCGCGTATTCCGCGACCTTTCTATAGGGCTCGACTAAATCAAGCCAAGGGACGCCAGTCAGTCGCCTAAAGCCTCGGGAGAAGTCAGAAAGGTTTCCCCGGGTCTCCAAAATTAGTTGCTCTAACTGTCCGACCCGCAAGACAACCTCGCCGGCCTGATCAAACTCGTTTCTGCAAATTCCTAATGATGGGTGATGCAGATACCGCTCCGAGTAATCGCCATAGGAATTCAGCTCAAATGTGGCCTTGGTTTTTGCGAGCAGAGAAACCAGCTGCGGTATTCGCTCATCGGGCAGGTCGGCCTGGCTGCGAAGTTGAACCGTATTCACTTCTAGCGGTTGGCCGTAGAAGGATCCGGGTAGGCCAAACTCGGCCAAAATGCTATTGATTTGGCCCATCGCTTCGACGGGTGCGCTAAACACCCATAAATCGACGTTTGGCAATTTCCTCCGATCCAGATCCGTCTTCCCCTACGTTCTGAACCGATTTAGGAACGATAAACCCAAAGTCTGAGAGTTGTCAAACAATCTGCGCCATCTCTCCTAGGATTTCACCGATGAGCAAACTATATTTCCGCTTCGGGGCGATGAACTCGGGCAAGAGCACTTCGCTACTCCAAGCAGCATTCAACTATGAGGAGCGCTCTCAGCACGTCTTGCTCACCAAGCCTGCCATCGACTCCAAGGGTGATCGCAGCATCGTCTCGCGCCTAGGTGTAACACGCCAGGTTGACTTTCTAGTGGAGCCTAGGCAAAACCTCCGCACGCTATTCGCTGATCACGTGAAAGCTTTCAAGAAAGAGAGCGGCGAATCAATTGCTTGCCTGCTTATTGACGAAGCGCAGTTCTTGACACGCGAGCAGGTTGATCAGTGCTTGGAGATTGCAGTTCTCGACGGTGTCCCAGTTTTGGCATATGGAATCCGCACAGATTTCAGAACCACTGCCTTCCCTGGTTCTATGAGGCTTTTGGAGATTGCGCACTCTCTCGAGGAGCTTAAGACGATTTGCCGTTGCGGTCGAAAAGCGATGTTCAACGCGCGATTGCTCAATGGTGAATTCACTTTCGATGGAGATCAGGTCGCGATTGACGGCGATAAGGTCTCATACGAATCGCTTTGCGCGAGCTGCTACTTAGAAAAGCGTAAGTAACGAAGGCACACGAACTACTTCCCGATTGATAGCAACATAGTCGATTGAGCCGGAACGGTAATCCAACCAAGTGCCTAAGTGTTTCTGATACCAGCAGCCTTCGCAAGATCCTTGAAGCGGAGACCCCTTACTCCTTGGCTGCAGAGACTCTGTCGAAGATAGCCCGTCCGAGCAAGAACAGTGCAAACAGTCCAATCGCTATATACGCAACCACATCGATGACTTGGGAGAACTCGTCGGCGGCCGACCAGTTCTCACCCAGCACAAATCCTGCCGTTATCCAAATACTGTTCCAGATGCCACTGCCAAGAGTGGTGAAGAGAATGAAAGACCAAAGATTCATTTTGGTCAGGCCAGCCGGGATGCTCACCAAGGAGCGGATGATCGGAATGAGACGCCCAAAGAAAACCAAGGCCTTGCCGTAGCGAGCGAACCAATGCAAGGTCTTGTGAATGTCTGTCTCTTTGAGACCGACAAACTTTCCAAACCTGCGAGTCAAGCTAAAGACGCGGTCTTCCCCTATGGCCTTTGCGATTGAATATAGAAAAAGAGCACCTAGCACCGAGGCAAGGGTGGTGACGGAAATCGCTCCCTCAATCAAGAAGCGACCCTCTGAAACATTGAATCCAGTCAGCAACAGCACTAGCTCGGATGGGATTGGGACCACAATCACTTCGATCGCGATCAAAAGCGCAGCTCCCCAAAGGCCCATCGAACCGATGATGCCGACGGCAAATTCAACCAAGTAACACCCCTTATCGATGTTTGGTGGGGCGTGCGGGACTTGAACCCGCGACCGACGGATTATGAGTCCGCTGCTCTAACCGGCTGAGCTAACGCCCCATGCGATGTTAGTAAGTCTAACTATTTACGCTTGCGTTTGATTCGTTTAGCAGCTTCGCTGATCTGCTCTTTTAGTTCGTCCTTGAAGTCACTCAGCTGGTCGCTAACTTCTTCGCGAACTTCGTTCAGCTTTTCCAAAGCGTCCTGGGAGATGTCTTCTGCTCGGCGACCAAGATCAACAGCGCCGCGACGCCAGCTCTCTAACCGTGAGCTAATCGCCTCATTGAGCTTCCCAATCGGCTGCATGTAGTCCGGAGAATTGTCATCCGTGGTCGAACTCTCATCACGAATGCCCACGTAGAGGTTCTCGAAGATTCGAATAGTTCTCTCGATGTCGTGTGACTGAATCAAGTGCAGGCTGTTTTCGCTCAGCCGATTAAGTTCCTGCCGGTCAGCATTGAGAATCCTCCTGAGGCGCTCTGCTAACGCGTCTGCATCGTCTGGAGGGAACAAATAACCGTTGTCACCATCGTGAACTAGGTGAGGAAGCGCCATTGCATCAGCAGCGATTACTGGGCGACCTGACGCCATCGCCTCCATGGTTGCAATTGACTGAAGTTCTGCAATGGAAGGCATAACGAAGGCGGTGCAGCGCTCATAAGCCTTTGGCAATTCTTGATCTGTAATGTGGCCGGTAAAGATTACGCGATCGGCAATCTCGAGCTCATCCGCTAGTCTCGCAAGATTCTCTCGCTCTCCCCCATCGCCAACCAGTTCAACAATGACGTTTGGATGATCGGAGAGCTTAGCGACAGCCTGCAGTAGGACATGAATGCGCTTCTCGTCATCCAGGCGACCTAGGAAAAGAAAACGTGGATTCTTGTTGCTTGTTGGAGTCTCATTCGCGAATCTGGAGGCGTCAATGCCACAGCTAATAGCAAGCACGCCAGATACGCCAGCGGCATTCTCCAAAAGCTCTGCGGCTCGCCTGGTAGGGGTGGTGAGGGCATCCATCTTTCTCAAAATGCGACCTGCATCTGCCCAGGTGATTCGCATTGCTGCCTTGTGGGTAAACTTTGGCAACAAGGAATACTTGATTAGGTTCTCAGGCATGACGTGGTTTGTTGCGATCATTCTCAATCCCGAACCCTTGGCAGCTTGAACAGCAAAGCGCCCCATCAGAAGGTGAGACTGAATGTGAAGAGCATCTGGCTTCACCTCGCGAAGAATCCTTCGGATTTGCGAGGTTAGTCCGATTGGTTGGGTCCAGCGCAAGGTCTTGTGCTGCGGAACTCTGTGGCTTTTCATACGGTGAACCATCATGCGTGAGCCATCATGAGTCTCAATGCGAGAACCGTGGGTTGAGTCTGTGCTGGCGGCAATAATGTGGACTTCGTGCCCGTGCCTCGCAAGACCAGCTGCGAGTCGTTCTGCGAACCTCGCCGCGCCATTAATGTCTGGAGCGAAGGTGTCACAAGCCATGACTACCTTGAGTTTTTCCAACGCTAAACCTCTTATTTTTTGCTTAGTTGCGGGTGAACTTTAGCAAGTATTAAAACACCCAAAACGGCAACTAATCCCGATACACCGAACCCTAGCACCTGGCCGGCGGCCGCGCTTGATGCCTCTCCCAAGATCACAATCGCGATACCGACTGCAACCGCAGGGTCAATCACAGTAAGCCCAGCAATGACCAGATCAGGAGGTCCAGCAGCGTAAGCGTTTTGCACGAACCAACCGCCCAATACCGCTGCTGCCAATAGCGCTAACGTGGCCAAAAGCGTCAACCAGTTGATATCTCCCTGGATGATTCGCTGAATGACAACCTTGGCCAAAGAAGCCACAAACCCGTAAAGAACTCCAGCGCCAAAGATGTACTGCAGTGGGCCTACTCGGCCTTTCGAGGTAGCGAACAAAACTCCGAACACTGCAACCACCGCTATCAATACACCGACCACCTGCAGCAGCATGCCGTCATCAAGTTTTACCTGAGTTGCACTCGTTGCGGTGAATAGCACGAAACCTGAGATTCCCAGCATCGTGATTGCGATTGCACCAAAAGTCTTAGGGTCGAGCTTGATCTTGTGGATTCGGGCATTGAGGATGCTGGTGATAATCAAAGCAATCGCGCCGATTGGCTGCACCACAATCAGAGGTGCCAGGGCAAGTGCAGATAGCTGGGAAACAATTGCCAGCCCCATAAAAATTGTCCCTGCAAGCCATCTTGGGCGACGCAAGAGGTCCAAAACCTGCCGGATGTGGAGTGACTTGAGCTTGAGCTGAGTAGGAGCGTGATGTTGGGTTACAGCGTCGTTTTGAAACTGTGCACCAAGTGCCAAAAAGATTGCCCCGATAACGGCCAAGACGATGGCTATGGGGCGGGCAAGCTCTGGTTCAAACAACTGCTCTCCTAATCTAAAGTGCAGCTATGACAGCCTAAAGCAACAAGTTGTGTATTCCTTGGGTAACCTAAATGCGTGTCCATACGCCCAATAGTCATAACCGGTGAACCAGTGCTTCACGCTCGCGCTCAGGAAGTCACTGAGATCACTGAGGACATCAAACAGCTGGTTGCCGACATGTATGAAACCATGGCACTTGCGCCAGGTGTAGGGCTTGCGGCCACCCAGGTTGGCGTGGGATTAAGAATCTTTGTTTATGACTGGCACGATGGCGAAAATCAATACCGCGGTGAGGCAATCAACCCAAGTTTGGAGCTCTCGGCAATCAGCGATGAGTGGCCTGACGAAGACACTGAGTCTGAAGGATGTCTTTCAATCCCAGGTGAGCGTTACCCCGTAAAGCGAGCTGACAGAGCCACTCTGCGAGCCACCAATCTTGCAGGCGTTGAGTTCACTGTGGAGGCCACAGGTTGGTTAGCCCGAATCTTCCAACACGAATTCGATCACCTAGACGGCCTGCTTTACGCCGACCGGCTGCTAAAACCATACCAACGCGAAATCAAGAAGGTAATCAAATACGAAGGTTGGGGAGTTCCTGGAGAGAGTTGGACTCCTGGAGTTGACTATCTAGAGCCCTAGGAGCCTCAAGCCGGCCGCAGTTGCTGCCGCGGCAATAACCACGACTATGTAGGGCACTCTTAGAGCAAAGAGAATTGCAGCAACCCCCAAAGCTGGCACCCGAGCATCGAATTCGACTTGATTACCGGTGACCAGGGTTTGAACCGCAACTAAAGCAGTCAACAGAACAACCGTCACGCGCTCGCTGAATGCTCTAATGCCATCGGTGATGCACTTTTGAGGAATCAAGTAGCCAAGCATTTTCCAACTGAACACTGCCAATGATGCGATTATGACGGTCAGGGTCACTTGGACCTCCCTGGAACAAGTGCCACAAGAACCGTTAGCAATACCGGTGCACCGGCTGGCAGGAAGAGTGAGCCAACGACAGAAACCAAGGCTGCCGACAAAGCCAAAAATTTATTGTCCTTAAGTCTTGGCCAGACTAAACCTAAAAACGCCGCGGCAGCGGCTGCATCAAGTCCCCAAGTCTCCGCTGACCCCAAGAAGTCACCGGCCAGGGCTCCCAACAAAGTCGCAAGATTCCAGAATACGAAAACTGCGATACCGGTGGCCCAGAAGCCATAACGCTGAGACTTGAGGTCCGACTGAGCCGCGGAAACGCCATTTGATTCGTCAATGCTGAGTTGGGCTGCAATGATTTTCTTGAAACCTTTTGGCGCTAGGACGTCATTGAGCCTCATGGCGTAAAAGCCATTTCTGACCCCAAGTAGCCAGGAAGATGTGATTGCTGAAATCGGAGCACCGCCGCCGGCTAAGACGCCAATGAAGGCAAATTGACTACCACCGGAAAACATCAAGATGCTCAAAAGCATGATTGAAAGAAGGTCTAGGCCAGCTACAGCAGCGAGAGCACCAAAGGAAATTCCATAGAGACCAGTGGCAAGGCCAACTGAGATTGAGGTGGAAAGAACTCGCTTCATACGATTCCTAAAAATTGGCTCCCCGGCTTGGACTCGAACCAAGAACCTATCGGTTAACAGCCGATTGCTCTGCCAATTGAGCTACCGAGGATTAGCGTCCTAGGACGCCTGTGAAACTTTAGCAGAAAAAACTATGACATGTAAGTTCTGCGTTCGGCCTCTAGTTCAACTAATTGCCGCTGCACCTGAGAGTAAGCCTCTGCCTGAGTTGCCATGTCAATGCGCTTGAGTGCTGCCAAAAGGTCGTTCTTCTCACGAGCCAATGCTTGGAGCATTGCGCCGTTTACAACGCCTCTGCAGTACTTCTCTAAATCTGCATCGTTGGCTGCAGGAAGCTCTGCCAAAGCCAAAGCGCGCAGAAGGTCTAACTGCTCACCAGATAGTTCGTTCGCGAGTTGGTTTACCCAATCACTTGATCCAAGCTCACTAGAAATCCGACTTGCGGCTTCTCCCACGCCAGCCAATTCTGTTTGCGTAAAACCAGCCCCGACAATTCTGGTGACTCGCTCTGCGCTGAAGGACTGCGGACGTTGCACTAGGACTTCTAGAACCTGACGCTCAAACTTGGTGGCTGGGGTTTGCTCAACTGGCTTTGGAGCACTGGTTCGAATCTGCTCAACCCGCTGACCAACCTGCTGCCTGCCAACCTGGGCAATCAGTTGCGAAACTTCAGAGATCTCAAGCGATACCCAATCCGCCAATTGCCTGGTGTAACCAGCTCGCAATGCAGGGTCAACAATCTCTGCCACCACCGGTGCTGCTGCCCTAGCTGCTGCGGCTCGAGAGTCAAGGTCATTGAGCGAGAATTTCCCGATTCGATGACGAATCACGAACTCAAATAGTGGCTTTCGAGCCTCAAGCATTTGCCCGATTGCACCATCGCCCCGCTGCTGTCGAAGATCAGATGGGTCTAAGCCCTCAGGACCGGACGCAACAAAAGTGAGAGCGTTGAACTTGGAGGTATCGCCATAGACCCTAAGCGCTGCCTTCTCCCCCGCGGCATCCGGGTCAAAGGTAAAGACCACCGAAGCTGGATCCTCGGATGTGCCAAAAAGGCGGTTGATTAGCTTGATGTGATCCTCACCAAAAGCTGTGCCACAGGTGGCAACGGCATTGGGGAATCCTGCCAGGTGACATGCCATCACATCGGTATAGCCCTCAACCACAATGATCTCTTTGCGCTTGATGATCTCTTTGCGGGCAAGATCAAGACCGTAGAGCACCGATCCCTTGTGGTAGATCGGAGTCTCAGGAGTGTTTAGGTACTTTGGTCCCTGGTCGTCCTCATAAAGCTTGCGTGCACCAAAGCCCAAAACTTGCGAGTTTGAGTCTCGGATGGGCCAAAGCACTCGGCCGCGGAATCGGTCGTAGCCACCCTTGTCGCTTGCCATAGCAAGACCGGCAGTAATCGCCTCTTCGAGCGTGAAACCCTTTACCTTGAGGTGATCAAGTAATCCCTGCCAACCCTTTGGTGCGTAACCGATACCAAACTGAGCAATCGCTTTTTGATCAAACCCTCTCGAGGCTAGAAATTTGACCGCGGTTTCGCCCTCGCTGGATTGCAACTGCTCGCTAAAGAAGTTGCTCGCCTCTTGATTGGCAGCCAAAAGCCTTGCTCGACCGCTGGATTCTTGAGAGCTGCCCTCATCGTAGGTGAGCTGAAATCCAGACTTCTCAGCAAGCTTCTCGATGGCCTCGGTGAACCCTACGTGCTCAATCTCCTGGATGAACTTATAGACATCGCCACCAGCACCGCAACCGAAGCAATGGTAGAAAGCTGGCGCAGATCGAACGTTGAAACTTGGGCTCTTCTCAGAGTGAAAAGGGCATAGACCCTTGAAAGAACCTGCACTGGCCGGCTTTAGCGAGACGTAACCGGCGACCACCTCAACGATGTCGAGTTTGGCTTTTAGCTCTTCAACATCACTCTGTCTTACCCGGCCGGCCATAGTGGAATCCTAAGCCGTTAGCTTCTGGTGCAGAGCGATTGCAGCAGGGTCAGTTAGTGACGCCACCTGATCGACTATTACACGCTTGCGAGCCTGGTCGCTTGATGCTTGAGACCATGCTTCCGCGCTAATCGAGTCAAGGTGCTCTGGAGCGAACGCTAGGAGGCGATACGCCAATTCGATCAGGAGCTCACGCTGGTCCTCGTAGTAGCCCTGTCGCGAATTATGAGTCATTACCTGAGAGGCAACAATTCCCTTCAATACCGCTATCTCGGATTTCACCTTGGACGGAATTATCACGCCGGCGCGGTAGCGGGTAAGGCTTGCCTTGGATGCATTCTCCAAAATCGAATCGGTGGTTCTAGAAACAAATGAGCCAATTAGGTCAGATGTGAGGTTCTTGAGCTGAGCCAGCGCTCTAGGTGAACCGTCAAAGCTGTATAGCCAGTAGTGACTGCCCTGCAGCAGATCGAAAGCTTCCTCCAGCTGAACCTTGTCCAGCATGCCACCTGACCACTTGCCAACCTCTTCAATTAGCTGGCTTCTAGCATTTAGGTCGGAAATGACTGCGGGATCTATAAATCCTTCGACAATTGCGTCTTCAAAATCGTGCACCGAGTAAGCAACGTCGTCAGCGAAGTCCATAATCTGAGCTTCCACACACTTAGCTCCCTCAGGAGCTTGATGACGCATCCAGTGAAAGACCTCTAAATCGTCTTCATATACGCCGAACTTCACCGAGTTGCCAAAGTCCTGCGCCTGCGAAAGCCGCCATGGGTATTTGGTTGCAGCATCTAGCGATGCTCTAGTTAGGTTCAAACCTCGCGAGCGACCCTGATCGTCATAAATCTTTGGTTCAAGCCTGGTGAGGATTCGGAAGGTTTGAGCATTGCCCTCAAAACCACCAATGTCTGCCGCCCAAAAGTTCAAAGCCGACTCACCGTTGTGACCAAATGGGGGGTGACCTAAATCGTGCGCCAGGCAGGCCATGTCAACTAGATCCGGATCGACACCCAATACGGATGCCAGCTCTCGACCTACCTGCGCAACCTCCAGTGAGTGAGTCAGGCGAGTTCTTGCGAAATCACCCGAAGACGGTGAGAGCACCTGGGTCTTAGCGCTTAGTCGCCTGAATGCGGCTGCGTGTAGAACCCTGGCGCGATCGCGAGCGAACTCGCCTCTGCGCAGCATCGAAGACCTCGGTTGCGCGATGAAGCGTTCACGGTCGAATTCTTTATAACCGGGTTCGATTGGAGTAACTGGCTTCAACTACCCTCCTGAGACCGAAAGTTCTGCCTCTTGCAGTTGCAAGCGGTGTGAGCTACTGAGCTCACGAGACTGGAGCCAGTTCTCTGGCAAGGCGCAGCTCTTTACGGAACCGAGCCTACCTCTTGGGCCTTCGGCGTCATCGCCAGGATATGGAATCTCTCTTTCCAATTCTCCAAGCAGCTGAGCCATGTGATTCAGAGACTCGACCTGGGCTAAAGCGGCTCTAAAGTCGCCACCGACGGGGTAACCCTTGAAATACCAAGCAACGTGCTTTCGAATATCGCGACAGGCTCGTCCTTCATCCTCAAAGTATTCGACCAAAAGTTCAGCGTGACGAGTAAAGGCGTCCGCCACTTCACCAAGTGTCGGCATAACGATGTCAATACTCGGGTTTTTATCGCCCTGAAGATAAGAAGCGATTGCCTTCTCAAGATCCGCAAACAACCAAGGACGTCCTAGACAACCACGTCCAACCACAACACCATCGACACCGGTTTGCTCCATCATCCGCACCGCATCTTGCGCGGACCAGATATCGCCATTTCCTAGAACCTGAACATCGGGCAGCTCTGCACGCAGTTTTGCAATCGCGTCCCAGTCGGCAATCCCGGAGTAGTACTCCTCCGCGGTTCTACCGTGAAGTGCGACCGCAGCAACTCCTGCATCTCGGGCGGCCTTCCCGGCATCCAAATAGGTGAGGTGATCAGAGTCAATCCCTTTACGCATCTTGACAGTTACAGGGATCTCTCCAGCAGCTTTCACGGCTGCTTTTACAATCGCATCGAACAGGTCTGATTTCCAAGGAAGGGCTGCTCCCCCGCCTTTGCGAGTGACCTTGGGAACCGGGCATCCGAAATTTAGGTCAATGTGATCTGCACGGTCCTCAGCCACCAACATTGTCACGGCATTGGCGATGGTTTGTGGGTCGACGCCGTAGAGCTGAACTGAGCGAATGTCCTCAGACTCGTGGTGTCCGATAAGGCGCATCGACTCTGGGGTTCGCTCCACTAGCGCTCTGGAGGTAACCATCTCGGATACGAACAAACCGCCGCCATATTCCCGGCAGAGCCTGCGATACGCGGTGTTGGTAATTCCAGCCATAGGTGCTAAAACCACCGGTATGGCAATCTCGTGCTTGCCGTACTTGAGAGACAAGCTAACCGTTGATTCTCTCGAAGATGTAGTTGCGGACCTGGGAGAGCGCTACCCGCTCCTGAGCCATCGAGTCACGCTCACGAATGGTTACTGCCTGATCGTTTGGAGTGTCAAAATCGACAGTGATGCAGAACGGGGTTCCGATCTCGTCTTGACGACGGTAACGACGACCAATGGCACCGGAATCATCAAACTCGACGTTCCAGATCGCACGTAGCTCGGCAGCTAGGTCCTTCGCGATCGGGTTGAGCTCTTCATTGCGGCTAAGTGGGAGAATCGCTGCCTTCACAGGAGCTAGTCGGTAGTCAAGGCGCAACACGGTTCGAACATCAACGCCACCCTTAGTGTTAGGCGCTTCGTCTTCGGTGTAGGCATCAACCAGGAACGCCATCAATGATCTGGTCAGACCTGCGGCAGGTTCGATGACAAAAGGTGTCCAGCGACGCTCTTCGGTTGGATCGAAGTAACTAAGGTCAACTCCCGAGTGCTCAGAGTGAGTCTTTAGGTCAAAATCAGTTCGGTTAGCAACACCTTCAAGCTCTCCGAATTCACTGCCCTGGAAACCAAAGCGGTATTCGATATCCACGGTGCGCTTTGAATAGTGAGAGAGCTTTTCCTTCGGGTGGTCAAAGAGTCGAAGGTTGTCAGGGTTGATACCAAGGTTCACGTACCAGTTGTAACGCTCATTGATCCAGTAGTCGTGCCACTGCTCGTCCTCGCCTGGCTTTACGAAGAATTCCATCTCCATCTGCTCAAACTCGCGAGTTCGGAAGATGAAGTTTCCTGGAGTGATCTCGTTGCGGAAGCTCTTGCCCATCTGACCAATACCAAAGGGTGGCTTCATTCTCGCGGCGTTTAACACGTTGTTGAAGTTCACAAAGATACCCTGCGCGGTTTCTGGCCTCAGGTAGTGCATGCCAGATTCGTCATCGACAGGTCCCAGGCTGGTCTTTAGAAGACCATTGAAGCTCTTTGGCTCAGTCCAGATGTCTTTGTTGCCACAGTTTGGGCATGCAATATCAGACATCGACGCAGGAGCGCGCCCCTTCTTTTCTTCAAAAGCCTCTTCGAGGTGATCCTGGCGGAATCGCTTATTGCAGCTGGTGCACTCGATTAGCGGGTCAACGAAAGCCTCAACGTGACCAGAAGCTTCCCATACCTTCTTAGGCAAAATGATTGAGGAGTCAAGCCCCACAACGTCTTCACGACCAGAAACCATTGAACGCCACCACTGGCGTTTGATGTTTTCTTTTAGCTCGACACCCAAAGGGCCATAGTCCCAGGCAGAGCGAGAACCACCGTAAATCTCTCCAGCCTGAAAGACAAAACCACGTCTCTTAGCTAGCGAGATGACCTGATCTAGTTTCTGGGTTGCCATGGTTCTCCAATAAATCTTTGCCTTAGGCGTAAGCCCCTAGTTTAGCGGGAGGTCTGAAGCTGCACCGAAGCGTCGGTCACGATTCTGGTAGGCCATGATCGCTTCCCAAAGGGTTTCCCTGGTGAAGTCTGGCCACAACTGAGGCATAAACATCATCTCCGCATAGCTTGACTGCCAGAGCAGAAAGTTTGAGGTTCTAAGTTCACCACTGGAGCGAACAAACAAGTCAACATCTGGCAGCTCTGGAACGTAGAGTCTCGAGGAAATCGACTTCTCGGTGATGGCCCCTGGCTTTAGCTTCCCGCTTTGCACCTGAAGCGCAATCTGGTTCACGGCATCCACTATTTCCTGACGGCCTCCGTAATTCACCGCCATGGTCAATGTAAGCCCGGTGTTTTTAGACGTGCGTTCCTCGGCACTTTTGAGTTCCTCGATAACACTTGGCCAAAGCTTTGGCGTCCGACCGGCCCAGCGAATTTTCACATTCCAAGCATCTAGGAGATCTCTTCGGCGACGCAAAACTTCCTTGTTGTAGCCCATTAGAAAGCGAACTTCGTCGGGAGATCGCTTCCAATTCTCGGTACTGAATGCAAATGCCGTTACGTGCGTGACCCCAGCTTCAATAGCGCCGGCTAACACCTCTAGCAGTGCCTGCTCACCAGCTTTGTGGCCTTCGGTGCGGGTCAGGCCTCTGCTATTTGCCCATCTACCGTTTCCGTCCATAACAATGGCTATGTGGGCGGGAACCTTGGAAAATGCCGGAGCCTTGCGCTTGGGGTCAAATAGTTCCACTAGGCCCGCTCCACCATGCTCATCGAACGCAACCCACGCTCGAGTTGCCATTGCAAGTATGCCGAAATTACCGAGCTAACGTTTGACTTTGCGGCTGGTTCTACGATGGCAACCTCAGGCCAGTTTCCTGCAAGCAGATTGCGCATATGCAAAAGGCCAGCGGCTCCGAGTTTCACCGCTCCGGGAAGAGAGCATTCACCACAGCTGACGTTACCGGTGTGGACAGAAAATGCCACCGGGTTCTCACTCTGGCAACTCTGGCAACTTCCAAGCTCCGGAACCCAGCCTGATAGTGATAGCGCACGCAGCAGATAGGAATCCAATACCTGGGAACCTTCGTGGTCGGAACCCGAAAGAGCCCTAAGGCCTCCGAGCAAAAGCAAGTACTGCTGCGAGTTGGAGGATTCTCGAGTTAGCCTTTCAGCTGCCTCGACCATGGCGTTTGCCGCTGTGTACTTAGGGTAATCGGCAACTATCTGGGCTCCATAGCTTGCCAGCTGCTCAACCTGTGAAACCGTGTCCAGGTTCTTGCCTTCATACAGCTGCAGATCTGCGACCATAAATGGCTCAAGTCTTGCCCCGAAGCGACTGGAGGTCTTTCTAACGCCTTTGGCGACCGCTCGAATCTGACCGTGTTCTTTGGTCAGAATTGTGAGGATGCGATCAACCTCACCCAGCTTGTGGGTGCGGAGAATGATTCCCTCATCGCGGTAGTGCGGCATGCTAGAAAGTATCGCCGAAGCTTGCCTGAAACCAGTTCAGGCTAGCTGCGAACCGCTCTATTGACAGCAGAGATCAGGGCCTTGATGGAAGCAATTGCGATGTCACCATCGATACCTACTCCCCAAAGCACTTTGCCATCCACAACCAACTCGGTGTAAGCAGCAGCCAAGGCATCGCCAGATGCACTGAGTGTGTGCTCGAGGTAGTCATTAACCTTCACGGAGACACCCTGCTTAGAAAGCACGTCAATAAACGCTGAGATCGGGCCATTACCAGTTCCTGAGACCGATACTTCCTCGGTTCCATCGCGAAGCACGACCGCTAGGTTTACCACGCCATCCATCTCGCTCTCAGTGCGCATGCGCTTGAGCTCGAATCGACCCCACTTGGAATCAACATCAGTGCTAGGTAGATACTCATCCTGGAAAATTTCCCAAAGCTGATCGCTGGTAACCTCTCCACCCTGACTGTCGGTGTGCTCCTGCACCACGCGTGAGAACTCAATCTGCAGCTTCCTAGGCAGTTCAAGGTTGTGATCTGCCTTCAGAAGATAAGCCACGCCACCCTTGCCGGATTGCGAGTTCACTCGAATCACAGCCTCGTAGCTTCTACCAACATCCTTCGGATCAATTGGAAGGTATGGCACACCCCAGGTGTATTCATCCACACTCACTCCAGCTGCAGCAGCATCCTTGGCGAGGTGTTCAAAGCCCTTCTTGATGGCGTCCTGATGGCTTCCGGAGAAAGCGGTGTAAACCAAGTCGCCACCGTATGGTGAGCGCTCTGGAACTGGTAGCTGGTTGCAGTATTCAACCGTGCGCTTGATCTGGTCGATGTCCGAGAAGTCAATCTGTGGATCAATGCCCTGGCTGAATAGATTTAGCCCAAGGGTTACCAGGTCAACGTTTCCGGTTCTCTCGCCATTGCCAAAGAGGCAACCCTCGATACGGTCCGCTCCTGCCATGTAGCCGAGTTCAGCGGCGGCAACCGCGGTGCCGCGGTCGTTGTGCGGGTGTAGCGAAACGATAATGCTGTCGCGAGGAGTCAAGTTTCTCGACATCCACTCAATTGAATCGGCGTAGACATTTGGAGAAGCCATCTCGACGGTTGCAGGAAGGTTGATAATCAGCTTGCGCTGCGGAGTTGGGTTGATTACCGCCGCAACCGCATTGCAAACCTCAACCGCATACTCCAACTCGGTACCGGTGTAAGACTCTGGTGAGTACTCGTAAAAGACTTCGGTCTCAGGAACGGTTGCTTCTAGCTCCAAACACTTTCTAGCTGCAGAAAGTGCTATCTCCTTAATGCCTTCTTTGTCCTGCCCAAAAACCACCCTGCGCTGCAGAATCGAAGTCGAGTTGTAAAAGTGCACAATCGCACGCTTGGCACCTTTGATCGACTCATAGGTGCGCTCAATGAGGTGGTCTCTAGCTTGAGTTAGCACCTGAATGGTGACGTCATCTGGAATGTGGTTGTCGTCAACCAAAATGCGAACAAAGTCGAAGTCGGTTTGAGACGCCGAAGGGAATCCGACCTCAATCTCCTTGTAGCCCATCTTCACCAAAAGCTTGAACATCTCAAGCTTGCGTTCGGGGCTCATCGGGTCGATTAGAGCTTGATTGCCATCGCGTAGGTCAACCGCGCACCAGCGCGGTGCCTTTTCGATCCGCTTGGTTGGCCAGGTTCGATCAGCAAGTTCGATCTTTACCTGCTCGTGAAATGGCTTGTAACGCCCAAAAGGCATCTTTGAAGGTCTTTGATTGTTTTCCATTTTTGCTCCCGCCTAAAGTTTTTGGTGGCCGCACCTAGGCTCCGCGACGAGAATGGGCCGAATTAGGCCTCGTCGCGGCCACTAAGCAAGAGAGCGGAACGCATCCCCAAAATCTAGCACTAGAAGCCGAGTTTGCCTAGTTGCTTGGGGTTACGCTGCCAATCCGGAGCCACCCGGACCTGAATTGACAGGTGCACGGGATAACCAAGCAGGGTCTGAATCTGGGCTCTTGCCTCAGAGCCAATCTTCTTGAGCATCGAGCCCGCTTTACCGATCACGATTCCCTTTTGGCTATCGCGCTCAACCCAGAGACTGACGTGAATGTTTGGCTTGTCATCACTTAGGACAATCTCATCCAGGGTGACCGCCAGTGAGTGCGGCAATTCGTCTTCAACTAGTTCGAGGGCAGCCTCGCGAACTAGTTCGCAAATCAGGTCGTCTTCACTCTCACCGGTCTCAACATCATCTGGATACAACTTGGGGCTAACCGGAAGTTGCTTAAACAGAAGATCTGCCAGCAGTTCAACCTGGATCCCTTTTAGCCCGGAGACCGGAACAATCTCAGCCCAGTCGCCCATTGCCTGAACATCCATAAGGTGCTCGGCTAAGCTCTGTTTGGAGACGGTGTCCACCTTGGTGACAATCGCGATTTTCCGGGACTTCGGAAAACGCTCTAGGTCTGCAACTATGTGCCGATCCCCTGGACCAATTTTCTCGTTGGCTGGCGAGCAAAACGCAATCACATCAACATCCGTGAGGGTTGAGGTCACCAAGTCGTTTAGGCGCTGACCCAGAAGCGTTCTTGGGCGGTGTACACCGGGCAGATCAACAATGATCAACTGGGAGTCTTCCCGATTTAGAATCGCTCTAATTGCCTTGCGGGTGGTTTGTGGCTTGGAGCTGGTGATGGCAAATTTCTGCCCGACAATCGCGTTCATGAGTGTCGATTTACCAACGTTTGGTCTTCCAACAAAGGACACAAACCCTGCTCTAAATTCAGTCATCGGTTTGCTCCAGCTTTCTAACTAAAACGCTAAGAATTCTTCCGCGCCTGGCGTCAACACGTTCTGCGGTTAGTTCGATGCCGGCAATCGCCACCACTTCACCGCCCTTTGGCAATTCACCTAAGCCCTTGATGAGTAAACCTCCGACGGTGTCAACGTCTTCATCCTCGATCTCAACTTCGCAGTGCTCGGACATCTCGTCCAGCGTTACCCTGGGGTTCACACGGTAGAGATTTAGACCGACCAAAACAATGTCCTCGGTCTCCCGGTCGTGCTCGTCGCTAATTTCACCAACAATTTCTTCAAGCAGGTCTTCGATGGTCGCAATACCTGCAACTCCGCCATATTCATCAGAGACAATGGCGATCTGGGTACCGGATTTCTGCATTTGACGCAAAAGCTGTGCAACCGAAATCGTCTCAGGCGTGAACAGGGCTGGGCGGGCTGCTTCCTTTGAGGAAGTCGTTGCCAAAAGCCCTGGGTCTTGGTGGGTGTAACGCGCAAGGTCTTTCAGATAGAGCACACCGACCACGTCATCAACGTCATCGCCAATCACCGGCAGTCTTGAGTAACCGGTTGAAATAAAGACCGCCAGTGCTTTCTCAAGCGAGTCAACGGAGTTCACGATCTCCATATCGACGCGAGGAACCATTACCTCGCGAACCACAGTCTCGGAAAAGTCTTCAACCGACTCGATTAGTTCCTGCTCATACTCCTCGACCACCTCTGGAGTCGTGAGTCGAAGTGGAACGGCAAATTTCGACCAGAACTTCACGAAGGGCTCAAACCTTGCCGCCAGCGATTCCGCTAAAGCTCTTTGTCCGAGTGCTCGACCTATCAACTGCTGGACTAACCAAAGAGCCAGCAGCGCAATTGCAAGAACGAGTGCGAATGGTGCCTGGCTCGAAGAAAACGCCAACCAGCTGGCTGCCACAATCACCAAAAGCAATGTTCTAGCGATAGATATCGCACTCGAACGCGGGTCCTCAATGGCCTGAAGGTGAGCCTGAACAATTGACAACAGCGAGATCAAAACCAAGGCTGTTAGACCAAGCAGAATTTCAAGCATTGCTTGATTCGCTCTCGTAGAACTTCTCTAGGAGTTCTTTTTGAAGCCCAAACATCTCTTTTTCTTCCTCAGGCTCGGCGTGGTCAAAACCAACCAGGTGCAGCATGCCGTGAGTAACAAGTAAAAGGATCTCGTTTATTACTGGGTGCCCGGCGGTTTCGGCCTGTTTGGTCGCAACCTGAGGGCAAACCACAATGTCTCCCAATACACCCTCGGGTGATGGAACCAAATCTGAACCTGGACGAAGCTCATCCATCGGGAAGCTCAGTACGTCAGTTGGTCCTGGCTCGTCCATCCACTTGACGTGAAGGTCAGTCATGGGACCCTCGTCGACAAAAATGATTCCGACATCAACCATTGGGTGCAACTTCAAAGCATCTCGAACACTCACCGCAAGCAACTGGATACGCTCAACATCAACAACGATTTCCGACTCGTTGGAAATCTCAATGCTCAATGTCGCTCCTGTCGTAAGCCTCAACAATGCGGGTAACTAGTTCGTGTCGAACCACATCTTTACTGCTCAGGGTAGCAATGTGCAGACCCTCGACCCCGGAAAGAATGTCGGTTGCAACCTTCAGACCCGACTTACCAAATGGCAAATCAACCTGGGTTGTGTCGCCGGTGATAACCATTTTGGAGTTGAAGCCAAGACGGGTCAGGAACATCTTCATCTGCTCCGCGGTGGTGTTTTGCGCCTCATCCAAAATAATGAATGAGTCGTTTAAGGTCCTTCCACGCATGTAGGCAAGCGGTGCGACTTCAATTACACCGGCCTCAATCAAGCGATGAGTTGCCTCCGGTTCAAGCATCTCCTGCAGCGCGTCGAAGAGCGGGCGAAGATAAGGGTCAATCTTGTCGCTCAGGGTCCCAGGCAAGAATCCAAGTCGCTCTCCGGCCTCGACCGCTGGCCTAGTCAGAATGATTCTGCTCACTTGGCGACTGTAAAGAGCTACCACTGCTTTTGCCACGGCCAAATAGGTCTTGCCGGTTCCGGCGGGTCCAATTCCAAAGGTGATGGTGTTTTGATCAATTGCTTCGAGATACTGCTTTTGACCAAGCGTCTTTGCTCGGACAGTTTTCCCTGGAGTGCTGATGCCTCCGGTGCCAAGAACCTTGGATGGGATTTCCTCGGGATTTTGCTCGATGATTCTTGCACTTTCAATCACCGATCTCTCATCCGGAGCAACGCCCTGGGCAACCAGGTCGGCAAGCTCCAAAAGGGTGCGCTCCGCCGAAATCAGCTGCTCTTCGGAACCTTCAAGCATGTATGAGGTGCCGCGGTTTTGAATCTTGAGACCCGGGAACTCTTGCTCTAACTTTTTGGCAATTTTGTCCTGCGGACCAAGCAGATCAATAGCCGAAACCTTTGTTATTTCAAGTGTTTTTTGCGGCACTAGTTCGCCTGATTACTTAGTACGTGCGCATGGGTGTGGAACACCGATTGACCCTCGCGGCTGCCGGTGTTGAACTGCAAGCGGAACTGACCATCAGTCTTGGTATTCGCGACCTCGCGAATCAGTTCAAATAGCCCAAGTAAAACCTGTGAATCTTCGAGTTCAGAAATGTTTGTTGTGTGGGTTTTGGGCACCACTAAGACATGAACTTTGGCCTGCGGGTTGATGTCCAAAAACGCAACGGCGTGATCGTTTTGAGCCACGAATTCAGTGCCAAATTCGCCACTAACAATCTTGCAAAAAATACAGTCCAAAGAATCCTCCAATCCCAATACTAAGTCTCAGGCCCAAAGCCCTAAAGCGAATTGCAAAGCCGCCATTGCGGCTGCTCCAGCACTTGAGGTTCGAAGCACGCTAGTGCCAAGCCGAACCCGCTGAAAACCTTTTTCCTCAAGTAGTTGAAATTCGGCATCTGAGATACCGCCTTCTGGACCAACCACCAAGGTCACATCCTCTGACAGCGGCATAAAGTCGGTCAGCGATTTGGTGGCCTTGGGATCCAAAACCAATGCGGTTCCGACAGCACTGAGTTGCTTGCTGGTAGCAATTGGCTTCACCTCACAAAGGAATGCCTGCTGGGATTGTTTCATCGCCTCGATGGCAATTTGCTGCCACCTAGTTTGGTTCTTTGCCTCTTTGCCATCCCAACGAACTATTGAACGATCTGAGCTCCAGGGCGTGACACTACTTAGTCCCAGCTCAACGCAGGTTTGCATGGCCAGCTCATCGCGATCGGCCTTGGCAAGAGCTTGCACCAAGTGAAACCGCGGGGTGCGCTGGTTGTTTTGCTGTAACTCTGAAATCTCGTAGCCGGTCTCTGAGGTCATCGAAGCTGTGGCGACCAAGCCCAGCCCGTTAGTGATTGAAACCTGCTCCCCCACTCTTAGACGAAGCGACTTCGCGTGACTAGCTTCGCTTGCAGGCAAAACATTGCTTTGAGAGCAAAGTCCTGGGTCGTAAAGCCAATGCACTAGAAGCGACCCTTGGCTCTTCTAGATCCCAGTCTGGGAACATCTTCTAGGTGAAGTTCGCGAAGCTTTTTAAAGATGTCCTTGCCCCTGCCATCAAGACGAGTTGGAGTAAGCACCTTCAACTCAAGACGAAGGTCGCCTCTGCCCTTGCCTCTAATGCGAGAAGCTCCGAGCCCCTTGAGGGTAATGACATCACCGTGCTGAGCGCCCGGTTTGGACTCAACCTTTACTTCGCCATCTAGCGATTCGATTTGAACTTCAAAACCAAGGGCTGCGTCGGCCACTGGCACTTCTAGCTGGGCAACGAGATCGTCACCATCGCGACCGAAAATTGCATGAGGCCTAACCGAAACTTCCAGGTAGATGTCTCCCGCTGGTCCACCGGCAAAACCAACTTCGCCCTGGCCAGAGAGGTGAAGTCGCATGCCATCTGCAACACCAGCTGGAATGTCCAAAGTCAAGTCACGCTTTGAGCGCACTCTGCCCTGACCTCGGCAGGTTATGCATGGGTCAGGAATCACTTCACCGGTGCCGCGGCAAGAACCACAGGGCGATGTGGTCACCATAACGCCCATGAAGGACTGAACCTGGCGTTGAATCTGACCTGAACCGCGGCAAATATCACAAATGCGGACGCTAGTGCCAGGCTTGCAGCAGCTTCCCTGGCACATGTCGCAAAGAATTGCCGTGTCGATGGTTAGGGTCTTCTCCGCGCCGAAAACTGCCTCGGCTAGATCTAGGTCAACCCGAAGAAGCGCATCTTGACCACGTTGGGATCGAGACTGTGGACCACGCGATGATCCGCCACCAAAGAACGATTCGAAGATGTCGCCAAGACCAAAGCCGGCATCGCCGCCGCGGTCATACCCAGCACGCTGCTGCGGATCGGTTAGAACCTCATAGGCATGGGTTACCAACTTGAATCGCTCAGCTGCCTGAGGGTCTGGGTTGATGTCCGGGTGCAACTCGCGTGCAAGTTTGCGATAAGCCTTCTTTATCTCGTCCTCACCTGCAGTCCGAGATACGCCCAACACCTCGTAGTGGTCGCTCAAGCGTTAGCCTCCAAAATCTTTGACAAATACCTTGCAACCGCACGAACCGATGCAATGTTTCCGGAATAGTCCATTCGAGTAGGTCCGAGCACTCCGAGTTTTGCCACCTCGGTGCCACGGTTTTCGTAACCGGTGACCATAATTGCTGCGCTCTTTAGGCCTTCCACGCCAATTTCAGAACCAATTCTGAGGCCGACACCGTGCTGATCACTGTGGAGTTCATCTAACAGCTTGAGAAGAACTACCTGCTCTTCGATCG
Organism: Auritidibacter sp. Marseille-P8566; assembly: GCA_945860535.1. Lineage (GTDB taxonomy): Bacteria > Actinomycetota > Actinomycetes > Actinomycetales > Microbacteriaceae > Aquiluna. The sequence continues at coordinate 71,900 of CAMAQN010000002.1, forward strand.
CTTCCAGCACCGAAGAAAGATCGCCAGAGAAATCCTGCTCTTGCTTTGCGAGATTGGCAGCTCCAGAAATCGTAAGTTTTTCCTGTCGGTTGGCATCTACCAAAGACTGCAGCGACTGAATCACCTGCAACACAATTGCCCTGCGGTCAGGTGCAAACTCGGAATCCAACGAGGTTAGCTTGCCCTTGACATCCGCCAGCGCTGACCCAGAAAGCATTCCATTTAGGCGGCCGCGGAGTTCTTGAATCAGATCTTCCTGCATCGAGTTCGACTCAATTTGCAGCTGTTGGACTCGACCAGAGTCCGTGATTAACATCAACAAAAGTCTGCTTGTGCCGATCGGTATCAACTCAATGTGTCTCACGGTTGACTTGCCTAGCGATGGGTACTGCACCATCGCTAGTGAGTTAGTCAGAAGTGCCAGCTGTCTAGCGCTTCGCTCGACAATCTCATCGAGATCGTGTGCGCCGCCAAGGAAGCCCTCGATGGCAGCTTTTTCTCCAGTTGATAGCGGTTTTAGGTCAGCAAGCTTGTCAACAAAAAGGCGATAGCCCTTCTCGGTAGGAATCCTGCCAGCGCTGGTGTGAGGGGCAACAATTAGCTCCTCCTCCTCCAAAAGCGCCATGTCGTTTCTAATTGTCGCCGCCGAGACACCCAATGGGTGTCGATCAAGTAGCGACTTTGAGCCAACCGGCTGGGAAGAGAAGATGAAGTCCTGCACGATTGCGCGCAGCACCTCTAGAGAGCGTTCTGGAATCATTGGCACTCACCTTCCTCGAGTGCCAATTCTAGGTCAAGCCTGGGATTTTGATAGAAAATCCAGCACCAGCCCATCAACCAGTAAGCGGCCCGAAAGCGTTGCCTTGATTTGGTCATTCGCAGCTAATTCCAGTAGCCCGGTGGCAATCGCATTCGCGACCAACTCGGTAGGAACTCCTAGTTCTCTAAGAAGCGACCTTGGAACACCCCGGCTTGTGCGAAGCATGAGCAAGAGCTGCTCTTCGAGTTGAGTTCTTTTATCCAGGTACTCAAAGCCTGCGACAGGACTGCCTTTTTCAAGCGCAGCTGTGTAGGTCGCAGGATGTTTTTGGTTCCAGAATCTAGCCCCCGAGATATGTCCGTGAGCTCCTGGGCCATAGCCCCACCAGTCTTGAGATTGCCAGTAGGCCTGGTTGTGAAGTGATGGATTACCCCAGTTGGAAACCTCGTAGTTTTTTAGCTCGGCATTGCCCAGTAGCTCTTCTGTCAGAAGATACTTATCCGCATTTAGGTCCTCATCAACCTCTGCGAGCTCTCCACGCGCAATCTTGCGGGCAATTGCAGTTCCTTCTTCGATGATTAGCGAGTAGGCGGAAACGTGCTCGACCCCAAGCTCAAGCGCCTGCTCCAAAGTGCGTCTCCAGCTTTCCAGCGTCTCTCCCGGTGCACCGTAGATCAAATCGACGCTGACTCTAAGCCCAAGCTCTCGAGCTTGCTTGACCGCCGCAATCACCTTGTCTTTGCTGTGTACTCTGTCCAAAACGTCCAGCACCTGCTGATCAAATGACTGAACTCCGAGGCTGATTCGATTGACGCCGACGGTTTTGAGCTCTTCAAGCTTTAGGTGATCTAGCCCTTCCGGGTTTGCTTCCAGTGTGATCTCGATTTCATCGATGAATCCGAAATTCTCCTTCAACGATTCAAGAATCTCTGAAATCTGACTTGCCTCGAACATCGATGGCGTTCCGCCCCCAAAGAAGACGGTCGTCAGTTTTCTATCCGGAATACCCCAGTTAGAAAGCAGTTGCTTACTGAGGTTCACCTCTTGAATTAGCGGGATGTGGAACTCGGCTTGCGAAACACCGCGCAACTCTTTGGAGGTGTAGGTGTTGAAATCGCAGTAACCGCAGCGGACCGCGCAGAACGGGATGTGAACATAAGCGTGGAAAGTTGCGGTGGTGTTTGGTGTCAGCTTTAGCTGACTATCACTTGGCCACTTCAGACCCAAAGGCAAAGACGCAGCCAACTACTTCTTCTTGTCAGTCTTTGGCTCTTCGGTGGAAAGTGCAGAAATGAATGCCTCCTGCGGTACTTCAACGCGACCGACCATCTTCATGCGCTTCTTTCCCTCTTTTTGCTTCTCCAGGAGCTTGCGCTTTCTAGAAATGTCACCGCCATAGCACTTTGCCAAAACATCCTTGCGGATCGCTCGAATGGTCTCTCGAGCAATGATGCGAGCTCCGACCGCGGCCTGAATTGGAACCTCAAACTGCTGCCTTGGGATAAGTTCGCGCAGCTTTGCAGCAATCCTGGTGCCATGGGCATAGGCCTTGTCTTTATGAACGATGGAGCTAAACGCATCTACCTTTTCGCCTTGCAAAAGAAGATCGACCTTCACAAGATCACCCTCTGCATAGCCATCCTCTTCGTAATCCAAAGATGCATAGCCCTGGGTCTTGCTCTTGAGCTGATCAAAGAAGTCGAAAACGATCTCTGCAAGTGGCAACTTATAGCGAAGTTGAACGCGATCTTCACCCAGGTACTGCATGTCAATCATGTTGCCGCGCTTGGTCTGGCAAAGCTCCATGATGGTGCCAACGTAATCCTTAGGGCTGAGGATGGTCGCCTTGACCATAGGCTCTTGCACCTCACGAATCTTGCCCTCTGGATACTCAGACGGGTTGGTCACGATGTGCTGGCTACCATCATCGACAGTGACCTTGTAAACCACTGATGGCGAGGTAGCAATCAGGGACAGGTTGAACTCGCGCTCTAGACGCTCGGTGATGATCTCAAGGTGCAGAAGACCTAGAAATCCACATCGGAAGCCAAAACCTAGGGCAGCCGAGGTCTCTGGCTCGTAGACCAAGGATGCGTCAGAGAGTCGGAGCTTGTCCAACGCTTCACGCAGGTTCGGGTAATCACTGCCGTCGATTGGGTAGATACCGGAGAAAACCATTGGCTTTGGCTCTGAGTAGCCCTTGAGCGCTTGGGTGGCTGGCTTTAGTTTGGTGGTAACGGTGTCACCGACCTTGGACTGACGCACATCCTTCACACCGGTGATTAGGTAGCCAACCTCACCAACAGAGAGTCCCTGAGTTGATTCGGGCTCAGGCGCAATAACACCGATTTCCAAAAGTTCGTGAACAGCCTTGGTCGACATCATCTGGATTTGCTCACGAGGATGCAGGGTTCCGTCGATCATACGAACATAGGTAACTACACCGCGATATGAGTCGTATACCGAGTCAAAAATCATTGCTCTGGCTGGGGCGTTGGCATCTCCGACCGGGGCTGGCACAGTTCCGACAATCTTGTCCAAAAGATCAGCGACACCGACTCCGGTTTTACCTGAAACCCTTAGGCAGTCCTCAGGATTTCCACCGATCAGGCTCGCTAGCTCCTCGGCATACTTCTCCGGCTGGGCGGCAGGCAGGTCAATCTTGTTCAAAACAGGAATGATCTGTAGATCGTTTTCCATCGCTAGGTAGAGATTGGCAAGCGTCTGGGCTTCAATGCCCTGAGCCGCATCAACCAGCAAGACTGCACCCTCGCAGGCTGCCAATGACCGTGATACCTCGTAGGTAAAGTCAACGTGGCCCGGGGTGTCAATCATGTTCATGGCGTAGGTCACGCCCTCAAACTCCCAAGGCAAGCGAACCGCCTGGCTCTTGATTGTGATTCCACGCTCGCGCTCGATGTCCATGCGGTCTAAATACTGAGCACGCATGTCGCGATCGCTAACAATTCCTGTGAGCTGCAGCATACGGTCCGCCAGGGTGGACTTTCCGTGGTCAATATGCGCAATGATGCAGAAATTGCGGATCTGGCTCGGGGCCGTTTGAGACGGTACAAGGGCCTTTAGGGCGCGTGGCGACAAACTAACCTCTGCTTTGGGAATCTAGATGTAGGTATTCTCGCATGGTGCTTGCCCTTATTGCATCAAACTGATAGAGTTTCCCCTTGTTCTGAGGTCATTCACCTCAACAAAGTTTTCGCCTAAGAAAGTGAACCATGGCAAACATCAAGTCGAACATCAAGCGCATCGGAACCAACCGCAAGGCCGAGGCACGCAACAAGGCTGTCCGCTCAGAGCTCAAGACTGCAATTCGCGCAGTTCGTGAGGCTACCGAGGGTGGCGACAAGACCGCTGCTGCAGCGGCTCTAGTTGTAGCAACTCGCAAGATTGACAAGGCTGTTTCAAAGGGTGTTGTTCACAAGAACCAGGCTGCTAACCGCAAGAGCGCTATCAGCAAGAAGGTTTCAGCTCTCTAAAGATTTTTATGAAAGACCAGGCTTCGGCCCGGTTTTTTTATTTCCGGGCCATAGCAAACAGCAGCTTCTCAATTGAGAAGCCAGGATCCCTGCTTGCGCCCTTTACGTCAGCATCAGTTTGTGCAGCCAACTGAACCAGTTTGATCAGCTGTGACTCTTCCCAGCCGGACAGTTCTCTTCTAGCCTTTTCAAGCTGCCATGGCTGCATGCCCAGAGCACCGGGGGATGCGTTTCTGTCGTTGAAAAGCCGAGCAAGCTGCCGAATCTTCATGGTGAGCGCAGCGCTAAGGGCAACCGGGTCGATTCCAGTGGTGAATCCGTGACGAAATAGTCGAATAGCTTCAGCCGCATTGCCGCTTAGGGCCGCATCAGCAATCTTGAACGCGTTAGTTTCAACCCTGCCCTGGAATATCTGTTCGACAATCTCCAGGTTGATGGTTGTGGCCCCAACGGTTGCCAATTGCGAGCATGCTCCGCCAAGTTCGCCTAAGTCTTGGTTGAATGCTGACAAAAGTGCTTTTAGGCCAGCAGTATCGATCTTCTTTCCTAAGGCTTGCAGTTCTGCCTTCACAAACTCAGCCTTTTCGGCATCCTTTTTGAGCTCCTCGCAAGAGACCACAAGCGATTTGGGACCCAGTGCGGTTTTCACTTTTCCATTGTGACCAACCGCATTTGGCAACCTGACGACGACGGTGCAGCTATCCACTGGCTCGGCCAGCAAGTGCGTCAAATCTTCCAACAAGCCCTCAGAAGCAGTCTGGATTATTACCAATCGTGGTTCTGCGAAAAGCGAGGGGGCGGCAACGGTAAAAAGTAGCCCTGGCGAATAGTCCGACTCGGCGACTTCAGTCACTTCGAGATCAGGATGCTGCGCCCTGAGCTTTGCCTTGATGGAAGATATTGCACGGGAAGCCAGATAGCTTTCATTTCCAGTCACCAGAACAAGCGGAGCAGACTCTGCTTGATTCCAATAGACCGTTTTCCCGCTCACAGCGAAAGTTTACCTCCGGAGGAAGCAACCAGCTCTTCTCCCTCGAGCCGGATTGATATTGGACCCTGAGAATCAGACCTCAATACCTTTGCTCCCGTGCCAGAAACCAGCGCCAGCGTCTTAGCTGAGGGATGTCCGTAGTCATTCCCCTGCCCCACGGAGAAGATTGCAACATCTGGCTGAATCAACTGATGCAACTGCTCCGACTGATCTTTGGACCCGTGATGGGCAACCTTTAAAACCAGTGGCTTCTCTCTCAACACCCACAGTTTAGGCCAAGAATGCCGCAACAACCTTTGCTGACCAGGCTCCCCTAAATCGCCTAGCGCTAGAACGCTGAATTCCTGAAAGTCAAAAGTCATCACGACCGATGCGTCATTTGAATCCTCGGCCTCTGTGGCATTTGATGTCGGGCTTAGAACCGACCATCTCACTTCGCCAAGATCTCCCGTCATTCCTCGATGTCCAATTTGAACTGAATCAGCTGAGATGGCGAGCACCTCAGAGACCAAGCTAACTAGTGGCCGGTCGTCTTTGAAGCCTGAGATCAGAACCAGACCTGCAGTCCTGTTTCGCATTGCACCGGCGATCCCGCCAACGTGATCGGCATCAAAGTGCGTCAGCACCAGAAGATCAAGCCTTTCGATTCCAAGGCTTTTTAGGCAATTGTCAATTGGCTGATCTTCACGACCAACATCGATTAGTGCAATTTGTCCTCGACTGCGAATCAGCAGTGCATCGCCCTGACCGACATCGCAATTGAGAACCTCCCAACCTTGATGGAACGATGTCTGTCGATTTAGATCTGTCGCAACCCATGCAATGGGGATTACAAAAACGGAGACAAATATCACGCCGAGCAAACGCAGAGGTGGGTGGGTGGAGATTGCAAGCATGGTCAATCCCAAAACCAACAACACGGTAAACCAAACTCCGATCGGTCCAGGCAGCATTGGCACTCGGGTAAGCGGCAGTTGACTCAGATGGTTTGCAACGACCTCAATCCACCAGGTTCCAAAAGATGCAATCAGGGATAAAAGCTTTGCTAGCGGAGGGAAAATTGCGGAGGCCAACACCGCGAGAATTCCCAAAACCGTCACTGGCGCGACAACTAACTCAACGGCCAGATTCGCAAGCACTGAATAAAGCGGAATTGAGGGTTGCAAAATTAGTAGCACCGGCAAGGTATATAACTGAGCCGCCATCGATGCCGACACTCCTATCGACAACCAAGTCCCAATCCTTGGCTCAAGTCGCTCATGCAAGCGACCGGCAAGTACCAACAGTCCTAAAGTGGCGAAAGCCGAAAGTGCGAAACCGATGTCGACCGCAAGACCTGGGTCAATTAGCAATAGCAGCAAAACTGCCCACGAGAGTGGGATCAGCGGGTGAACTTTTCTCCCAAGCCACCAACCTGTTAGCACAAAGGTCGCCATGGCTCCAGCCCTTAAAACACTGGATTCAGGACCAACTAAAACTATATAGCAAGCAATTGCTAGGTAAGAAAGAATGAACCTCCACGATCTTGCAAAGCCCAACATTGATGCTGTGAGAAAAACAGCTGCCGCAATAATCGCCAAGTTAGCTCCGCTGACCGCAACCAGGTGGGTAAGCGAAAGCTCCTTCATGTTTTCGGCTAGCGATTCGCTAATCAAGCCACGCTCTCCAATAGCCAGCCCACCGACTAAGCCCGCACTGTCTTGAGTTACGCCAGAGAGATTGAAGAGAAACTTGGCGCGCAGCTCCTCAACGGCCTCAACTTTTGGAAAGCTCAACTTCAGGCTGGATTCAAGGCCTTCTTCAGCCGTAACCCACAAGTAAACCCAAGTGAGTCCGGCTAGAAATGGGATCACAACGTCAAGTCTTTAGAGATCTTCGCGTATAACTTGTCGCCGATACCTGAGACATCTTTTAGTTGGGACAAATCGGAGAATGAGCCAATTGACTCGCGGTGTTCAATGATCCGTGAGGCCATCGCAGGCCCAACTCCAGGCAAAGACTCAAGCTGCTGAACAGTTGCGTTGTTGAGAGAGATGAATTGCGAGCTGGTTCCGCCTGAGCTGACCTGTGATTTATCCAGAACGACTATCTGCTCACCATCAGAGACCATTCGAGCCAGGTTCACACTTTGCTCAAACGCTGAAGAGGTGATGCCTCCAGCCAACGCGATGGCATCCTCGACTCTTGACCCAACATCCACCGCATAGAGTCCGGGCTTCTTCACCTCACCAGCGACGTGGACAAAAATCTGGCTGGTTACTTTGTTCGACTCTGACGCTATTTCACCGACATAGCTTAGATCTAGCTTGTTGGCTTGATTCTCGGAGCTAAAGGAGCTTCCTAGTAAATAGAGAACAGCAACAGCCAAAGCTCCAACTACAACTTTTTGACTTAGCGATAAGGCCCTAAGCCAGTTCATAACTTTCTGCATGCCGCAAGAATGCAGCCATGCTCAATGAATCGAGCGGACTATATCTCAAGCGGTGGAAAAGTGATTACTTGGTGGCGATGTTCACAAGTTTTGGAGCGCGAACGATCACTTGTGCAAGTTCTTTATCGCCAATTGCTCGCCTTACCGCATCAGAGTTCAAGGCCAGTTCTCGCAATTCTTGCTCTGAGATGTTGGAAGGGACTTCAAACCGGTCTCTAAGTTTTCCATCAACCTGCGCAATGGCAACTACTGAATCTTCAACCAATAGTGAGGGGTCGGCTTCTCTAAATTGCGCGAGTGCAACGCAAGGCTGGTGGCCCAGTAGTGACCACATGTCTTCGGAAGCGTATGGTGCAAATAGTGACAGTGCCTTGGCTAGCTCTTCTGCGCCTTCACGGACCGCTGGGTCCTTGGGTCCGCAACCAGAGTCAATCGCCTTTCGAAGCGCGTTGGTTAGCTCCATGGCCTTGGCGACACCGACGTTGAATTTGAAAGACTCGATAGCTTCTTTGAATCCGGCTAGGAATGTGTGGGTTGCTTTGCGCACCGATGCATCGCCAGTGGTGACATCTATTCCGGCAGCGGAATCTACATCCTGGGCAATTCTCCATGCACGTGCAAGGAACTTAGAGCTTGCGCCAGGCGATACGTCAGCCCAGTCAATGTCGTCCTCTGGTGGACCAGCGAATGCCATAGTGAGGCGAATTGCGTCAACACCATGCTCGTCTAGCTGTTCAGAAAGCCTTACAAGGTTTCCTCGCGACTTGCTCATGGCTGAACCGTTCATCAAGACCATGCCCTGGTTGAGCAGTCTGGTGAACGGTTCCTCGAAATCGATCAGGCCGATATCGTGCAGCACCTTGGTGAAAAAGCGAGCGTAAAGCAGGTGCAGGATAGCGTGGGTTACACCACCAACATATTGGTCAACAGGTGCCCAATCCTTAGCAGCTTGAGGGTCAAATGCAAACTCTTCGCTGGTTGGGTTTAGGTAGCGCAAGAAATACCAGGAGCTATCTACGAAAGTGTCCATGGTGTCAGAGTCGCGCCTTGCTGGCTTGCCACACTTAGGACAGGAAACATTGACCCAATCGCTTGCGGCACCAAGTGGTGATGTGCCCTTGGGTGATAGGTCCAATCCAGCGCTATCGGGAAGTTCGACCGGCAGCTGATCTTGAGGAACAGGAACCTCACCGCAGGACTCGCAGTGGATGATCGGGATTGGAGTGCCCCAGTAGCGCTGACGAGAAATCAGCCAATCGCGAAGCCGGAAGTTCTTTGCGCCATTACCAACCTTGCGCTCGGCGATGATCTCGATTGCCCTAGCGATGGCATCTTTTTTAGATAGGCCATTTAGTTCGCCGGAATTGATTACCACTCCGTCGCCACTTGTTGCAACTCGGGATACCGATGGCAGTTCATCGCCGGTATCGATCACGTCGATAACCGGCAGGTCTAGAGCATTGGCAAATGCCATGTCTCGATCATCGTGTGCCGGAACCGCCATGATTGCTCCGGTTCCGTAATCTGCCAGCACATAGTCAGATGCCCAAATCGGAATTCGAGCACCGCTGAGTGGATTGATCGCGTAGCGGTCCAAGAAGACTCCGGTCTTCTCGCGATCGGTGGCCAAACGCTCGATGTCATTGGACTGCTTGACGTTATCCAGGTATGCCTGGAATTTCATCCGGGTAGAAGGCTCTGCCATCGACGCCAGCTCGGCAGCCAAATTACTATCGACGGCGACAACCATAAAGGTTGCACCGTAAAGGGTGTCTGGACGGGTGGTGAAGACGCTTAGTCGCTCTGAGCGGCCTTCGATTTCAAAGTCGACATTGGCACCCTGAGATCTTCCGATCCAGTTGCGCTGCATGGTTAGCACCTTGGCTGGCCAGTTGCCCTCGAGAGTATCCAGATCGTCCAGTAGGCGATCTGCATATTCGGTCACCTTGAAGTACCACTGGGTAAGGGCCTTCTTGGTTACTTGCGAATCACAACGCTCACAAAGCCCCTGCACAACTTGTTCATTTGCCAGAACGGTTTGGCAACTTGGGCACCAGTTCACATTGGAGTTTTTGCGATAGGCAAGCCCGCGCTTATAGAACTCTAGGAAAAGCCACTGGTTCCAGCGGTAGTAAAGCGGATCGCAGGTTTGTAGCACTCGATCCCAGTCGAAGCTGGATGCGTAGCGACGCATTGAGGATTTTTGCTGATCGATGTTTTCGTAGGTCCACTTTCGAGGATCAAGGCCACGCTTGATTGCTGCGTTCTCGGCAGGAAGTCCAAAGGCATCCCAGCCAATTGGGTGCATGACGTTAAAGCCCTTTTGCGACCAGTATCGAGCGACTACATCGCCCAGTGCATAAGCCTCAGCGTGACCCATGTGAAGGTCACCGGATGGGTATGGGAACATGTCGAGTACGTACTTCTTTGGACGCGCATCCCCTGGGCGGGCAGATTTGAATGGCTTTTGCTCATCCCAAACTGGAAGCCACTTATCTTGAATGGCGTGGAAGTTGTACTCAGTGCTCAATGAAAACCTCAAAACATCTAGGGTAAAAGGTTACCAACGCACGGCGGCAGAAAGGGCACTAACCAGTGCTTGAGCCTTGATTTGTATCTCCTGGTGTTCGGCCTCTGGCTCTGAACCGGAGGTTATCCCGCCACCGATTCCTATGCTGACCATTCCGGATTCAAACACCGCGGTCCTGATAACCATGCCCAAATCCAAGTTGCCATTGCCACCAACCCAGCCAAGAGCGCCCGAGTATGCCCCGCGCTTTGATTCTTCTAAGTCCGAGATGATCTGTATTGCCCGAAGCTTTGGTGCACCGGTCATGGAGCCACCTGGGAAAAGGGCAGCGATTGCCCCAGAGGTGCTGACACCCTCGCGAAGCTTCCCGCTGACATCGGAGACCAGCTGGTGAACGGTGGAATAGCTTTTTACCTTTAGTAGATCGCTCACCAAAATCGACTCTGGGGTGCAGACAACCGATAGATCGTTGCGCACCAGATCAACAATCATTAGGTTTTCGGCGCGCTCTTTTTCGCTCTCGCTGAGTTCGGCGGCTAATTGTGCATCTAGCTCTTGATCTTCAGATCTTGGCCTGGTTCCCTTAATCGGACTGGAGGTCGCGGTCTTAGAGTCGATTGTTAAAAAACGCTCTGGCGAGATGCTGACGAAAGATTTTCGACCAATCCGAATAAAGGATGCGTAGGGAGCTGGGTTTTGCCTGCGCAGCCTCAGGAAATAAGACAGCTCATCACCTAGGTATTCACCAACCAACCGGGTGGTTAGGCAGAGTTGATAAACATCTCCCCTGGCGATGTGTTCTTTGGCGATTCCTATCTTTTGCTGATACTTAGCTTTACTGTCTTCGCAAATCAACTCTGTGCTGGTGGCGGCCTGGTTGTGAAGTGCGTAACTGGCAGAATCGCCGCCGATTAGGGCAAGACGCAACAGCGCGGCATGGTGCCACTGGTCAAAGTCGGCCCTGCTCTCAAATCGGCCAACAAAGTACAGCCGCTTATGGCTGTGGTCGTAGACAAATGCTCGGTCAACCTTGAGCCAATTCCCCGCACCAGAAAACTCTTCGGCGTCCGAATAGTGCATGACTCCTACCAGCATTGGCCTGAACGGGAAGGGAAGTTCGAGATCTTCAAAACTCTCGTCCAAATCAATTTCTTGGCTTGGGTAACCAATGCCCATTATCGAAAACGGCGAGGTTGGGTGATGTTGTCTATCCAGCCAGAAAGCATTTGGTTGGTTAGCAAAGATTGAGCAAAAAATATCTTGAGCTGAGGTCCAAGATTGCAAAGATTCGCAATACAGCGGCATTGGACCTCCTTCAGGCACCTAATCTAGTTCAGATGAGCGTAGCTGGAGATTTCTACCAATACCGCGACAAGGAGCTTTGTCGCGTTGATGCCACACTCAGTGAATCCCTAACCGTTGCAGACAGCTTTCTAGTCCGAAACGGAAGAGTAAGGGCTCTGGATCAGCACTTCGCACGCTTTCAGTCCTCAATAGTCGACGATCAAACCCAGGGCGAACTAGAACCTTTCTTTGAATCGCTAAAGCTGCTTATTCCAACCGAGGGTGACTGGTTTCCGAGAATGGAATATCGCGACCAGCTCCCAGCCGGAGAGCGTTTGGTGTTTCGTCTCAGGGAGTCCCCGGAGCGAACTGAATCGCTAAGTCTTTGGAGCAGTGATGAACCAGATCCAAGAAAGCAGTTCCAAATCAAAGGTCCGGATCTTTCAATCTGCCAGCAAATCAGACGCCGGGCAAACCTTAGTGGGGCAGATGAGGCGGTATTGCTCAGTGAATCTGGACACGTCGCCGATGGTGCGCTGAGCTCAATTGTGTGGTGGCGAGATGATGTGCTTTATGGGCCCGATGATTCAACCAATTGGCTGCCTTCGATTACTCGAAACTTGGTTTTTGAACTAGCGAATCAAGCCGGCTATGAAACCAGCACCGAGCGGGCTACTCCGCCTCAGCTTTTGGACTGCGAGGTTTGGAGCCTTAGCTCACTTCAGGGAATTCGCTATGTCACCGCGTGGGATGGCGTGCAGCTTGCTCCGCCGAGATTTGCCGGTTCTTTTGTGAAGCGACTAGAACTTTTGGCTCAGCCAATCAGCTGAGTTGCAATGGTTATGACAGGATTCTTGCTAGCAAAATGCGATTCGAAGGTTGGGACTGATTAGTTATGTGCGGTCGATTTGTAATTGCAAAGACCACGGACATGATTACCGAGCTGTTTGAAATCGACGAACTAGAAACCGAATCTGATTTCAGAAGTTTCAACGTTCCCCCAACCACCCAGATCCCAATGATTGTGGAGCGTGAGATTGACGGCATGCCCTCCAGGCAGCTGCACTCGGCCCGCTGGGGACTGATTCCGAGCTGGGCCAAGGAAGTCTCAACCACGCCGCTGATAAACGCCAGAATCGAATCTGTGCTGGATAAGCCAAGCTTTCAAGAGTCAGCGCTTTCTAAGCGCTGTGCAATACCCGCCGATGGCTATTTTGAATGGCAAAGCACAGTCCCAGACAGCAAGGTTCCCTTCTTCATTTACCCAAGCGAAGGAATGCTGGCCTTCGCCGGTATCTATTCTTGGTGGCGAAACCCAGCCAAGGCTGCGGATGACCCAACCAGATGGGTATTGACCGCATCACTTCTAACCAAAGAATCCGCTCCAGAGCTCGCTCAGATTCACAACCGCAATCCGGTGATGCTCTCCGAGGAGAACCTCAGCGCTTGGCTTGCCCCGGATTACCAGACCACCGCTGAGGTGCTTGCTGCGATAAGCGATGAATCCGATCAGGTCGCAGCAGCGCTTGAATACCATGCGGTTTCCAGTGCAGTTGGTTCGGTTCAGAACAATTCCGCAGAACTTATTGCCAGGATTAGCTAACTCATTTTGAAAATGTCGGTGCCACCAATACACTTCTAAGTATTCGAACATTTGTTCGAATTGCGAGAGGTTTGGGGAATGCGACTAGAAGAAATTACCGGCGTGATGCTGGATTTTGATGGTGCTCCAGTTGGCTTTAACTATCAGGGTAAATCGTTCCTGGTGGCCTCCAGACCGGTCCGCTGGTATTCCAGAAGATTGTGGTGGGAAGATGCCGCTGCGGCCCCCAAAGGGGCTGGAGCTGCTCTTTTAGAGGTGGAGATGTGGCGCTTGTGGGCAGCAAGCGGAGATGTTCGCTTTTTCTTCGAGCTCAGCCACCAACAGCCAGATGATCGCTGGGAAGTAAACCAACTCAATAACCAATGAGTTTTACCCACCTAAACGTATCTTCTGCATTCTCTGCCCACTACGGAGTCACTAGACCCGAACGCCTCGCTATTGCTGCCAAGGCGATGGGGTTTGATGCGCTTGCGGTAACCGATAGAGATGGACTGTACGGAGCTATAAAACACATAGGTGCCTGTGTTCAACTGGGCATCTCCCCGATCATCGGAGTAAACCTAAGGGTTGTGGATTTCGGCAGGGTCACCATTCTCGCCCACGGCCACGACAAAGGTATGGGTTGGGCTGGGCTGTGCCGGATCATCTCGGCTGCGCAAACCGGGCGCGGAAAGCAAAAGAATATTGCTATCGATCTCAAGACATTGGCTGAACTAAGTAGGCACTGCACCATCTTGATAGGCGCAGAGAATATCGTCTCAGAGTCGGTGATTATCAATCCTGAGCTGGCAAGACAGCGCCTTGGTGAACTGCAAAGCGAGCTTTCAACTCCTGGCCAATTGGCAATCGAGGTGGTCACCCACCTCACTCAACCCGGGGCTGCACTATCGATTGAGCACGCCAGGGCAATGTTGGAACTTAGTCGAACCAGCAAGCTGCCGAGCATATTGAGTAATGCCGTTAGGTATTTAGAGCCGGATGATGCCGTAACCGCCGATGTCCTGGATTCAGCCAGGCTCCTTGAACCACTTGGGCTATTCGCACCGCAACCAAATGCTCAGGCCTGGCTTAAGCCAAAATCTGAGATGGTGAGGCTGGCTCTTGAAATAACCGAAGACCCAAAGAGCTCAATTGAGCTATTGCGAAGCACCGCGAATCTGGCAGACCGCTGTCGATTGGAACCTGAGTCTGATTGCGGTTGGGGAAAACCTAAGACTCCGGAGCAATCAGCGCTTGGGATAACCGGCAACCCGTTTGAGGTGCTGTGGCAAAAAACTCACAGTGCAATTCATTGGCGCTACCCAAATGCACCGGCTTCAAAACTGGCCGAGATTCAACACCGCTTGAGTAAAGAGCTAATTGCGGTCAACCAGCTGGGATTTGCCACCTACTTCCTGACCGTTGCGGATGTGGCTCAAATGATTCGTGACATGAGCATTCGAATTGCAGCTAGGGGTTCTGGTGCCGGTTCGCTGATTAACTACCTGCTGGGCATCTCCGGGGTTGACCCAATCAGCGAGGGTTTGCTTTTTGAGAGATTCCTCTCTACCGAACGCTCTACCCTGCCGGATATCGACATCGACGTGGAGTCGGCCCGTAGGCACGATATCTACAAAGCCATATTCCGCCGCTACGGTGGCGATCGAGTAACGCTACTTTCGATGCAGTCCACGTATCGAGGCCGCGGGGCGGTTAGAGATTCCGGTCTTGCACTTGGTCTTGAAGAAGACCGGATCGATGAAATCGCCAAGAACATCTGGCGCTTTTCAGCACGAAGCTTTCGCGAGGCAATGGCCAATAAGCCTGAGCTCGAGCAGTTTGCCAAGCAATCGACCGAAGATCGAAAGCTGAATCTGCTGGTGGATATCACCCAGCGTTTGGACAGGCTGCCAAGACACATCTCGATGCACCCGTGCGGGGTGATTCTAGGAAACAGCGAGCTATTGAATCTAACTCCAACCGAACCAAGTGGGGTCGGGCTACCGATGAGCCAGTTCGATAAAGACGATATGGATCCAATGGGTTTTCTAAAACTCGATGTTCTCGGAGTCAGAATGCAATCAGCCATGGCATACACGATTCAGGAAATAGCCAGGGTTAGTGAAAAGGCAGTGGACCTAGATGCTGTCGATAGGGCCGATCCTGAGGTTTACAAAACCATTCGCACCACCAACACCCTGGGCATGTTCCAAATCGAATCTCCGGGTCAGCGAGAGCTCACCGGAAAGCATCAGCCAACCAAATTCAATGATCTAACCCTGCAAATTTCGTTGTTTCGCCCCGGTCCCATGAAGGGCAACATGATTTCGCCATACCTCGATGGCAGACATGGCTTTCGCGAGCCGGATTACATTCACCCAGATCTCAAGCCGATTCTGGAGGAAAGCTACGGGGTGGTGGTATTCCACGAGCAGCTGATGCGAATCATGCAGGTTATGACCGGCTGCACACTGGCTCGTGCCGATGAGCATCGCAGGCAATTAGGTAAGCCAGATAAGTCCGTGAAGATTGGTGAATACTTCAAGAAATCAGCTGCCGCTAGGGGCTACTCCAAAGAGGTCATCGAACGCGTTTGGTCGATCATCGAAGGCTTTGGTTCTTTTGGGTTCTGCAAGGCCCACGGGGCCGCCTTTGCGCTGCCGACCTACCAGTCGGCTTGGCTCAAGACTCATCACCCCACCGAGTTCATAGCGGGCCTACTCACCCACGACCCAGGTATGTATCCCAGAAGGTTGCTGCTGGCAGAAGCCCGAAGGCTTGGGGTAAAGCTGCTGCCAATAGATGTGAATTACTCCACCGATGAATATCGAGTCGAGCGAATCGGTGACCAGATTGGCGTCAGGATGGCGCTGTCCGACATAGCCGGCATATCGAAGCCGGAGCTTGAGCGCATCAAGACCCAGCAGCCCTTTGTGAACCTTGGCGACTTCTACCTAAGGGCTAGACCCTCGCGACGAACCCTGAGCCGGCTAGCTCTAATTGGTGCCCTCGATACCCTTGCCAAGATCACGCCGCAAACCGACAGTAATCGCGGTGACCTGATGGTTCGAATAAGGCAGCTAAGCGCCAAGGCAGCCCCGAAGCTAGATCTGAACCAGATGGCATTTGATTTTGATGCCGAAGCACCACTTGGCAAAGGTGGTCATAAGCCAAGCAGGCAGGAGCAAATCGAGCAGGAGTTATCCATCACCGGAATGGAAATCTCCGGTCACCAGATCGAACAGTTCCAGCAGATGCTCGATGAGATGGGCGTGGTGCGGGCTAGCGAACTTATTTCACTTCGCAGTAACACCGAGGTGCTGATCGCTGGGGTGAGAATCGCGACCCAATCTCCCCCAATGCGCAGCGGTAAGCGCGTGGTATTTATTAGCCTGGACGATGGCTCTGGCTGCGCCGATGCTACTTTCTTTGACGAATCTCAGCGCCGAGCAAGCCAAGTGCTATTTCAAAACAAATTGCTCCTGATATCAGGAAAGACCCGCCGCACCGGAGTGCGAGGGGTCTCTGTCCTGGCTGAGAATGCCTGGGATCTGCGACAGCTTTGGTCGCAGTGGCAATCAAAAGCTAGTTAGTCGTTGCTGTTGAAGATGGCGAGCATCCGAAGGATCTCAACGTATAGCCAGATAAGGGTTGCGGTAAGGCCAAAGGCTGCTCGCCATTCCATTTCCTGAGGCAGGCGCTGTGCAACGCCCTCGCGGATGGCTTCAAAGTCTAGGTTCAGGGTGAAGGCAGCGAGGCCAACACCGACCAGAGCGATAAGCCAGCCAAATGGTGAGGAGTAAACGCTCATACCGGCAAACATTGCAAAACCGAAGTTGACCAAAGCAAATACGCCATAGCCGATTAGCGAGAACATCATGATGCGAGTAAAGCGAGCATCAACCTTCACCCAACCAAAACGGTAGGCAGCAAACATCGCACCTGCGGTTGCCAAGGTTCCAAGCACAGCGGTCTGCGCAATACCCGGGAACATTCCTTCAAAAAACATTGAAAGCCCACCGATGAAGACACCCTGAGCTGCTGCATAGGCAATCATTACGCCCGGGCGAACCTTCTTACCAAAAGTTGCCCAAAGTCCAAGCCCTAGACCAACCAACATCGCTGGAATGAGAAGGCCTCTTAGGTCAAACATCCAAGTTGCACCGGCTGCGATAGCAACCACAGCGAACATTCCCAAAACCTTTGCTGCAGTGCCCTCAATTGTCATTGGGGTGCCGGTGAGGCGGGAAAACTCGGAATCAACCTGCTGCTGGTCAAGCTGTGCATTTAGCGCACCAGTTTGCATTGCTCGGTTGAAAATAGGGTTGTGAGAGATGGCCAACCTGGATCCTTTCGTAAAGATGTTTGTGAGAGCATAAGCGAGAAATCTGGAAATTTGCTGGAAGTTATACCGACTAAAGCTCGTAGAAATAGAAAAGCCCGCCTAAGCGGGCTAATTCTTTGGTGGACCTGAGGGGATTTGAACCCCTGACCCCCTGCATGCCATGCAGGTGCGCTACCAGCTGCGCCACAGGCCCATGAACCCGATCAGTCTACACAACTATTACTTGATTGGCACAACTGGGCAGTCTCGCCAGAGCCTCTCGAGAGAGTAGTACTCACGCTCTTGTTCGTGCATGATGTGGACAACTAAATCGCCAAAATCAAGCAGGATCCAGCGGCCGGTTTGTCTACCCTCGCGAAAGCGGGTCTTGACTCCAGCCTTGAGCATTTCATCCTCAACGTTGTCAGATATTGCCTGCACCTGGCGCTCGTTATTAGCAGATGCGATAAGGAAGATTTCAGCTAGAGCAAAAGGCTCTGATACGTCAAGGGCTACTAGGTCTTCACCTAGTTTGTCGGATGCTGCAGTTGCTGCAATTTGAAGCTGTGCAATTGTTTCTTTGGTTGCGGACAAGTATTACGCTCCTAGCGCGTTCAAGATTGTGATGGTAGCAAGGATTGCTGCCACGGCCATGATGACTCCAGCAACACCCATAGCCCAGGGACGCCACCATCCCTTGCGAAGCACCGATTTCGGAACAACGCCAACGTTTACTCGAGAGTTGATGATATCCAGCGCTGAGACCGGCTCCACGATAGAAATCACACCGGTCACGGCATCCTGACGATCCGCATTGTCAAGCTCAAGGCCATCCAAACCTGCGGTCATAGATCCGGTATTTGGGTCGGTCAAAACTGTTATTGATCCGGTGATTGCAATCTCGCCGGTTTCGATAGGTAGCGCGATTGCCTCCGGAGCAACGTCCAAAACAATCGACTGCGTGCTTGGCTCGGCAAGCAAGTTGGTTCCGGTGAAATCTGCTGGTGGAAGATCTAGTGCACTGAAATCTGAAACTACGATCTGTTCAAGTTCGGCAGAAGCAACTTTTTTATCCTCAACCTCGACATCGGGAAGCGTAATCGCGACAGGGTCAGTAGCCGGCTTCGAAACCTCTGGTTGAGGCTGAACCACCGAAGACTTGCCCCGGCGTTCCAACTCCCTGAGCTCGCGACGGGTCAGGCTAACTGGAGAAGAAGCAACCGACTCGCTCCTCACCTCTTGGATTACTTCAGCCGCCAAATCGGGCTCTTCAAAAATCTCTTGAATTGGTTCGGGTTCCATAACCTGCGCAGGCACCTGGCCCGAGCGCTCTAGCTCCCTGAGCTGTCTGCGCGTTAGTTGCTCGGTCACTTTTCACCTCGGTAAAGCTTGTGCTTAGCGATGTATTGAACTACACCGTCTGGAACCAGATACCAAACCGGTTTTCCATCGCTTAGTCGGTCTCTAACGTCTGAAGATGAAATTGCTAGTGCTGGAACTTCAAGCAGTGACATCGAAGCCTCTGGGACTTCTGGCAACTGAAGCTTGTGGCCGGGCCTGGTCACACCGATAAAGGTTGCCAGTGGCCATAGCTTGTCTATGTCCTTCCAAACCAAGATCTGTGCAATTGCATCCGCACCGGAGATAAAGAACAGATCTGCATCCGGTCGTTCGTTAGAAATCTGAGTCAAAGTGTCAACTGTGTAATTGATTCCTGGACGATCAATTTCGACTCGAGACACGGTGAATCTAGGGTTGGCTGCGGTTGCAATTACGGTCATCAGATAGCGGTGCTCGGCGGACATGACCGGGTTCTTGTGCCAGGGTTCGCCGGTCGGCACGAAGATAACCTCGTCTAACGCGAATGCAGCCGCTACTTCACTGGCGGCAACTAGGTGGCCATTGTGGATTGGGTCGAAGGTTCCGCCCATTACCCCAATGCGTGGCCGCTTGTTGGTCATGAGGTTTTAGTGGTGCGCCTGCTGCGAGGAGGTCTTGTGTTCGTGACGGTTCGCAACGTTGCGATAAGACCAAGTGACTCCGGCTAGGGCAAGAAAAACGGCCATGCCGATTACTCCATAGAAAAATGCCGGGATGGGAAGTTCGGTGTGGTGCACCGCGGTTTCGCTGGCAAGAATTGAAAGCAAGATATCTCCTTTTGCGTATTTGTAAGTTTAGTCTCGGACTTGGCCGTTGCCGCGAACCAACCACTTAGAACTGGTCAACTCGCGAAGGCCCATTGGCCCTCTGGCGTGAAGCTTCTGAGTAGAAATTCCAACCTCAGCGCCAAATCCAAACTCACTACCATCGGTGAATCTGGTCGAAGCATTCACCATAACCACCGCGGCATCCACTTCCTGAAGAAAGCGCTCCGCGTTGGATTGGTCTTCGGTGATGATCGACTCGGTGTGGCGGGTTGAATATTTCGCAATGTGGGCTAGTGCCTGGTCCAGATCCGCTACAACCTTGACCGAGAGATCAAGGCTGTAATACTCGGTGGACCAATCGGCATCAGTTGCTGCCACACCTGAAACCAGTTTGAGAGTCTTCTCGCAACCGTGAATTGTGACACCCTTAGCCTCTAGTTCAGCTGCAATTTTTGGCAGCGCACTTGCGGCGATGGACTCGTGCACCAACAAGGTCTCTAGGGCATTGCAAACCGAAGGACGCTGCACCTTAGAGTTCACAATCATTGGAAGGGCTTTGGTCATATCAGCGGACTCGTCGATAAACATGTGAACCACACCATCGCCAGTTTCAATCACTGGAACCTTGGACTCGGTTACCACAGTTTGAATGAGCTGCGCCGAACCGCGAGGGATCAGAACATCGATAAAGCCGCGAGCCTGCATCATCTCAACAGCACCTTCACGACCAAATGGATCAACGGTCTGGACAGCGTCAGATGGTAATCCTGCAGTGCGCAAGCCGGCCTGAATCAACTCAACTAGGACTCGGTTGGTGTTCTCGGCAGCACTGCCACCTCTGAGTAAAACAGCGTTTCCGCTTTTCAGGGCCAGTGCTGCGATGTCGACGGTCACATTGGGTCTTGCCTCATAGATAACTCCGACGACGCCGAATGGCACCCTGACCTGCTGCAACTTCAAACCATTTGGAAGAGTCATACCTTCGAGATTCTGACCAATTGGGTCTGGAAGATTTATTACCAGGCGCAGAGCTGCTGCTAGTGAGGCAATGCGATTCGCATCTAGCTTTAGGCGATCTTGTAACCCAACAGAAACTCCATTTTCCTGAGCGCTTTTTAGGTCAAGTGCGTTGGCCGCCAAAATGAGAGGGATGTTGTTTTCAAGCTCAAGCGCAATCCGCTCCAGAGCCGAATTCTTCAGGTTGGTGTTAGCACGCGCCAAGGCGGAACTAGCTGCCTTTGCCGCATGAAACAACTGAACAACACTCATTTCGCAATCCTATCCGCAGGCTCAAACCAAGTGTTTCGGCAATCTGCATTGTCAATCACATCGATGTTTGCCGTGCTGGTCAGAATTACCCCTATTCCCCCAGCCGTAGCGAGTTGAGCTGCAGCTAGCTTGGTTAGCGCGCCGCCGGTACCGTAGCCAGTTGAGGTTCCGGAAACTTCTAGCGCGCTCAGGTCCTGCCCAAAAGTTACAACGGCAATCGGCTGCGCTCCCGGCTCGGTTGGTGGCTTGGTGTACAAGGCGTCGATGTCGCTAAAAAGGATAAGAAGGTCTGCTGCGGCAAGTAGCGCTACCCTGGCGGCCAACTGGTCGTTGTCACCAAACCGAATTTCCTGGGTGGCCACCGAGTCGTTCTCATTAATAATTGGAATCACTCCGATTTCCAAAAGCCGCTCGAGGGCTCGCATGGCGTTCTCGCCGGTTGACTCTTGATCGAGATTATCCACCGTGAGCAGCATCTGCCCAGGCAATAGGTCATACCTTGCAAGGCTTCGCTCGTAGCGACCCATGAGCTTTGCCTGACCAATACTTGCCAGTGCTTGAGAGGTTGCCAAGTCTTCGGAGCGAACCGTCAAACCGATGATTGGCATCGCAGTGGCAATTGCACCGGAAGATACCAGGACCACATCTTTACCAAGTTTTTGCAAACGAACCAAGAAGTCGACCAATAAGTCAAGATTTGACTCATTTGACCCGGTAATTGAGCTTGAGCCAACCTTGACTACAACGCGCTTGGAAGCCTGAACTCGCTCAAAAGTCTGCATTACTCTTCATCCTCCGAGAACACACTTGCCTCTCGAACCGCCTCACGCTCCGCGCGACCTTGAGATCGCTGGTCCATCATCTGGTGATACTCCTGGCGACGATCCTGGTTGGTTCTGCGCTCATCGCTCACCAATTCTGCAACCGAGTCAACCAATGGGTCCCAGTCGAATACGACACCGTTTTGCTCTCCAATAATCACAGTTGAGCCGCGCTTAGCGCCCTTCTTGTAAAGCTCGTCCTCAATGCCAATCTTCTGCAAACGCTCGCCGAGGAAACCAACCGCGTCCTGATTGCTGAAATCCGTCTGCGCAACCCAACGCTCAGGCTTCGGGCCAACGATGCGGTAGATGATGTTCTCGCCCTGAGATTCGGTGCGAATCTCATATTTTGAATCGTCTTTCTTAGGTGGCAGTAGCGAAATTCGCTTTGCAATTTGCACAGTCTGGCTCTTACGCTCCTCGGTGACCAACTGCCCAAGAGCGAAATTCAGCTCTCTAAGCCCCTGGTTGGTGGCGCTAGAAATCAAATAGACCGGGTAGCCCCTGGCTTCGAACTCGGCCTTTACAAACTCCGCAAGCTCTAGAGCATCTGGAATGTCAATTTTGTTGAGCGCGACTATCTGAGGACGCTCGATCAATGGCGTTTGACCCTCAGGCACTTGGTAGGCGGCCAGCTCGGACAAAATCACATCTAGGTCGCTGATTGGATCGCGACCTGGATCCAAGGTGGCGCAGTCGATAACGTGCAGCAAAGCACTGCAGCGCTCTACATGGCGCAAGAACTCAAGACCGAGCCCCTTGCCCTGGCTTGCACCCTCAATCAGTCCAGGAACGTCGGCAATTGTGTAGCGCATTTCGCCGGCCTGAACCACACCAAGGTTTGGATGCAGTGTGGTGAATGGGTAATCTGCAATCTTTGGTCGAGCAGCGCTCACTGCTGCAATAAGTGAGGACTTTCCTGCGGATGGAAACCCAACCAGGGCCACATCCGCAACAGTTTTGAGCTCGAGAATTACATCGCCAGCCCAGCCCGGCACTCCAAGCAGGTGGAAATTTGGGGCAATACGCATGCGGTTGGCAAGCGTCATGTTCCCAAGGCCACCCTGGCCACCTTCGGCTACCAAAAGCTCCATACCTGGCTCTGAAAGATCGGCAAGAATCTTGCCCGCTGCATCCTTCACTACTGTGCCAACTGGAACCGGAAGCGTTAGGTCCTCACCTTTGGAACCGTTGCGGTAATCACCAGCACCTGAGCCACCTGAGGTAGCAACTCTGTGAGGACGGTGGTGGTATTCCAGAAGGGTTGTGACGTTATTGTCGGTCACCAGGGTGATTGAGCCACCATCGCCACCGTCAGCGCCATCAGGACCTGCCAGCGGCTTAAACTTCTCGCGCTTGACCGATGTGCAACCGTCGCCGCCGTTTCCAGCGCGCAAATGGAGAGTTACCTGATCTACGAATGTAATCATGAACTGCTCCTAATACAGAAAGAGGCGGACCTCATGGCCCGCCTCCCTATTGAAAAACTAGTTACTGGGTAACGATGTTTACAACGCGGCGGCCAGCCTTTGAGCCAAACTCAACAGAGCCTGCAGCTAGTGCGAACAAGGTGTCATCCTTGCCACGACCAACGTTTACGCCCGGGTGGAAGTGAGTTCCACGCTGACGAACCAAAATTTCACCGGCGTTTACAGCCTGACCGTCGTGGCGCTTTACACCTAGACGCTGGGCGTTTGAATCACGACCGTTGCGGGTGGAGCTAACTCCCTTTTTGGATGCCATTTCTACCTACTTACTTGATCTCGGTGACCTGGACACGGGTTAGGTCCTGGCGGTGGCCCTGACGCTTCTTGTAACCGGTCTTGTTCTTGTACTTCTGAATAATGATCTTTGGACCGCGTAGCTGGTCTAGAACTTCGGCTACAACCTTTACCTTGGCTAGGGCAGCAGCGTCAGTTACGACCTTGTCGCCATCAACAAGCAAAAGTGCAGGCATCTCAATGGTGCCTGAGGTAGCGGCAATGCGGTTCATGGTAACGATGGTTCCAACTGAAACCTTCTCCTGGCGACCACCGGCGCGAACAACTGCGTAAACCACTTCAAAACCTATCTGTCTTGGAATTTGAATCTGGCCCATAACAAACCTATGGGCAACAGCGCCCCAGCCTAGCAAGAAACCTAAGTGGGGTCAACCTCATTCCTAGCTATTTTCGGACGAATCCAAACTCTCTGGAGCACGGGTTGCACTTGTTACTCTGCGACGCTTTGGCTTCTGGGTGACTTCTGGTTCTGGAAGCGAATCCAAAACCGCATTCAGCATCTCTGTCTTACCTTCAGGAGCCTTAGCTTCCTCGCTCTGGGCAGCCTGAGCGATCTGATTCACCACGTTCTTGAAGGCGTCTGCCTGCTCGGCGGTGACAACCTTTTTGACAACCTCAGTCTTTTCCTTGCCCTTTTGCTTGCCCTTTTGCTTGGAAGAATTGGACTGCTCTGGCATCTTGAATCTCGGCTCACTGTGGATCACAACACCGCGACCAGTGCAGCAGTCACAGGTCTCACCGAAGGTCTCCAAAAGGCCAACACCGATTTTCTTGCGAGTCATCTGCACAAGACCCAGGGAGGTAACCTCACCAACCTGGTTCTTCGTGCGGTCACGGCTTAGGCACTCAAGCAGGCGACGGCGAACCATCTCCTGGTTTGACTCCTGAATCATGTCAATAAAGTCGACCACGATGATGCCGCCAATATCACGCAATCTGAGCTGACGAACCAGCTCCTCGGCGGCCTCGAGGTTGTTCTTGGTAACGGTCTCTTCAAGGTTTCCGCCTGATCCAATGAACTTTCCAGTGTTCACATCGACCACAGTCATGGCCTCGGTGCGATCGATCACCAAAGAACCACCAGATGGTAGGTAAACCTTGCGATCCAATGCCTTCACAATCTGGTCACCGATTCGGTAGAAGTCAAAGATGTCTTCCTGCGAGTTGTAAGCGCTTAGGCGTTCGACAAGCTCAGGAGCAACCGAAGCAAGGTATTCGCTAATGGTGGTGAAGGCTGAGTCGCCGGAGATAACTAGCTTCTGGAAGTCTTCGTTGAACACGTCGCGGATGATCTTGACCAAAAGGTCAGGCTCACTGTGAAGCGGCATTGGTGCTTTACCGTTTGCCACCTTCTCGTTGATGGACTCCCATTGGGCCTTCAGGCGCTCAACATCGTGGATCAATTGTTCCTCAGAAGCGCCCTCGGCGGCGGTGCGAACAATCACACCGGCATCTTCTGGAAGTGCGTGCTTGAGAATCTGCTTTAGACGCTGGCGTTCGCCCTCTGGAAGCTTGCGAGAAATACCAGACATGTTTCCACCCGGCACATAAACCAAGAAACGACCTGGGAGCGAAACCTGTGAGGTCAAACGCGCACCCTTTTGTCCAACTGGGTCCTTGGTTACCTGAACCAATACCTGGTCACCGGACTTGAGCGCAAGCTCGATGCGACGAGGCTGGTTGCCAGTCTCCGCTGCCTCCCAGTCCACTTCACCGGAGTACAAAACCGCATTGCGGCCGCGGCCGATATCAACGAAGGCAGCCTCCATGGATGGCAAAACGTTCTGTACTTTACCTAGGTAAACATTGCCTATTAGTGAACCGCCCTGACTTTCAGCCACGTAGTGCTCAACCAGCATGCCGTCTTCTAGAACTCCAATTTGGATTCGATTGTCTTTTTCTCGAACCACCATGGTGCGCTCGACAGATTCACGACGGGCAAGAAACTCAGATTCGGTGACCGAGGAGCGTCTTCTGCCGCCATCACGCGAGTCTCGGCGTCTCTGACGCTTTGCATCAACGCGGGTTGACCCGGTCTCTTTTTCGGATTCCTCCGGCTTGGACTTTTCCTTTAGAGCCTGCTTTTCCCTAGGCGCTCTGGCCTTAGGCTGCGGCTTCTCTTCTGGCTTCTCATCCTCGGCAAGCTTGCCGCTGCGCGGGTTCACCTTGGGAGTTGGCAGATCAGGTGCCTGGAAAATTAGTTGGATTGCTGCCGGCTTCGCCGGTTCTTCTTTTTTCTTTACCAATTTGATGCCTTTTTTACAGCCTCTCGGACACACCCTGTGGGCCATTTCTCGTGACCTAGACCGCAGCCGAGATCGAATTCTAAAAGTGTCAGAAACTGAATCTGACCAAACCTTCGATGCGAGTGTGTTCACATCTAGGTTCGATTATGCCAGCAATCGCAAACAAATGCGATAATTCGGCTGTGGTATTTCCTTTGACGCTCATCATCACCGGCATAGTTGGCTGGATTGCAAGCTTCGGCTTGACGCTGGAACGCCTGCATGTGATGGCAAACCCTGCCGCAACAACCGCCTGTGACATCAGCCCATTTATCAGCTGCAAGTCCGTGATGCTCTCAGAGCAGGCAGCGCTATTTGGCTTTCCTAACCCGCTAATTGGCATCGCAGCGTTTTTTGCACCTGTGCTTATTGGAGTCGCGATCTTCGCCGGAGCTAAATTCAAGGGCTGGTTCTGGAACCTTTTTCTTGCCGGCACATTCTTCGCGCTGATATTTGTGATCTGGCTAATGAGCCAGAGCGTCTATGTAATTGGATCGCTTTGCATCTACTGCATGGTGGCCTGGACCGCCACAATCCCACTGTTCTGGACAGTCTTGGGTCATAACCTCAAAGAAGGTTTCTTTGGTGAGCGGTTCAAAACCGCAGTGGTTTACGAATGGGCCTGGGTGATTGTGCTGCTGAACTATCTAGTGTTCTGCCTTTTGATCCTGGTTCAGTTCTGGGACTTCTGGCCGACGCTGTTTTAGAACCAGAGCGCAAGCTCGCGATCAGCTGATTCAACCGAGTCGGAACCGTGCACCAAGTTCTGCACAACCTTTGTTCCCCAGTCGCGCGATAGGTCTCCACGAATTGTCCCTGGGGCAGCAACTGTTGGGTCGGTAGCTCCGGCAATAACGCGGAATCCTTCGATCACTCGGTGTCCCTCGAGGCGAATTGCGACAATGTCGCCGGAGAGCATGAACTCCATAAGTGGCTCGTAGAAGGACTTGCCCTCGTGCTCGGCATAGTGCTTGGCCAGTATTTCTCTGGATGGGGTCAGCTTCTTCAGTGCTGCAACGGTGTAACCCTTTGCCTCGCAGCGTGAAATGATTTCGCCAATCAGGTTTCTTCTAACACCGTCTGGCTTGATAAGTACCAAGGTTGCTTCTGACATTACATTCCCTCAATCTGTGAATCAAAGTAAATTTGCTTGGCTTTGTCGATCGTCGAACCGGCAATAAGTGCCCAGATCCAAAGACCTGCAAGCATGACACCTATAACAAACATCCCCCATAAAAGCACGCCCGAGGCAATCAAAAGCACCTGCCACAAGCTGCCAATCCAGTAACCCCAGCGATAGCGCAACACAGCTGGAGTCAAGATCATCAATATCGCGATAGTCAACCCAACCGCCCAGACCAACGGGGCGTCAGCAACCTGCAAGCCAAAAGCGGCGAGGGTTGCAAAGAAAGCGACAAAAGATTCGAAGGCCAAAACAATAGAGGCCAGCGTCTGCTTGGAAGACCTATTCCTCATCGTCCTCGTCCAATCTTTGCTCCTGGATGTATTTCAAAACATCACCAATTAGGTAAAGCGAACCGGTCACAAACAAGGCTACTTTTTCCTCTGCTGCAAGCCTATTGGCTAACCTGTAGGCGGCGGTGACACTTGGTTCAACCGAGAGCACCTCAATGCCGTAGTTTTCACAAATTTCTGCCAATTCCTGGGCAGGCAGACCACGAGGTGACTCTGGTTGGGTGCAGATCACCTGGTCAAAACTCTTGGCCAATTCCGCAATGGTTCCGTTGAGATCCTTGTCTGCAAGCATGCCCACCAAGCCCAGGGTCTTTGGCGCATTGAAGCTGTCGTTGATCGCAGCAGTAAGCGATGCCATACCGGCTGGATTATGAGCTCCGTCCAGCACAACTAGCGGATCCTTTGAAACAACTTGCAATCTGCCAGGACTTACCGCATCTGCAAGGGCAGCTCTTAGCACCTCATCCGCAATCGGACGCATACCCTCACCTAGGAACAGCTCCACCGCCGCAATTGCGGTAGCGGCATTCTGCGCCTGGTGGAAACCAATAATTGGCATCCAGACCTGTGGGTAATCTGTCGCCAGTCCACGAACCGAGAACCGGGTTCCAAAACCATCGGCCAGCACATCGCCATATTCGAAGTCACGTCCGGAGAGCTTTAGGTTCGTGCTGCGACCCTCGAGAACCTCAATCACACCTGGATACTGCGGGCTGGAAACTACTAGGGACTTTTCTTTGATGATCCCGGCCTTCGTGGTCGCTATCTCCTCAACCGCGTCACCTAGAGATTTTTGGTGGTCCAGATCAATTGCCGTGAAGACCGCGACATCGGCATCTGCAACGTTGGTCGCATCCCACTCGCCTCCCATGCCAACCTCAAGAACCAAGACATCCACCGGTGCATCAGAGAAGAGCTGAAACGCCAGGGCTGTGAAGGCCTCAAAGAAGGTGAGCGGCTGGTGGCCTTCGGAAATTAGCTGCTGATCGACCAAGTCCATTAGCGGTTTGTTGTCGCGATACGTGTCAACCAGAATTTCAGCGGTAACCGGGTCACCATCAAGCGCAATTCGCTCGTTGAAATTCACCAGGTGCGGGCTGGTCAGCCTGCCGGTTCGAAGTCCATGCTCTCGCAAAATGCGCTCAATGATTCGAGAGGTAGAGGTCTTGCCGTTGGTTCCTGTGATGTGGATGATTCCGAAATTCTTTTGCGGGTCACCCATCAGCCCAACAAGTCGCGCGGTTGGTTCAAGCCTTGGGCGAATATGCTGCTCTGGTTGCCTGGCATAAAGCTCGGCAAGAATCTGATCGAGTTCGTGTCGTTCGGTCACTTCTTCGATAGCTCAATCTCGATCAAGCCTGCATCCCCTATCGAAAGCTCCCCTGAAACATCGGCAGCTAGAACCTCGAATTCGACAGCGAGAGTCTCGCTCGCGATGAATTCAGCGTGGGTAGTCATAGCTTCTAGTGAGCCGGCATCGACTCGAAGAGTCAATGAGATTCGATCTGAAACATCTAGCCCAGCATCCTTACGAGCCTGCTGAATGTGGCGAATCGCATCACGCGCTGCGCCTTCAGCTTCAAGCTCCGGAGTCAAGACTGTGTTCAGCAAAACGAATCCAGTAGAGGTGACACCAACAGCCTGATTTACATCAGCCTGATTTGCCACCGTAGTGATCTCGAATTCACCCTCGAACAACTCAGTGCCATCGACCACAACAAGATCGCCGCGCTGAGACCAGTTACCTGCCTTTGCCTCGCGAATAATGCGCTGCACTTCCCCACCAACACGAGGTCCAAGGGTTCTGGCATTCACACTCAGCGACTTTAGAAGGCCAAACTGACTCGCAACCTCATCGGATGCCTGAACCACCGAGACCTGCTTCACGTTTAGTTCTTCGGCAATCAAATCCGAGTAAGCGCTAAGACTTTGGGCATTCGGCGCGGCAATTGTTAGGTCACTCAAGGGCAAGCGAACTCGCAAGCCGGCCGACTTTCGCAGTGCCTGGGCAACCGAGGCTGCCTCGCGGATAGCGTCCATGTCTTGAACCAATTGCTCATCAGCTGGGAATTCGCCAGCCGCAGGCCAGCTCTCAAGGTGAACAGATCGACCATTGGTCAGACCTCGCCACATCTCTTCGGCGGTTAGTGGCAAAAGCGGTGCAACAACCCTCAGCACCGCCTCTAGAACGGTGTAGAGAGTATCGAAGGCAGCTTTGTCGCCCTCCCAGAATCGGTCTCTGGAGCGGCGGACATACCAGTTGGTTAGCACCTCAGCAAAATCTCTAACCTTGGCGGATGCCTGGTAGCTGTCAAAGATATCCAGATCGCTCTGAACATCTTCAATTAGCTTTCTGGCCTTAGCCATGATGTAGCGATCGAGCAGCTGAGAAGACGAAGTTGAAGGTGAAGCCTCGTAGTTTGCGGCGTTGGCATAGAGCGCAAAGAAGTAGTAGGTGTTCCACAGTGGCAGCAGCGCCTGACGGACTCCCTCGCGGATTCCCTGCTCGGTAACCGAAAGGTTGCCACCGCGAAGAATTGGGCTCGACATCAAGAACCAGCGCATGGCATCTGAGCCGTCACGGTTAAACACTTCATTCACATCTGGATAGTTGCGCAGGCTCTTGGACATCTTCTGGCCGTCATTACCAAGCACAATGCCGTGGCTGATGGCGTTTTTAAATGCCGGGCGATCAAATAATGCAGTAGCCAAAACGTGCAGGGTGTAGAACCAGCCTCTGGTTTGACCTACGTACTCCACGATGAAATCACCTGGGAAGTGTGAGTCAAACCAATCTTGATTCTCAAATGGGTAGTGCACCTGAGCGAATGGCATCGAACCTGATTCGAACCAGCAGTCCAATACCTCAGGAACACGGCGCATCATGGATTTGCCAGTTGGGTCATCTGGGTTTGGTCGAACTAGCTCGTCAATTACCGGACGGTGGAAGTCGGATGGGCGGACACCAAAGTCAGCCTCAAGTTCTTCCATCGATCCGTAAACATCTACACGCGGGTAGTTAGGGTCGTCTGATTTCCAAACTGGAATCGGTGCTCCCCAGAAGCGGTTTCGAGAAATCGCCCAGTCGCGGACATTCTCCAGCCACTTGCCAAAGCTGCCGTTCTTGGTGTGCTCAGGAACCCAGTTGATCTCTTGGTTTAGTTCCAACATGCGATCACGCAACTTGGTGGTCTCAACAAACCAAGAAGAAACAGCCTTATAGATCAGCGGGTTCTTGCAGCGGTAGCAGTGCGGGTAGCTGTGCTCGTAGGAAGCCTGACGCAGCAATCTACCCATGGTCTTTAGGTCCTGGGTGATTGGCTTGTTGGCGTCAAAAACGTGCTGCCCCTCGTAGGGAGCAATCACCGAGTTGAACTGACCGCGCTCGTTTATTGAAACGTAGGTTGGGATGCCTGCGGCCTGGCAAACGTTTTGGTCATCCTCACCATAAGCAGGTGCCTGGTGGACGACACCGGTGCCATCGGTGTCGGCAACATAATCCGCAACCAAGACCTGCCAGGCGTTGGCAACTTCAAATAGCTCTGGATTGGCATAGAAATCGAAGATGCGCTCGTACTTGACGCCATTCAGCTCGGTGCCGAGGTAGGTCTTAGTAATTGCAGCATTGACCTCATCGGCGTTCTCGTAGCCAAGCTCCTTGGCATAGCCGCCAATCAATGAGGTCGCCATCAGATAACGCGCAGATCCATCCTTGGATGGTGCAACGCCGTATTCAATCTTTGGTCCAACCGCTAAGGCGAAGTTGGTAGGCAAAGTCCAAGGAGTTGTGGTCCAGGCCACCAGGTTTACGCCATCGAGCTCGTGACCTGGGCTTGTGACTGGGAAGGTTACGCTTACCGACTGGTCCTGGCGGTTCTTGTAGACCTCATCGTCCATTCGAAGTTCGTGGTTGGAAAGTGGAGTTTCACATCTCCAGCAGTAAGCCAAAACCTTGAAGCCCTCGTAAACAAGGCCCTTCTTGTAAAGCTCCTTGAATGCCCAGAGCACACTCTCGGTGTAGTTGGTGTCCAAAGTCTTGTAGTCGTTATCAAAATCCACCCAGCGAGCTTGGCGGGTGACATAAGTGCGCCAGTCCTCGGTGTACTTCAAAACCGAGGTCTTGCAGAACTCGTTGAACTTGGCAACGCCAAACTTTTCAATCTCAGGTCTACCCGAAATGCCCAGTAAGCGCTCAGCCTCAACCTCGGCAGGAAGTCCGTGAGTGTCCCAACCAAAGCGACGCTCAACGCGATTACCGCGCATGGTTTGGTAGCGAGGGATTAAATCTTTGGTGTAACCAGTGAGTAGGTGACCGTAGTGCGGCAGGCCATTGGCAAAGGGAGGTCCGTCATAAAAGACAAACTCGGGAGCTTCTGAAGCCTCCCGATTATCAATCGAAGCCTGAAAAGTGTCGTCCTTAGCCCAGTATGCCAAGACCTCCTCTTCGACCTTAGGGAACGAAGGAGAGGCGAGCGGACCGTCGGTTCGGTCTGAGTGCTTTGGATACATCACGGCTTTCGAAGAAGTTCTAGAACTTAACAATGTTAATCTAGAGCCCTGCAAACTCGGAGACGAAATAAGTGAACGCTTCAAAACCAGAACCACTAAGACCGGCCAACATTCCGGAAAAAGCCACTGTTGACGGGCTAGAAGCCAAGTGGGTGCCTAGCTGGGAGCAAAACCAAACCTTCGCGTTTAATGCAGCCGCGCCAAAAGAAAATGTCTTTTCGGTCGACACTCCCCCGCCAACTGCCTCCGGATCACTGCACGTTGGTCACGTTTTTAGCTACACCCACACCGATGTAATTGCCCGATACCAGCGCATGCTCGGAAAAGATGTCTTCTACCCAATGGGTTGGGATGACAACGGTTTACCAACCGAACGCCGCGTCCAGAACTACTACGGCGTGCGCTGCGACCCGACTTTGCCCTACCAGGAGAGCTTCACTCCCCCTTACGAAGGCGGCGACAACAAAAGCTCCAAGGCTGCAGACCAATTGCCAATTTCACGCAGAAACTTCATCGAGCTTTGCGAGACGTTGACCGAAGAGGACGAGAAGGCGTTTGAAAACCTCTGGCGCGATCTTGGCATCTCAGTGGACTGGGCTCAGACCTACCGCACCATCTCAAAAGAAGCCCAGCAGGTTTCTCAGGCAGCTTTCTTAAACAACCTCGCCCGCGGTGAGGCCTACCAGGCCATGGCACCAACCCTTTGGGATGTCACCTTCCGCACCGCGGTTGCCCAGGCGGAGCTTGAAGATCGCGAGATGCCGGGTGCATACCACCACATTGGGTTTGATGGTCCAGACGGCAAGATCTTCATCGAAACCACTCGCCCAGAGCTAATCCCAGCCTGTGTTGCCTTGGTTGCTCACCCAGATGATGAGCGTTACCAGCCATTCTTTGGCAAAACCGCCAAGACCCCGTTGTTTGGTGTCGAAGTTCCGATCCTTGCTCACCGCCTAGCTCAGAAAGACAAGGGTTCTGGCATTGCCATGATTTGTACCTTTGGTGACGTCACCGACGTGATCTGGTGGCGTGAGCTAAACCTTCCTAACCGCGCCATGCTTGGGTTTGACGGCCGAATCCTGTCAGAGGCCCCAGAGGTAATCGCCCAGAGCAAGGGAGCTGCACTATTTGATGAGATTGCAGGAAAGACCGTCTTTAGTGCCAAGGAAATTTTGGTTGAAGCACTAAAGGCATCCGGCGACATGATTGGCGAGGCCAAGCCAATCTCACACCCGGTCAAGTTCTTCGAAAAGGGCGACAAGCCACTAGAAATTGTTTCAACCCGCCAGTGGTACATCACCAACGGTGGCAAGGACAAAGATCTTTCTCAGCAGCTGATCTCCAAGGGTCGCAATCTGGAATTTCACCCAAGCTTTATGAGGGTTCGCCTGGAGGACTGGATCAATGGCCTAAACGGTGACTGGCTAATCTCGCGCCAAAGATTCTTCGGTGTTCCGATTCCGGTTTGGTACAAGCTTGACCAGGATGCAAACCCAATCTTCGACGAGCGCATTGTTCCCTCGTTGGACCAGCTGCCAATCGATCCAAGCTCCGATGTTCCAGTTGGATTCAGTGAAGACCAGCGCGGCAAGCCAAATGGTTTTGTTGGCGAGCTGGACATCATGGACACCTGGGCAACCTCGTCGCTGACCCCACAGCTTGCCGGTGGCTGGCTTTCAAAGCCAGAGCAGTTTGCCAAGGTCTTCCCATTTGACCTTCGCCCACAGGGCCAGGACATCATTAGAACTTGGCTGTTCTCCACCCTGCTTAGGAGCGAACTCGAACACGGCGTTTTGCCATGGAAGAACGCGGCAATCTCGGGCTGGATCCTCGACCCAGACCGCAAGAAGATGTCAAAGTCCAAGGGCAACGTGGTTGTGCCAAACGAGCTTTTGGAGAACCACGGTTCTGATGC
>CAMAQN010000003.1 GCA_945860535.1 Auritidibacter sp. Marseille-P8566
CTTCACCCTCGTGGATCAATCCGAGCAGGATGTGCTCGGTGCCGATGTAGTTGTGGTTTAAAAGCTTGGCCTCTTCTTGAGCAAGCACGACCACGCGTCGGGCCTTGTCGGTAAATTTCTCGAACAAGTTGGCACCTCCAAAATCTCTAGTGGAAATGCTAGGTGGCGATTGGGGTAACTACTAGGGCTGTTCGCCCAAGGCGTTAGCGCGCTTTGCACGCTCTTCGGCCTCGATCTTGGCATAGGTGTCGCGCTCGCCCTTATCGGCTCTCAAAATTGAACGCAGCATGATCCAAAACAACACGCCAACTAGGGCCGGTGGAATCAAGGAAATCAATGCGTCTAACAGCATGTCGGTGGGGTTCATAATCTCTACTTCACCAGCGGGAACAAGATGGTTTCGCGAATACCCAACCCGGTCAAGGCCATTAGCAGGCGGTCAATACCCATTCCCATTCCGCCCGAAGGTGGCATACCAAACTCCAAAGCCTTGAGGAATTCCTCATCTAGCTTCATTGCCTCTGGGTCACCCGCCTTAGCAAGTTCCATCTGCGCCATAAAGCGCTCGCGTTGAACCACAGGGTCAACTAGCTCTGAGTAGCCGGTGGCCTGCTCAAAGCCCCGAATGTAAAGATCCCATTTCTCTACAACCCCCGAGATTGAGCGGTGGTCTCGAGTCAAAGGTGAGGTGTCAACTGGGAAGTCGGTCACGAAAGTTGGACGGTCAAGACCGGGCTTTACAAAGTGCTCCCAGAGCTCCTCGACATACTTACCGTGCAGCGGGTGCTCGATGTCAATATCGACGCTCTGTGCGAGCTTCTTGAGTTCTGCGATGTCGGTAGCCGGGGTGATTTCAACACCAGCAGCCTCAGACAGCGAGTGGAACATCGAGACTTTTGGCCAGGAACCACCAAGGTCATTCTCAGTGCCATCATCAAGGGCAACCTGGTGGGTGCCAAAGACATCCATAGCGGCGTTCTGAATAAGCTCTTGGGTCAGCTCTGCCATGGTGTTGTAGTCACCGTATGCCTCATAGGCCTCGAGCATCGCAAACTCCGGAGAGTGAGTGCGGTCCGCACCCTCGTTTCTAAAGTTGCGGTTTACCTCAAATACTCTCTCAAGCCCTCCGACAACCGCACGCTTTAGGAACAGCTCAGGCGCGATGCGGAGAAATAGCTCGGTGTCAAAAGCATTCGAGTGGGTCTTGAACGGACGTGCCGAAGCACCACCGTGGACAACCTGCAGCATTGGAGTTTCGATCTCCATGAATGCTCGATTGGCGAAAGTGTTTCGAATCGACTGCATTACCTGAGCGCGAATCTTCACAACCTCGCGAGCGCGGTCTCGAACGATTAGGTCGATGTAGCGGTGTCGAACTCGGAACTCTTCACCAAGTTCGTTGTGCAGGTTAGGTAGCGGCCGAATGGTCTTAGCCGCCATCAACCACTCATCAGCCAAGATGCTGAGCTCACCGCGCTTGGAGGTGATTACTTCGCCGCGGACAAAGACGTGGTCGCCAAGGTCAACTAGCTCTTTCCAAGACTCCAGGGCTTCTTCGCCCACCTTGTCCAAGGAGATCATTGCCTGGATTCGCTCGCCGGTTCCAGCCTGCAAGGTTGCAAAGCAAAGCTTTCCGGTGTTGCGCAAAAACATGATTCGACCAGCTACCGAAACCTCATCGCCGGTTGAGATATCTTCCTCGAGGTTTGGGTAGTGAGCGCGCACAGCCTCGATGGTGTGGGTGATAGGAAGTGAGACCGGGTAGGCGGACGAGATCTGGTTTAGACGCTCACGCTTTTGCATGCGAACGGCAATCTGCTCTGGAAGGTCGTCGACCTCAATCTCTTGCTCGCTCACGATTTCCTATCGATATACACATTGTCAATTAGTCGAACCTCGCCCACCTTGGCCGCCACGATAAGCGCTACCCTAGTAAGTCCTGGTTCGGTTGGTTCAAAGCTATCCGCATCGACTAGCTCTAGATACTCAAGTTTAGCCTGAGGGGATATCTCCGCTCTAGCTAGCGCCAGCACTTCTTGACGAGTGCTGCCTTTTTCTCCGGCAAATAATGCCCTGCTCAAAGAGAGTGCGGCTGGAAGATCCTTGTCGTTTAGGAACTTGTTTCTGGAAGAAAGCGCAAGGCCCGACTCATTACGAATGGTTTTGCCGACCACCAACTCAATCGGGGAGCGACGTCCAGAGCTGATCTGTTGACTCAGCATCTGCTTCACAAACGCAACCTGCTGGGCGTCTTTTTGTCCAAAGAAAACATAGTCCGGCTCAACAATGTCAAAGAGCCGATTCACAACCGTCAACATTCCATCAAAGTGACCTGGGCGCACTTCCCCCTCAAACTTTTCACCCATGGCGCCGGCGCTGAGCTGCTTTACCGGAGCCGCCGCCGGATAAACCTCAGCAGGACTAGGCGCAAAGAGCACATCCACATCGTGGTCCGAAAGAAGGTTGGCATCGATTCCCAAGGTTCTCGGATAGGTATCGAAATCCTCGTTGGCACCAAACTGCAGCGGATTCACAAATACCGAAACCACCACAAAATCACAGCGCTCTTGCGCAAGCTGAACCAGCGATAAGTGACCCTGGTGCAGAGCTCCCATGGTTGGCACAAAACCAATTCGCGCTCCACTGCCTCGCTGCTGCGAGATCAATTGACGAAGTTCTGAGACCGAGTGAATCAGCTGCATTAGAGCAAATCCTCAGGGTCTAGGGGCGCAATTGGCTGATACAGCGCTTTGTCGACAGCACTTCTAACAACCGGCCCGATCAGCTTGGCGGGGGCCTCTACGCCGGCTTGCTCCAGGATTCCAATCGCCTGCTGCACAACCAGAGAGGAGAAGCTACTCGCCACTTCGAATGCCTCGGCATAGGCAGCGCGCTGATGTTCTTGAACAACCAGCGGCTCACCGCCGAGTTCGATTGCCAAAGCCTGCGCGATTGGCAAAAGCATCTCGGGGGCGCTGATCGCAATCGTGCTGTTTTTCAAAACCAAAAGGTCCATGCTGGTTCCGGAGAAGTGCATCACGGGGTGCAGCGCAATCGGAACCGCTCCCAACTGAGCGGCTGATGCGAGCACTCCGTAACCACGGAGTGGGGAGAGGTGAGCGACCAATTTCTTTGGCCCAAAAAGCCCGAGATCGGTCAAGCCATCGCAAACAATTTCGACATCGGAATATGGAACCGCGAGCAGAACCAGGTCGGCATCCTCAGCCACTGCTGCCATTCCGGCAATTGGCAGATCCGGCAGCAGGGTCTCGACGCGCTCAATGGCCTCTGGGGAGTCGACTGCTGCACCAACAAGTTCATGGCCTGCCAGCGCCCAAGCCTTGGCTAAAACAGGTCCGGCTGGCTCGTTGCCTACGAAACCGATCTTCACGCTGCTTCTCCATCTGGGTCTTTAGGAAGCCTGCAGTTGTATTCAGCCCCAAGGCCTCCAAGATACAACAGCAGCGATGCTGCAACACCAACCAAAGTGGGCTGCACCAAGCCGGTTGGGGCAATCGAGAACAGCCACAGCCAAACCAGCTGACCGATGTGCCAACCCAGAAATCCCAAGCCGGTGATCATCACGGCACGCGCTAACACCAAAAGACGGAAGGACAAAAGCGGATCTGGCCGCCTAACGTTCTGCTGCTGAGCTTTCTCAAGCTGGTTGCGATAGCGAAAGATCGGAAAAGTTGCGCCGTAAATTGCAACACCAATGGCAATCAAGCTGGTTGCCAAAAAGGCATCTGTTGCAGGAAAGGCAAGACCGAAGCCAGTTGCGAGTTGGCTGGCGCCAGTTCCGGCGATTGCACCAAATACAAACCAACCAATTAGAAAGCGGATGTCCAGCTTCATTCAAACTTCCAAACCTGATTTGCCAATTTGGCTGCTAGGTCAAAGACCCTGCCATGCCCAGGCAATACTGCCTCAGGGTAAAGCTCTGCCCACGGCACTAGAACAAATGCTCGTTCAAAAGCTCTCGGGTGAGGGATTATCAAAGACTTGGTTTCGATTAGCTCGCTGCCGAAGGTGATGATGTCGATATCCAGTGTCCTTGCCGCCCAGCGCTCTAGTCGCACTCGTCCGAAGTGATTCTCAACCTCATTTAGGGCAGCTAGCAACTTTTTAGGTTTGAGGCTGGTGGAAACCTCAATGACCCCGTTTAGGTAATTCGGCTCGGACTGATCGATGCCCTTAGAGGTCATGGCGAAAGATTCGTAGAGCCCGGACTGTCGCTTTACCGAGATGTCTGGATGGGCGTCAATTTGCAAAACAGCATCGCGGATGGTCTGCACCCGGTCACCAAGATTTCCACCGAGTGCGAGGATCGCCCTAGTCTTCAAACCGACCGCTTTGAACAATTACTGAAACGTCTTCAAAACCATGCTCGATAGGAGCGTGAGGTTTGTGAACGGTTATCTTCACCGCTTGAATTTTGCCATCTGATGCAGAGACGGCAGCCAAACAAGCCGACGCCAAAGACTCGATAAGGTCAAAGCGATTACTAGTTGCCGTTACGTGCAGTAGGTCTGCGACAGCCGCATAGGAGACAGTTGAAGAGAGCTGATCTTCTTGCTCGGCCTCAACCTGGTAGCGACAGTCAATCAAAAAGATCTGCCCGAAGTCCTTCTCGTGCTGCAGCACACCGTGGTAACCGAAGACTTCCAGGCCTTTAAGTTCAATTGTGTAGCGCACTAGATGGACTCCTTGAGCTTTTTCACAATTGCAATTGTGTCAGCGGTTAGCTCCACATTGTGGACCCTAACCCCCCAAAGTCCGCGCTGCAGAAGAAGCGCAGTTAGCACCGCAGTTGCCACGTCCCTACGACCGTTAGCCACCGAACCCGGGTCTTCCTCATCGAGCGCAGCAGCCAAGAATCGCTTGCGAGATGCACCCACCAACATTGGAAGTCCTAGGTTTTTGAGCTCATCAAGACGAGCTACCAGTTCCCAGTTCTCGGAGATGTTCTTGGCAAATCCCAATCCTGGATCAACGACAAGTCGTGACCTGTCGATGCCGGCTGCGACCGCCATCGCCACCTGCTCGCTCAGCTCCGCAACCACATCCTTAGCGATATCTTGATAGCCGATTAGCTGGTCCATGACACTGGAATGGCCTCGCCAGTGACCAAGAATGTACTTGCAACCAAGCGGTGCAATGGCTGCAAACATTGATTTATCTGCCAGACCGCCCGATACGTCGTTTACGAAATCTGCCCCGGCAATAACCGCCAACTTGGCAGTTTCGGCGTTCATGGTGTCGACAGAAACTTCGACCTCAAGCTCGGCCTTGATTGCTTTTATCACCGGGATAACGCGAGCCTGCTCATCTTCAAGCGATACTCGCAAAGCACCGGGGCGGGTTGACTCGCCACCGACATCGATGATGGTCGCGCCCTGTGAAACTAAAAGCTTCGCGTGTGCAAGAGCTTGATCGAGCTCCAAAAACTGTCCGCCGTCACTGAAGGAATCTGGAGTGGTGTTTACCACTCCCATGATTTTTGGGGCAACCCAGTTCATGACCCACGACTAATCAAACCCATGATCTCTGCACGCAGCAAAGGATCCGAGAACTCGCCTCGGGTGGCCATGGTGATGGTGTTGACCTCTGGCTGTCTTGCACCGCGAGAAGCCACGCACTGATGTCTAGCCTCAATTACAACCACAACACCACGGGCCGAAAGACCGGTCTCAATTGCATCTGCCACCTGTGCGGTTAGGTTCTCCTGCAGCTGCGGTCGTGCTGCCAAGATCTCGACCACGTTTGCCAAGCGTCCGAGACCCGCAACCTTCTCGGTTGGCAGGTAAGCGATGTGGGCAACGCCGGTAAATGGCAAAAGGTGATGTTCGCAAATCGAAACCAGTTCGATGTCTTTGAGAATTACTGCCTCGTTGTGCTCGGCGGCAAAGTTATCGGACAAAGGCGCGAGTGGATCCTGCCCGATGCCTTTGAAAAATGCCGCGTAAGCGTCAGCAACCTTCGCCGGAGTTGCAGCTAGCTCAGGGCGATCTGGATCCTCGCCAATTGCCAAAAGCAGTTCGCGGACCGCACTGCGGATTCGATCAGCTTGCACTTTCTTCCTTGGACTCAGTCTCTGGCTTTGGCTTTTCTGGAAGTGCCTCAAGCTGCTTTACCTTGCGCTTTGGGACCGCAATCGGACCCTTGGTTGAAACAGCACGCTTGGAAGATGAGCGCCACATCGCGCGCTCAGGAAGCTTCTTGATGGTCTTGAAGATCTTGGCAACCTCTTCCTGGTTCAGGGTCTCCTGCTCCAAAAGTGCCTTGGCCAATTTGTCCAGAATCAATCTGTTCTGGGTAATGGCCCTGTGTGCTTCATCCAGTGCTGATTCCAAAATCATGCGCACTTCAACGTCCACCTGCTGCGCCATCTCATTTGAGTAGTCGCGCTGGGATCCAAGCTCGCGACCCAAGAATGGCTCAGATGCACTTGAGCCAAGTGAAATTGCCCCGACCTTCTGGCTCATGCCGAAGCGGGTAACCATGGTTCTTGCAGTGCTGGTCGCCTTCTCGAAGTCGTTCGATGCTCCGGTGGTTGGGTCCTTGAAGACAATTTCTTCTGCAATGCGGCCACCCATGGCGTAGGCAATCTGGTCAAGCAGCTGGTTGCGAGTAATCGAGTAGCGATCCTCCATCGGCATCACCATGGTGTAACCGAGTGCTCTACCTCTAGGCAAGATGGTGATCTTGGTGACCGGGTCAGAGTGGTTGAGCGCTCCTGCAACCAGAGCGTGACCAGCCTCGTGGTAGGCGGTGATTAGGCGCTCGTGATCGCGCATCAGGGTGGACTTCTTCTGAGGTCCTCCGATAACGCGGTCGATTGCCTCGTCGATAATTTCATTGTCGATCACCTTGCGGTTTAGACGGGCAGCCAAAAGCGCTGCTTCGTTTAGCACGTTTGCAAGATCTGCACCGGTGAAACCAGGAGTGCGACGCGCAACAAGTTCTAGATTTACATCCTCAGCCAGTGGCTTGTTCTTGGAGTGAATGACGAGAATCTGCTCGCGGCCCTTGAGATCAGGGGCGTTCACACCGACCTGACGGTCGAAGCGACCCGGACGCAATAGCGCTGGGTCCAAGACGTCAGGACGGTTGGTTGCAGCAATCAAGATCACATTGGAGTTGGTGTCAAAACCGTCCATCTCAACCAAAAGCTGGTTCAAGGTCTGCTCGCG
This sequence comes from Auritidibacter sp. Marseille-P8566, assembly GCA_945860535.1. Taxonomy (GTDB): domain Bacteria; phylum Actinomycetota; class Actinomycetes; order Actinomycetales; family Microbacteriaceae; genus Aquiluna. The sequence goes on from CAMAQN010000003.1 coordinate 7,194, forward strand.
CTCATCGTTGCCGCCACCGATACCGGTGCCGCGGTGACGACCGACTGCATCAATCTCGTCGACGAAGATGATTGCGGGAGAAGCCTGCTTGGCCTGCTCGAAAAGATCGCGCACTCGAGAAGCACCGACACCGACAAACATCTCAACAAAGTCAGAACCTGAGATTGAGAAGAAAGGAACTCCGGCTTCGCCAGCAACTGCCTTGGCGACCAGGGTCTTTCCGGTTCCCGGAGGGCCATAGAGCAAAACTCCGCGCGGAATCTTCGCTCCCATTTCCTGGAACTTCTTTGGGTCCTTTAGGAAGTCCTTGATTTCAACAAGTTCTTCCATGGCCTCATCGATACCCGCGACATCCTTGAAGGTGATGTTGGAGGTCTCCTTGGTGACCATCTTGGCTTTGGACTTACCGAAGTTCATCACTCCGCGTCCGCCGCCAGACATTGACCCCATTAGGAACCAGAACAGCGCCAGGATGATGACGAAAGGAAGTAGCGATCCCAAAAGAGCTAGGTACCAAGGGGTGCGCTGCACCTCGTCGGTCCAGCCCTCAGAGATGGTTGCGTCGGCAACGGCCTTGGTAACCGCAGCTTCGCGCCCTAGCACGTAGTAAAACTGCACCTGCTCGCCGTATTCGGCGTCTTTGGTGATCAGCGTGATATCAACTCGCTGGTCGCCGTCGAAGATTTTGACGGTCTTTGCTTTGCCGGTTTCGATTAGCTCCAGACCCACCTGGGTATCGACTTTGACGAACTGCTGGGTGGACATCAGCTGGCTGCCGATCAGCATCACACCAACTGCAAGGCCAACCCAAAGCCATGGGCCGCGCAAAAACTTCTTCATCTTCATGTGGGCGTATGCCCCTTCCCTAATCTCTAGCTGTAGACGCTTGGCGAGAGGATGCCAACGCCATCGAGTGAGCGGTACTGCTCGTTGTAATCAAGACCGTAACCAACTACAAACTCGTTGGGGATATCAAACCCCACCCATCTGACAGCTATTTCAACCTTGGCGGCATCTGGCTTTCGAAGCAGGGTAACGATCTCTACAGATGCTGCCCCACGCGCCTTCAAATTGGCTGTGAGCCAGGAAAGGGTAAGGCCGGAGTCGATGATGTCCTCAACGATCAATACGTTGCGATCTTTGACATCGGTGTCTAGGTCTTTGAGAATTCGAACCACACCAGAGGAAACAGTTCCGGAGCCGTAGGAAGAAACCGCCATCCAGTCCTGCTTGGTTGGAATCTGCATAGCCCTTGCAAGGTCTGCCATAAATGGCACCGCACCCTTGAGGATTCCCAGCAGTAGGACGTTCTTGTCCTTGTAAAACTCGTCGATTGGCGCGGCTAGCTCTGCGATGCGGGCTTGAATCTGCTCCGCGGTAACCAATACCTCTTTGATGTCTGGGTGGTTCAGATGCACTAGCAGGCTCCTGGTGTTGGTGGCTTGGACCTTGTAAAAATCAACAGGTCTTTTACCCGCTCTACTGTAATGCCAGAAAGCGAGGCAGATTTCTGCCCGTGCCAATTGGTAATAAGTGCATCAATGGCTTCAATCTGCGCAGCAGAAATTGCCCTAGCTCCTGCTCTGGAAGCGATCATGTGCAAGGCCATGGTTCTCACTGCACTTGGTTCAGCCGCGAGCTTCGCCACCGAATAGCTAACCGAGCTAGCAGAGCCGGAATCCTTTGAATCCAAAACCAGCTGCGCTGCAATGCTGGTTAGCACCTCTTCGGCCTCGGAAACTTGGCTAGCTGTCCTAGATAGCGACTGAGCAATACCCGGACCTAGCTCTTGCTCCATCAAGCCCAATAGCTTGCGGGCACGAACCCTCAGAAACTGTGGATTCTCATTATGGGGATCGTCCCAGAAAGTTAGCCCCTGATCATCGCAAGCCGCTCGAAGCGAGCTACGGCTCAGGCCAATCAGTGGCCTGGCAATTGCCCTAGCAGGGTCGTAAGAATCCATGCCGGCGAGCGCCGACAGCCCAGAGCCGCGAGCCAGTGCCAATAAAACGGTTTCTGCCTGGTCCTCAAGGTTGTGACCAAGAAGCACCAAATCTGCGGCTTGAGAGATCCGCACTTTCTCGAATGCCTGATAGCGGGCATCCCTGGCCGCAGCCTCCATGCCGTTTCCAGAAAGCTCAACGTTCACCTTCTCGATAATTACCGGGCTCAGTCCAAGTTCCTCGCAGGTCTGCTTTGCCCTCCCCGCAACCTCACCGCTGCCATCCTGCAGCTGGTGGTCAACAATGACTGCGCCAGCTGTAAACCCCATTCGTGGTGCTTCAAAGGCGGTTGCCGCAGCCAACGCGATCGAATCTCCGCCACCGGAACACGCCACCAAAACCAGCGAACCGCTAGGCAAAGCAAGACTTTCGAGTAGCTGTCGAACAGCGCGCCTGGCATCGGCCATAGCCGGAGTGAGCCTAGGACGCTGTGTCATCTGTCTCGATTCGGTAATCTTTATGACAGAAGCCTATTGAGGAGAAGCCGTGTCTTACGACGTAGTTATTGAGATTCCAAAGGGAAGCCGCAACAAGTATGAGGTTGACCACGAAACCGGTCGCGTATTTTTGGACCGCGTGCTGTTCACCCCGTTCGTCTACCCAACCGACTACGGCTTCTTTGAGAACACCCTCGGTGGCGATGGAGACCCGCTGGACGCACTCGTGCTCTTGGAGTTCCCACTATTCCCAGGCGTTGGCGTAAAGGTTCGCGCGGTTGGCATGCTGGTCATGGAAGACGATGGCGGAGTGGACGAGAAGGTTATCTGCGTTCCTTTCAAGGACCCACGCTGGAGCCACATTCAGGACCTTGGCGATGTTAGCTCCCAGGTAAAGAACGAGATCGAGCACTTCTTCTCCCACTACAAGGACCTAGAGCCTGGCAAGTGGGTAAAGATTCAGGGATGGAAAGACAAGGCTGCGGCTGAGGAAGTTATCGCTGCGGCATACGCCAACTACAAGCACTAGGGCGATAAGTTTGGGCTATGCATAGCCCAGAAACTTCTTCCATCGACTTTGGAATCATTGAGCTTTTAGATAACTACTTTGAGGTTATCCACGCCCAGGACATGGACCTTTTTGACAAGGTTTTTCACGTTGACTGCACCCTTTACGGCGTAAATGACAACCAAACCGTGCTTCGCCCATACCTTGCGTATCGCAATGCGGTGGCCAATCGCCAATCACCTAAAGAACTTGGCAACCCAAGAAAAGACGAGATTCTAGATTTTGATCAAATCTCCAAGAACATGGCTTGGGCCAAAGTTCAGCTTCAGCAGTTTGGCGGCGTTATGCAGGATTACCTAAACCTGGTGAAGCTAGATGGCAAGTGGTGGATCATCGCCAAGCTCTATGAGCAGGTTGGCACCTACTAGTTAGCAGTTGGTCTTGCTGCGTATGGGAAAAGCTCACCGTAGCGAACTGGAACAATTCGAACAGTTCTAGCCGGGTTTGGCGCTTCAAGCATCATGCCGCCGCCAAGGTAGATAGCGGTGTGGTACTTATCCCCCGAGAAACTCGATGACCTAGTCCACCAAATCAAATCTCCGCGCTGAGCATCCTGAAATGGCACTAGCTTCTGATTCGAAGCCATGATGTTGAACTGCGCGGTTGCCGAGTGCCAGCCGATGTAAACACCAACTGAGGCATAGCTCTTCATCGTGATACCCGAGCAGTCCCAAATATCTGGACCCGAACCACCAAGCACGTATCGCTCACCAAGCTGTGCTGAAGCAAAACCGATAGCGCGCTCCACCAAGTCACTGTTTGGTGCGCCAACGGTGTAAAGCTCAGGTGCGGTAGGAGCATCTTTGACCGCGTTCTGGCGACGTTCTGCCTCAAGACCTTCGATGCGCTGACGCTCAAGATCAGATGCGGTGTCCTTCAAATTTGCAAGCTGCCCCAACATCGATGCGCGCTGCGACTCTGACTCGTTCACCTTGGCAATAATCGCATCGGCCGCTGCCTTGGCTTCGCGATATAGCTTTTCGGAAGCGGCTCTTCTGGTCTCAAGTTCGGTCTGAGCGCTAGAGAGCTCAGCAGCAAGAGCCTTGGCGTCAGACTGCTTTTGCATTGCCTGCTCATACATAACCTGGGTGCGCTGGGCGACTACATCGCTTGCGCCAAGCTGATAGAGCAGCTCGTCGGAACTCTCCGGATTGAAGAAAATCTCTAGGGTGGTGTTGCCGCTGGTGCCTTGGCGATACATTCTGGCCACGATCTGACCCAGCATGGTCTTGGCGTCGCCGGCTTCTTCTTTTGCTGTCTTGACCTTGGCCTCAAGTCCCTCGACCTTGTCCGCCATGATCTTTACGGCTTGCTTAGCCTGGTTGTACTGCTCGTTCTTTTGAAGTGCTACCGACTCAAGTGCATCGGCCTCATCCTGCAGGGTGCCAAGAATGCCCTCGATGCGAGAAATCATTTTCTTTTTCTCTTCGACGTTGCGCTTAGCAGCGGCAACCTCGGCTGCGGTTGGGTAATCCGGAACCGCATAGGCAGGTGAAAGTGCAAATCCAGTGGCAATCAGCACCATGCCCGCAATGGCAGCGATGACTGATCTAGAGCGCTTTGGCATGACACCTCCTACCTGCAAATCTAACCCGAACTTTCAAGTATCACCTGAGAGTTTCCAAAGTGTTGCGCAACATGCCTTTTAACGGGTAATGTTGTGCCTCGGTGCTTTTGAAGAAGCCAGCTTCGCGGCCCCATCGTTTAGTGGCCTAGGACGCCGCCCTTTCACGGCGGTAGCACGGGTTCGAATCCCGTTGGGGTCACTCGGGCGATGTTGAAAGTACCACTCTGGCTCCGTAGCGCAGTTGGTTAGCGCGCCGCCCTGTCACGGCGGAGGTCGCGGGTTCAAGTCCCGTCGGAGTCGCTTCGCTTATATAGCGAATGGGGAGAATTCTCTCCAGGCTCTGTAGCTCAGTTGGTAGAGCGAACGACTGAAAATCGTTAGGTCACCGGATCGACGCCGGTCGGAGCCACCGCACAGAGAGGCGGACAGTGACGATAATCTTCGGACTACTGTCCGCCTTTTCTTATGGTTATGCCGACTTTGTTGGAGCGCTCGCTGCCAAAAAAGTAAGAGCGATAACTGTCACCACAATCGCCTTCATCTTTGGGTTGGGAATTGCAACCGGGCTGAGCCTTTTCGTTGGCGCTAATTTCAGCCAAGCAGCAATCACCTCTGGAATCTATGCCGGCATTGCCTCTGGCATCGCAATTACCTGCCTCTATGCGGCACTGGCTTTAGGGCCAATCTCCATCGTTAGCCCGTTGACCGCTGTGATTAGCGCAATCATTCCGGTGGTCTTTGACCTAGCAACAGGTGCAAAGCTTGGGCCTTTTGCACTGGTTGCGATTGTTTTGATTTTGGTGGCTGTGGTTTTGGTGGCATTTGTGCCAGGACTTGATTTCCACCTCCCTTCTGCTCGGGCCATGCTCTACTCGATTGGCGCGGGTGTTGGCTTCGCCGGCATCTTCGTTTTCCTTGATGGAGCCCCAAGCGATAGCGGTCTTGCCACCTTGATCGTGATGCGCATTGTCGGCATTGCGCTGATGTTTGCTGGTTTGGCATACGCATTCTTTAGATACCGCCCAAAGCAATTTTTGGAGACCGAGGTCTTTAGCCGATCACTGATCTGGTTGGTACTGCTTGCAGCATTGGGCGATGTGCTTGGCAATGTGTTCTTCCTAGTTGCCACCCGTGCCGGCGAGTTGGCTATCGCAGCGGTGCTTACTTCCCTGTATCCGGTGGGAACAATCCTGCTTGCGCGTATAGTGCTCAAGGAGCGCATTGCAAAAAGCCAGTCGCTCGGAATCGTTTTAGCAATTGGGGCATGTGTCCTAATTGCAATTGGAAAACCCGCCTAGGTCAGGAAAAAATGTCTCAAACCAAAAACCGCTGGATCGCTCTGGTCTTTATCTCGATGGCCATCTCACTGGTCATCATCGACGGCACCATCGTCAACACCATCTTTCCTGCGGTCATCGAAGACCTAAACCTCAGCTCTACTGAGGTGCAGTGGGTTCAGGAAAGCTACGTGCTGGTTTTTGCATCGCTACTTTTGGTTTGGGGATCACTTGCCGACCGCTACGGCCGCAAGCTGCTATTGGTAGTTGGAATCGTGATTTTTGTTTTGGCTTCGGTATGGGCAGGTAACACCGACAGCGCTGAGACCATGATTTTGGCCCGTGTGATTCAGGGCATTGGTGGAGCGATGGTTTTGCCAACCACTTTGTCTTTGGTGAATGCAAATTTCGAGGGTAAAGAGCGCGGTATTGCCTTTGCAATCTGGGGTGCCACCATCGGTGGAATGGTTGCGGTTGGACCGGTGCTTGGTGGCTGGTTGGCTACCGACTTCAGCTGGCGCTGGGCCTTTTTGATCAACTTGCCACTTGGCGTGATCATCGTTGCCGGACTTATGTACTTCCTAGGGGAATCCAAGTCTGAACAGCGCAAGGGCGGCATCGACTGGGTCGGTGCAATCATCTCGGTGGTTATGTTCTCAACCTTGGTCTTTGGTCTTATTGAAGGTCGCGTCTATGGCTGGTGGGAGCAGACCAAGAACCAGTTTGAGCTCTTCGGTTTTGTTTGGCCATCCGATGCCATCTCGGTCATCCCGGTTTCGCTAGCAATCTCTGTGGTGGCGACGGTTCTGTTTGTGCTTTGGGAGCGCAAGCGCGAGGCCGCTCACAAAAACGTGCTGCTGGATCTAAACCTTTTCCGCATTGCATCGTTTAGAAACGGTTCGATTGCGGCGGCCATCATCTCGATGGGTGAGTTTGGAATCCTGTTTGCAATTCCACTTTGGTTGCAGAACGTGCTTGGACTGAGCCCAATTAGCTCCGGTTTGGTATTGCTTTGGCTAGCCGGTGGTGCATTTATGGCATCGGGTATTGGTGGAGCGCTTTCAGGTAAGTTGCCAGCTCACCGCGCAGTGCAGCTCGGTGTGCTACTTGAGCTAGTCGGTGTTGCCGGTGTTGGCTTCTTCGCTTCCCCTGAGATTGGTTGGGTTGGCGTTGCGCCGTTCTTGTTCATCTACGGAATTGGTATCGGTCTTGCAACAGCACAGCTAACCGGCGTGATCATGGTTGATGTCCCGATGGAGAAAATCGGTCAGGGTTCTGGCTCGCAGTCCACGGTTCGCCAAATTGGGTCGGCTTTGGGTATTGCGGTTTTGGGTTCGGTGCTTTTCACCGGCACCCAGATTTCCTTTGAGGACAAGCTTGGTGGTCTAAACGTTGAAACCAGCCAGACTGTGGTCTTGGTTGACGCGGTAGTCGAGTCAGCCGGTGGTGCAATCCCTCAGCTCAGCGAAGCGCTTCAGGCTCAGCAGGTGCCGCAGGCTGCTGCTGATGAAATCCAGGTTGCCGCGGGTGAAGCATTCACCGAAGGTGCGAAGTGGGCTTCGTTTGCAGCCGCTTTGTTCTTGCTACTGGGCTTTGCATCGACCTTCAACCTATCGAGTCGAGTCAGGAAAGATTAGCGTCCGCAAAGTGGCAAGCCGCATCGTAGATGTACTTGCCTAGACCTTTGCGGTAACCCTCATATGTTTCGTTGAAGCCGGTTGGCAGCACGTAGCTCATCGCGAGCGACTTATAACTCTCGCGATTTGGCGTCCAAAACTGCAGGCAAAAGTCGTAGTGCTTTTGGATTGCAGCCTGCATTTGATCTGAGCTATGGGAAAGCCCTGCATCGAGATATCCAACCATTTCCTGAGTGATCGCATCAAACTGCGCCGCAAACTGCTGGTTCTGCTCTTTGCTATAGCTGTTTTGGTGGTAGCTACCGGCTACAAAACTTTCATCATTCATGATTTCTAGAGCATAGCCAGCAAAGAACCGATAGGTTGTTGAGGTGCCAATCAAAGCCAAAATTCTCGGGTATGTTTTCCTGGGCGGAGCCCTTGGAGCGATGCTCCGATATCTTATTTTTGAGGCCACGGCTGGTTTGGCGAGCTGGCCAACCTATGAGCTAATTGCTCTTTTCATCGTGAATCTCACCGGTGCATTCTTTTTGGGAATCACCGCTCGATACCCATACTTCCAATCGGAAACCTGCCGCAATCTTTGGGGTGTTGGTTTTGCAGGATCTTTTACGACCATGTCAGCGCTCAATCTATGGATCGACTACCAGGGCTTAGGCCTTGAGGTAATTGCCATGTTCGTGGCCGGCTTTGCACTCTATTGGCTCGGGTTTGAACTTGGTCGCAAGGCTGCGAGGCGGCAAAGCTAATGCAGTGGTTCTTGGTTTTCATTCTTATTGGAGTTGCCGGCGGAGCTGGCTCGGTGATGAGGGCGCTACTTACCCGATTCGATGGCTGGTTGCCGTATGGCCTGTTTCTTGCGAACAGCCTGGCCGCTGGCCTAGTTGGCTGGTTAGTGGTGGGTTCATCTCTGTCCGCGGGTTACCTAACCCTTACAACCGCTGGTTTTGCTGCCACCGTTGGTTTTGCCGGCGGGCTATCGACCTTCTCAACCGCGATGAAGGCGAGCTTTGATTTCTATCACCGCGGACGCTTGGTCCAAAGCTCTATCACCATGGTTGGCAATCTATTTATCCCCATCGGTGCGCTCATGCTGGCAGCGGTACTGCGCTAGCCCTGCTACAATCAACGGCAGAATTCAAAGGTTTCTCTGGGCACCGAAGGGTATCTAGAACACATAGAGATTAAGGGGGCTCGCCATGGGGCGTGGCCGTCAAAAAGCGAAGAACACCAAGGTTGCTCGCGAGCTGAAGTACTACAGCCCGGCAACCGATTACAACGCGCTCGAAGCCGAACTTGGGCACAAGAGCCCTGAAGATGGGCCTGACTATGAAGACAAGTGGGCAGATCTTTACGCCGACGAGGACGAAGAGCCGGCTACCGGCGATGAGCGCACCGTCGAAATCGACGAAGAGTAGAAACTAAGCCTGCCTCACCAGGCGGTAGCGCCAACGACCAAGCCATAAACAATCTCCAGGTTGATTCTGGAATCGGTGTAATCCTCGGTCAGGGCAAAGCTTTCGCCATCTTCGATGGCAATTCGATAAGACAAATCCGCAGTCTCAATGGCTGCAATTGCCTCGGCCTTAGTCATGCCGACGATCTGGCAGGCCAATAGCTTGGTCTCAACGTGTTTAGGTGAAAACTGATCCGGAGCGGTGTCACGGAAACACAGCGCATTCGGAGTGCTTCTGGGTTCTGGAGCTGAGGTTGACAGCTGCTGGCCGACAAAGAAGGCCGAGAAGGTGGTGACTGTTCCAACGATTATTGCCGCAAAGAATTTCTTATTCTGCATAGTTGCCAACCAGGCGAACCGCGCCACCGCGAACGCCCTTGGCTTCAGAGATATAGCCAGGCAATTCTGAATCGCAAGGTGTCGACTCGATGATTCCAAGCTGCCAAGCAGGGATTCCGAGCTCAGAGATCATGCCTTCAATCTCTGAGGCGAAGTCCTTGCGAACCACAACGGCAAAACCCAAACCTAGGTTCCAGGTTGATTCAAAACCATTGAGGTCATAGCCACCCCAACCTGCCAGCACCCTGAACACCTGGTTTGGACTCCAGCTGCCTCGGTCCACATCTAGCGAAACTGTTTGAGGCAAGACTCGAGAAAGGTTTGCTGCAATGCCGCCGCCGGTGATGTGGCTCATGGTTGAAATCTGCGCCGAGTAGCGATCGAGCACCTTGTTGAGGACACCGGTGTAAAGCCGGGTTGGCTCAAGTAATTCTTCGCCAAGGGTTTTGCTGAATTCCGGCACCTGATCGGTGTATTTCAAACCCCGGTCGGCGACGATCTTGCGGACCAGCGAATAACCGTTGGAGTGAAGGCCAGAAGCCTCAAGGCCAAGTACTACATCGCCAACCTGGACTCGTTCTGCAGAGAGCATCTTGGATTTTTCAACCACACCAACAGCAGCACCTGCAACGTCATATTCGTGCTCACCCAAAAGACCTGGGTGCTCTGCGGTTTCGCCGCCAACAAGTGCAACGTCTACCTCTTTGCACGCGCTTGCAATGCCGCGAACGATCTCTGCGATGCGGGTCGGTTCGATCTTGCCGGTCGCGATGTAGTCGGTCATAAACAAACTGCGAGCGCCGACCACCACGATGTCGTCGACCACCATGCCAACCAGGTCCTGGCCAATGGTGTCGTGCTTGTCAATCGCCTGAGCGATAGCGACCTTGGTGCCAACGCCATCGGTTGAGGTGGCAAGAATTGGGTGGTCGTAGTCCTTTAGAAACTTGGCATCGATCATGCCGGCAAAGCCGCCAACGCCGCCAAGAACCAAGTTGCTGTGGGTAGCGCTAACGGCCGCCTTCATAAGCTCTACGGCTTTATCGCCGGCCTCGGTGTCGACACCGGATGCAGCGTAAGGATTAGGCATTTGGGTGGACGTGACCTTCCTCGCGGATGGTTGCAACGCCACGCTCTAATAGGTTCTTGCCCAATCGCTCCGCCACAGGAAGTTCGATTGGGTACTCACCGGTAAAGCAGGCGGTGCATAGCTCGCGCTCCTGTTGATTGGTGGATGCGATCATGCCGTCTTTAGAGAGGTAGCCAAGCGAATCTGCTCCCAGCGACTTTCTAACATCCTCGACCCCGAGTCCCGACGCAATTAGTTCCGCACGAGATGCAAAGTCGATGCCGTAGAAACATGGCCAGGTAATCGGTGGACTGGAGATTCGAACGTGAACTTCAGCCGCTCCAGCTTCTTTTAGCATCTTCACCAGCGCGCGCTGGGTGTTGCCACGAACAATTGAGTCATCAACGACAATCAACCGCTTGCCGGCAATAACCTCACGCAGTGGGTTGAGTTTCAACCTGATACCCAACTGGCGAATGGTTTGCGAAGGCTGAATAAAGGTTCTACCGACGTAGGCGTTCTTTACTAACCCGTGACCGAATGGAATACCTGAGGCCTCTGAGAAACCGATAGCTGCCGGAGTACCTGACTCAGGAGTTGGCATAACCAAATCAGCTTCGACCGGATGCTCCTTGGCCAGGGTTCTACCCATCTCAACTCGAGCCTCGTAAACCACTCGGCCATTGATAGCGGTGTCTGGCCTTGCTAGATAAACGTATTCAAATACGCAGCCGGCACGCTTCTTGGTCGCGAAGGTCGCCGAGCGAAGGCCATTCTCATCGATTGCGATTAGCTCGCCAGGTTCGATCTCGCGAACAAAGGATGCGCCAACTATATCCAGCGCTGCAGACTCGGAAGCCACAACCCAGCCGCGCTCCAAGCGACCCAAAACCAGCGGCCTAACGCCCTGCGGATCGCGCGCTGCATAGAGGGTTCCCTCGTCCATGAAGGTGAGGCAGTAAGCACCCTTGATCAAAGGCAAAAGTTCTAGCGCGGTCGCCTCAAGCGATGAATCCGGGTTACCGGTTAGCAAAGCGGTTAGCACCGCGGTGTCAGTAGTGTTGCCGCTACGAAGCTCAGACTCATGATCCGGGTAGCGCTGCTCTAGAAGCTCTAGAAGCTCAGAGGTGTTGGTGAGGTTTCCGTTGTGAGCCAGCGCAATTGTGCCGTTGGCAGTTTTGCCTAGGGTCGGCTGAGCATTACGCCAATGGGAAGCACCGGTAGTTGAATACCTGGTGTGACCGATTGCGATGTGGCCCTGGAGTGATTCCAGAGCTGCCTCGTTGAAAACCTGCGAGACCAGACCCATGTCTTTGTAAACCAGGATCTTTTCGCCGGTTGAGGTTGCAATACCGGCGGATTCTTGCCCTCGGTGCTGAAGTGCGTAAAGACCGAAGTAGGTAAGTTTTGCAACTTCTTCGCCCGGTGCCCAAACACCAAAGACGCCGCACTGATCTTGCGGACCCTTCTCACCTGGAAGGATGTCGTGATTTAGCAGACCATCGCCGCGAATCACTGATTAGCTCTTTCAGCCAAAGCTCGCTTGGTCTTTCTAGAGGTCAGCAAATCAATTGCAAGTGCGAAGAACAAACCCAGGCCAAAGCCCAGGGAACCAAGGGACAGAATCAACAGTCCAAGAATGTTCTCGTTAGAACGCTGATCTTGAGGGATTAGAAGAAAAACCACAAAGGCTGCGACTGCTCCAAAAACAGCGCCGGTAATTGCCCAGGTTGCAATCTTTGGTGCACGGCGAATCTCTACCTCTTCGGGCAGGTTTTGCTTGGGCTTGGTCACATACTCATTAAACAATGTTTTAGCCTGCCAGCGCGGGTTTTTACGCAAATGGGTGGGCTGGATTTATCAAAAGACCGAAGCTATTTCGTGGGCACGTACCCCAGAAAGCACCATCCCAGCACCAATTGGGACCTCATCAAAGGAAATGTGCTTTAGCGCAAGCTCTATGAATAGTTCCGGAATGATCTCAACCACGTTCGGTGGTGTGCCGCGGCGGTGGTCCATACCCGCGATGCACTGCACCGCACCATACGGAGGAACGCGCAATTCGATTGTTCCACCCGGGTGGCGAATCTCGATTTCTTGCAGCAGGTAGCGAACCGCGGTCGGCAGCTGATCGGGAAGGTTTGCGAGTGCTAATTCACCTTCTTGCGCGGAGATTCGCTTTTTACCCATACCTAATTATCTATGGGCTTGGGCTTAGGCTGGTGGGGTGCTCAGACGCCTATTAGTAATCTCCCGCCCAGTGCTGTGGGTAAACACCATCGGCACCTCAGTGATGGGTATGTGGCTTGCCGGCTACCTCTGGGACTGGCGCATGCTGCCGATTCTTATTTGGGTGACCCTGCCGTTCAACCTATTGATCTACGGCATCAACGACATCTTTGATCAGGAAACCGACAACATAAACGCCCGCAAGGGTGGTTATGAAGGCGCACACATTTCTCCAAGTGAGGTGAAGCCAATTTGGTGGGGAGTAATTCTCACTAACGTTCCATTCTTGGTTAACTTCGCAATCACCTTGCCATGGCAGGCAACCGCCTGGATGGTCGCCTACAGCCTGTTCTTCACCTTCTACTCAGCACCTCCGCTGAGGTTCAAGGCTCGTCCCTACCTGGACAGCTTCTCAAACACCGACTACGCCTTCCCACTGGCATTTGTGCCACTTGCCCTTGGTCACGAACCACTTTGGTTGGCGGTGTTTGGTCTAATGGCTTGGTCGATTGCCAAGCATGCCTATGACGCAATTCAGGACATCCCGCAGGATTCCGACACTGGAATCCAAACCACCGCGGTTCACCTGGGTGTCAAAAAGACCTTGGTTTGGTCTGGTTTCTGGTGGGCAGTATCAACGGTGCTTTTTGCTTTGGTAAACATCCCGGTAGCAATCGTGAACTTTGTCATCGCCGGCTACCTGGTGCTGACTGTTTGGCGCACGCCAACCCCTAAGCGTGCTCACGACGTTTATAAGTACTCGATCGCTTTCCCATACGTCGCCGGTGCAGTAGCCGGTGTGCAGCTTGTAACGGCAATCGCACTCGGCTGGTATTAGTGGCAAAGATTGTCGTTTTAGGAGCCGGACTTTCTGGATTAGCGAGCGCCGCCTTATTGGCGCAAGCAGGCCACGACGTCACGGTTTTGGAAAAGAACAGTTGGCTCGGTGGTAAGTCTCGCAGGATTGAACTTGCCGGTCAACGCATGGACACCGGCCCTGCCCTGGTCACCTTCCCCGAGGTGTGGCAACAGGTTCTAGATACCTTTGACTCACTTGGAAAAGTAAAAGCTAAGGACCACGCGAACTTGAGTTTTACAAAGCTCAAAGAGGTTGGCCGCTACTACCTAAGAAACCACGTCACAGACTTGCCCGTAAGGCCTGAGCACCACTGGCACAAAGCATGGAGCCAGTTCTCCAAAGAGCACGACGCCCTGACGCCTTCGATTTCAAAGCTATTGACCTCAAGCCCACTTGACCCAGCCGCGCTACCGGCACTTGCCAAGATGGCCAAAGTCTATGGAGTTAGGCTCACCACCTCCAGCTATCTCCAATCGCTGAAATACATGCCCCAGGCGCTCAAAGAAGTGATCTCAATCCACACCCTAAACGCCGGTGTTTCCCCAAACCGCTCGCTAGCTCTCTACGCATCAATGACCGCAGCCATGGCATCACAGGGCATCTCGGTGCCGGTTGGTGGGGTAAATGAAATCGCACTAGCTCTTGGTCGTCTCGCTGTTGCAGCCGGAGCCAAGATCGAACTTGGTGCTGGTGTCAAAGCGATTGGCAAGCGCTCGGTAAAAACTCAAACTGCTGAGTACAGCTTTGATCACCTGATTAGCTCCCTGGATCCTGGTGTACTGAAAGCGATTCAAACCGGTAAGCCAAACAAGCTTGCGAAGCATCGCTCTTGCTCGGGAGTTGCCATCTACGCGGTGCTCAAAGAGCCGCTGCCGCAGGATGTTGTCACTCACTCGGTGATCATGCCCGACGATGCAGAAAAGCTTCACGAGAGTCTGGACAAAGCCCTTCCTCCTGAGCAAACCATGACGTTTGTGAACTACTACCGAGCCGGCGAGATCTACCCGAACACCAAGGACACCGTTGCTGTTCTAATAACCGCGCCTGCCGATGGCAAAAAGCACGATCTCAATAGCGAGTGGGTGAGAAACGAACTAGACCGGGTGTCTCAAAAGCTTGGGCTGTCGGTAGCTATTGATGAGCTATTTGAAGAGTATGAGATTTTGAACCCGGATTACTTTGCTCAGTTCGGTGCAGCCGGTGGTGCACTTTATGGAGCAACCAGACCACTTTGGCAATCTGGTCCGTTCCACAACCCGCAGTATCACAACCCGTTTCGCCCAAGACTTTGGCGAGTGGGGGCATCGGTTCACCCGGGGGGTGGCATTCCAGCCGTTCTGGGAGGAACACTAATTGCCACCCGAAAGATGCTTCGAGCATTCGGGAAGTAACTCAAAGACCCAATAGTTGGAGTATTCCATGAGCCATGTATCTAAGACCGCACACACCGAAGTCCCGATCTCTGACGTAATTGCAAATCGCTTTAGCCCAAGGGTTTATGATCCAACTCACACCATCAGTGACGATGAGGTTTTGCGTCTATCTGAGGCAGCGCGATGGGCTCCCTCTGGTAACAATGGTCAGCCTTGGCGTTTTGCTTTCCTAAAGCGTGAAGACGCAACTTTCCAGGTGATTGCAGACACTGGTCTTTCAGGTTTCAACAAATCTTGGGCACCACATGCATCACTTTTGGTTGTTGCCTTCGCCGACAAGTTCAAGGCCGACGGATCCGCAATCGATCGCCACGCATCGTATTTCAACAACGCTCTGGCAACAGCTCAGATCGTGCTTGAGGCTGAGGCACTTGGTCTGAAGTCTCACTACATGGGCGGCATTGACCACGAAGAAATCCTTCGCATTTTTGGTATCGAAGATGCATGGGTGACCTGCGTTATTTCGGTCGGCGCATTGGGCGATCCGGCCGCTGCCAGCGAGGCTCTGCAGCAGCGTGAGGCTGCTCCAAGAGAGCGCAAAGCACTCACCGAAATAGTCGTCGAGGCACCGAGCAAGTAGCTCACAAGAGTAGGCTTTCGGGTTAGAACCCCGAAAGATTAGGCAGCAAAATTACCGCGTCCACGAAGACTAAATTCAGCGCTTCATTCCAAAAACTCTGGTCCGCCAGCGCTGCCAGCAATGTGGCAGACGGATTGCTAAAAACCGCGGCCCCGTTGCTTGCCACCACCCTGACCAAGGATCCGTTTTGGATCTCCACCATCTCTGCTTTGGTGATGCTGCCTTGGTTGCTGTTCGCAATTCCAATTGGCGGATTGGTAGATCGAATCAATCGCCGACACATGCTGGCTTTGGCAAACACCATTCGTCTCTCAGCCGCTTTGCTTCTTGCGTTCACGGTCGGTTACGAGGTAATCACCCTGCCGATTCTGCTGCTTTCGGTTTTCTTGTTTGGTGTTGGTGAGGTTATCTACGACACTACGATTCAGTCGATGATCCCGCAGGTGCTGGAAACCGATCAGCTGGATAGGGGCAATGCAAGGTTGCAAATCACCGGCATCACCCTAGGTGAATTTGTCGGAGCTCCACTCAGTGGTGTGCTCTTCGCGGCATCGATCGCTTTGCCATTCTTCTTCGGAGCAGCCGGAATTTTAGCTGCCGTACTACTCGTGCTAACCATCCCGTTGAACTACTCAAACAAGCCAGCCCCAGAAACCAAAAAGGAACCGACTAAGTTCTGGGCCGATATTCGATTTGGGATTCGCTATCTCTACGAAGACAAGACGCTGTTGCGTCTTGTGGTGTTGACTTCGTCGATTGGGTTCTTCTTCGCCGCATCAAGTTCAACGATGGTGCTATTTCTAACCGAAACCCTGGACGCTCCAATTGCGCTGGTTGGTGTTTTGTTCGCAACCCCCGCGATTGGAGCGATTGCGGGTTCAGTCTTCACCCCGAAACTCTCCAAGCGATTTGGTAGAACCAAAATTATGGCCTGGTCGATTCTTGGATCGAGTGTTCTGGTTTTCATTCAGGGCTTTTCGCCAAACTATTGGGTGTTGGCGGTATTGGTGACCCTGGGAACCGCAATCATCACAGCTTGGAACATCCTGTTGATGTCCACCTACCACCAGATCATCCCAAGTGAACTGTTTGGGCGAATTCATGGAACTAGAAGAACATTGGTCTGGGGCATGATGCCGATTGGGTCGCTACTTGGCGGAGTGGTCGCCAGTGTTGACCTGCGCTTGCCATTCATTGCAGGCGGTATTGCCTGTTCGATACTTGCAATCTCGGGATTTAAGTTCATCGTAAATCTGGAGAATTCTCTAATCAACAAAACTACCGAGGAGGAAAAATGAAGCGCTACGTAATCTATGTAATTGACACCGCAACCAATACCGGTGGCCCTGGCGAGATGGCGGCTATTGATGCTTTCAACGATCACCTACAGTCCAACAGCCACTGGATTACCGCAGCTGGCATTGGTGCTCCCGCAACCGCCAAGGTCATCGATAACCGACTAGGCGCAGGCTTGGTAATGCCTGGATCGTTGTTTGACTCGGAAGAGTTTTACAGTGGCTTTTGGCTAATCCAAGCCGAGTCAGATGCACAATCTCAAGAGCTCGCACTCGCTGGATCTAAGGCTTGCAATCGCAAGGTAGAGCTGCGTCCATACTTGGGGCAGTAGTAAACAGCGACTGCACAATATCAAGACCACCAGAAAGTAGTGACAGTGACAAAACCGGCTTCGATAAAGGCAATTCGTAAGGTCCTCGCCGCAGGTTCAGTTGTCTTTGGCCTGAGTGCTATCGCACTGATTGCCGTTCCAGAAATTTTCTCCGACCTACTGTGGCTACCCAACAATCCAGAACTTGACTGGGCTATGCGAATGATGGGCATTATCTTGGTCGCACTCTCGGGCAACATGTATTTGGTTTCCAAGCACGGCACTGACAAAGCCGTTTTGTTTTCTGGCCGCCTGATGCTGTTTAGCGCAGCCGGCCTAGGAGTTATCACGCTTACGATTCCAACCAACGGGAGCTGGTTTGCACAGGCTTACGCCTTGGTTGGTTTTGGTTTTAGCGCTGCCTACGCCTGGGCTTTGGCTAGGAGGTAATTGACATGTCTCAAAAACCTCAGCGTGCCATAAAACGTGCCGTGGCAGCAGGTAGAGACGACTATGACCTGCACGATCAGGAGTGGCAAAGAATTGGGCTTTCAACCCCTGCCAGACGAGCCCTGGTGGATGCCAAGCTCTACAAGATTTCAGACCTAAGAAAGATTTCTCTGACAGAACTAACCGCCCTGCACGGCATGGGCAAGTCTGCAATCGCTCGCATCAAAGTGATTATGGAAGCCAAGAAGATTAACTTTCGGTAGTTGGCAGCGATGAGTGCTACTAGCAGTGGTTCGGCATTGAAAGGGGTGCAAAGTGCGATTTGCTAATAGCAAAGCCCTGGCCCTTATTAGATCAAGCCATCCAATACCCTGTTTGGCCGTTGCGCTGTTTTCTGGACTGCTTGCTATCGGCTTGGGATTACCCATGGAAAGAGCTGGCCTGATTTTCACTGCCGTTCTTTTGCAGCAGATATCCGTTGGGCTCTCTAATGACTGGATCGATTACCGACGCGATATGGCAGCGAACAGAAGCGATAAGCCCACCGTTTCTGGCTTGGTTAGGGTTTCTTGGCTACGAACCGGATCCCTCTTCGCAATAGCCCTGGCAATCGTCACCTCTCTTGCAATGGGCCCTAGCGCGTTTTTGGTGATGCTCCTGATGCTTCTTGCGGGCTGGTCATACAACCTCGGGATGAAACTCAATTGGTTATCTCCGATTCCCTATGCCGTTGGCTTTGGAACCATTCCAATCTTTGTTGGCATGGCTGCCAGTGAACCGTTCTGGGTCGAGCCATGGATAGTTATGGCTGCTGCACTACTGGGTGTTTCTGCCCACTTCGCAAATGTTCTGCCTGATATGCAGGCAGATAAGCTCACCGGGGTCAGGGCACTTCCTCACCTAATGGGTCAGCGTCTGTCGGCGGTTGTTATTTCGCTGAGTGCTCTGGCTGCAACGCTGTTGGTTGTGACCCAGTCGAAAAATCTTCCTACGGAAGCTGCGATAGTCGGTCTTGCCGCAACCGTGGTCTTGGCAGGTATTGCTAGCTTGCTATCGCTTAGGGCACAGCCGCCGAGGATAGCTTTTTTGCTTTTGATACTGGCTTCGCTGGTAAACGTGATCTTGCTGATGTTTGGTGCTTAGAGGTAATTAGCCCTTGCGCTTTACCCATAGCAGACCGCCAAGGCCTGCCAAAAATACGGCGGTTGGAGCAACGAAATCCAAGGCGGAGAACCAGTCGGTTTGGCTATTGATAATCACGAATAGGTAGCCAGCTAAACCCATGCCCACCAGCGCCCAGGCAATGCCCTTAGAGGTTCTTACGTCAATCCGATTTAGCTCTTCGCGGGTTCTGGCGATCTGCTTACCGCAGGCTGCGCAGTCATAGTCGGTAGGTGAGATTGCTTCATTGCAGTGTGGACAGGTCATGTCCCTAGCTTAGAACCAAACGCATCTTTACTCGAAGCGAAGGGCGTCAATTGGCTCTAATTTGGCAGCCGTTCTTGCTGGCCAAACACCAAATACCACACCAACCACAAGGCTAAATCCAAGGGCCAAAAGCACGGTTTCTAACTGAATCGAGAAGACCCAATCGCCAATGATGGCCAAGAAATAGGCGGCTATTTCTCCCAGGATCAAACCGACCACACCACCGGCAAGCGAGAGCACAATTGCCTCAATCAAAAACTGGGTGAGAATGTTTGACTGCTTAGCGCCAATAGCTCTTCTCACGCCAATCTCACGAGTTCGCTCGCGAACCGAAACCAGCATGATGTTCATGATGCCAATGCCACCAACCACCAAGGAGATACCGGCGATGCCGGTAAGCAACAAACCAAGAGTGTCGGTGATGCTGCTAACGGCAGCAATCAAAGAGGCCTGGTTGGTGATGGTGTAGCGGGCATCAGTTTCAGTGCCCAAGCCATAGCGCTCTCGCAGAAGCTTGTCGGTGGCCAACTGCAACGCATCTACGGCCTCTGGAGTCTCGGCCTGCACCACGATGCTTGAAACATATGGGTACTGGCTAAAGAGTTTTCTTGCTGAATCTAAAGTGACGTAAACCCGACCGCTGGTTCCAAAACCAGCCTGATCATCTAGCACTCCAACAAGCCTGAAATCTTGACCGTTTAGCTTCACAGTTTGACCCAGCATCGAATCGGTAAGACCTAGGTCATTAGCAGCATCTGCCCCAAAAACCACGTCCTTTGCGGAGGCTGCGAACTTGCTGTTTGAAAGGTAGGCACCCATAGCTATCTCTGGCTTTACTGCCTGGAAGTACTCGGCGGATACTCCAACCAATCGAGCATTCACTCGCTTGTCCTCGGTCGCAATGGTTCCCTCATTCGAGGTCTGCACGAACATCACAGATACGCCATCTAGTTCAGCTAGGGCGTTGGCATCTTGCTCAGTTAGAGAATCTGGAGCCATGGCTGTGATGTTTAGCTGGTTGGTTCCCAAGGTGGCAAGGGACTTGTTGATCCCCTGCGATGCACCATCAACGATTGAGGTCAAAGCAACGATTGCCGCGACCCCAATAACCACACCGAGCATGGTTAGAAGTGAACGAACCTTGGTTGCCCAGATTCTGTTCAGTGCTAGTCGAGCGGTGCCGAGAAGCTTCACTTTGCGCCTCTTTCATCGCGCTCAATGAGGCCATCTCGAAGGAAAACTCTTCTTGGCGCGCTAGCTGCAATTTCTAAATCATGGGTGATCAAAATGATGGTTCGACCTTCTTTGTTGAGCTCCTTTAGAAGCTCAATAACCTGGGCACCGGTCTTGGAATCAAGTGCTCCGGTTGGCTCGTCTGCGAGCACGATATCTGGGCTAGCAACAAGTGCCCTAGCAATTGCCACGCGCTGTTGTTGACCACCGGAAAGTCGATTGCGATCAAAGTTCAATCGCTCTCCAAGGCCTAAGCGATTGAGGATCTCAGTGGCAGCTTGCTTAGCCTGTTTAGAGCTAACACCCTGATACAAAAGCGGGGCCATAACGTTCTCTATTGCTGTGGTGTTTGGAAGAAGTTGGAACTGCTGAAACACAAAACCAATTGCCTTAGAGCGAAGGCTGGTGAGTTGATTGTCGTTGAGCTCACTGGTCGAATCAGATGCGATTTTCACAACTCCGGAACTTGGTCGATCGAGGCAACCGATTAGGTTCATCATGGTTGATTTACCGCTACCGGATGGTCCAACAATCGCGACAAATTCGCCGCGTTCGATAACCAAATCAATACCGTCTAATGCAACGGTCACTTGATCGCCAACTAGGTATTCGCGTCGAACATTCTCCAGTTCGACAACCGGATTAGCCACTGTTTCTGGCCCCTGGAGGAGGTCCGAAGTTCACCGGTGCTGGGATAGTTCCACTGATGCCGGTAATGACCTCATCGCCTACCGATAGACCAGAAGTAATCTCCACCAAACTGTCGCCGGCAAGACCGAGTTTGACGTCCACCCACTCAACGCTCTGCTTTCCGTCGGCATCCACAATCAAAATCTCAACCTCTGGAACATCACCAATCAGCGAGCTCATTGGAATTGCCAACACGTCAGAAACCTTTTGCACTTCGATTACCGCGGTAGCACTCATACCGAATCTTGCACCCTCAGGAATGCTCTTCACATCCACCAAAACTTCGTACTGTTTGATGCCGCTAACCGATTGCGCAACCTGTCCGATGCGAACAACTTCACCCTCGAATACTGCATTAATAGCATCGAGCTCGATTGTCGCCTTCTGGCCCAAGGTCACAAGATCAGCGTCATACTCGCTGACAAAGACAGAGACAATTGGCTCCGCGCTTCCGACAGTCAAAACCGAACCAGAGGTTCGAAGACCGGCGGCGGTATCGATAGATCTGACCAAGCCATCTGAAATAGCAACAACCTCAACGCTTTGGCCCATTTGGTTTAGGTAGGAGAACAAGACATCATCGGCCTTGACCGCATCGCCGGCCGTTACTTGAATCTCTTCAATCTCGAGGCTTAGCCCAAATTGCGCCGGCAATGCCGAAGAGCCATTGGCGGAAACAAGAACCGGTTCTTCACTGGGTCCATATGCCAAAAGCTGCGACTCAGCAAGCTGTCCGTTTGCAGAGACGGTCTTTACGACCTCGGTCGGCTTGACCTCATAGGTCTCGTACTGGGTGACTTGGTTCAGACCGCTAAAGATAAATCCGCCAAGCACGGCTGCTACAACTGCGGTAATTCCAACGATCCAAGGCCAACGGCGCTTTTTCATATTTGCTTCTCTCATAGGCCGCGAAGGCGGATCAAGTTATTGCTAAAGGTAAAACTCTCATACCAACCCGAAAGATTCCTGAGTTTTTGTTGAATCAACCCTTAGAGGCCTTTGCTCCATCAGGCCACGCGACGACGCAAACCTTGTTTCCTGAGCGATCTGCCAGCACCCACCACGATGGCGCTTCTGAGCTGTCAACGACTGTGCCACCGGCTTTGACCGCTGCGTCCACTCGACTCTGGGCGTGCTCTTTGGAAACCGAGACGTCGATGTGTATCGCAGGTCACAACGCCGCAATGGCAGTGCTTGAAGTCTAATTGAAGTTAGTCCGCGCAGAGATGGGCAGAAAAACTGAGCCGCCTGTATAACTCGAATCTTTAGCGCGAGTTCAGGATGACCCAAACGTGACGGGCCGAAGCCTTGGTCGAAGATGAAGGGTTTAGCTGAATAGAGTAAGTCAAATCAGAGCGCTTCCTTACTGCTTCAACGCAAACAATCTTCGCTCTAGCGGATGCCAATCGCTTATCAAAGGAAGTCACGTTTTTGCCAGAGGTTGATCCCCGGCATGTAATCGCGGAACCCTTGGGAAGCTTCTTCACCCAGGCAGCAATTGTTGCCTGCATGTTTGGAGTCAATGCAAATTTGTCACCGATAAAAGCAGAGATGAGCAGTTTTGGTTCCACCACAGGTTTGACCAAAGCCCACTGGGCATAGAGGGTCACATCCGAGGCAAATGTGTAAATGGCTTTATCGGCGTATGCGATTCCGGTCCCGTTTGCCTTGGTGTTCCAGCCGATAAAAGCAAACCCTAGCTTCACAAAAGATTGAGCAGGCAAAGCTGAAGGTTTGTGATTGCTAACGGCAATCATCTTTCCGCTTCCACCGTTTGAGCTAAAGGTGACAGAGCGATAAGTCACCTGCGAACCACCAGAGCTAGGGTCGCCGACTACCGGAGGCTGAATCGATGAATCTAGGGCCGAACTAGTAAGGGCTGAATTTTGGCTGATGAATCCAATCCGACTTGCCTCAACGGTGATAGTTGCCGATTGGCCCGGAGAGAGTCCCGTAACCGTCAAGGTCCAATTGGACCCATAAGGGATTGAGTTGCTTATCGATCCCGTGCTAACTGACGCCGTTAGAACATATGCCGGATCGTAGTTAGTGACGGTGACACTAAATCCGCTCGCGGATCTAATTGGTGTAGAAAATGCAGGAACGATCGCCAAGTCACTTAATTGAGTCGCAGGACCAATCTGAATCGTGAAGGAGGTGGAGGCCGTTTGCGAATTTGCATCAGTTGCAGTCACCGTGATTGCTGACGACCCGGGGGTTGTTGGGGTTCCAGAAATGCGACCAGTACTTGTATTTAGACTCAGCCCGGTGGGCAGAGTGCCTGAAGAAAGAGTGAAAGTAAGTGGGTTTTGTCCACCTGATGCCAAAAGAGAAAGTGAAAACGCTGCGTTAGCAGTTCCGGTTAGGCCTGCAGATGGTGTTGTGATCGCGATAGGCCCAATAACAGTCACAGAAGCTGAAGCGGTGGCGGTATTGCTGGTCCCGTTGATTGAGTTAGTGACTGTCACAGAGTAGGTGCCGCTTTGGTTTACCAGGGTAGGAGTGAAAATGTACTGCGCGGAAGTAGCTCCAGAAATTGCAGATCCGCCAAATCTCCACTGATAGGCCAAAGATCCACTGTCGCTGGAGGAGGCTGTTGCCGTCAAAGTTACTGGTTGACCTAGATTGATCGACGTACTGCTTGGAGTAACACTTACCGAAGGAGCAACCGCTATAGCCAGAGTTGTCCCTGAGGTGCGCGCAGATTCCAAACTGTTGGAGTAGTTTCCAGAACCCAATGCAATCAGCGTTACGTAATAAGTGGTGCTTGGGTTTAGGCCGGTGAATGAGAACCCAGAACTTTGATTTGTAAGGGTTCGGATTGCACTTCCACCACTAGCCGAGCTGTAAAGGTAAGCAGTAGCGCCTGTTGCATTAGGGCTAATTGTGAATGTCACAGTCAACCGGGTTGTGCTAGATGAAGTCACCGATGTAACCGTGGGTGCAGTTAGGGGTTGCCCTGAAATCACAATATTGGTTGCCAAAGAAACTGACTGTGCGGTGAAGGCATCTGCCGTTTTGGTTGCGGTTACCACACAGGTTGTTGCCAGCGTTGTTTGTAAAACATCGCCTGTTATCGAACAGCCGGAAGTTGAAGTGCTGTACGTTGTTGACCCCCCGGCGCTTCCACCAGAAGATGTCAAAGTCAGATCAGTGCCAAAGACACCAGTTGTAGAGGTAATGACCAATGTGGTGGCAGACGCAAAAAAGAATGTGAAGCTCTGAGCTGCAGTTGCTTGCTCGTAGTTACCATCCATCGCCTTGGTTGCCGTGATCTCACACGTTCCACTCGATGATGCGCTCAATGTGCCAATCGTTGTTGCACTAGAAATCGCGCATCCATTTGCTGTGCCTCCGCCTGACACTGCATAGGTAACTGCACCAGTTCCAGAGCCGGGGTTTGTCAGCGTTGGGGTTATCGCTGCGCTGTAACCGGACCCCGAAGATGCTGCAGAGGTTGGGGTAATGGTAAAACCAATTGTTTGTGTTGATCGAGAAATTTGAATAGTAAATGATGCTGCGGTGGACTGAGAGTTTGCGTCAGTTGCCGTAACAGTCACCGCGAAAGAGCCGGTAGTCGCTGGAGATCCTGAGATTAGACCGGTATTGCTATTCAAATTCAAACCTGCTGGCAGAGTGCCAGCAGTTAGTGCGTAGGAAGAAATTGCAACATTGCCCGATCCATTTGAAGCGCCGGTAGCGGATAACTGAAGCGAGAAAGCATTGCTGTAGATACCAGAAAGCCCCGTGCTTGGTGCACTGAACGTTGGGGCTCCAGCGGGAGTAGCCGTGTTAGACGAAGAACTCCGATCGCTCGCGCCAACCTGGTTTATGGCCTCGACAGTGAAGGTGTAGCTAGTGCCATTTTGGAGGTTGCTCATCGTGCACGAGGAAGCAGTCGCTCCGTTGACGGTGCAGGTTCCCCCGCCTTGAGAAGCGGTGACCCTGTAACTGGTGATCGGATCGCCACCATCATTGTTTGGGACAGTCCAGCTAACTACGGATGACTGATTGCGGCCTGAGGTGGCCTGAACGCCAGTTGGAGAACCAGGCTTTGTTGGCGCTACAACAAGCAATGGATCTTCAGTCATATACATCGTGATAGAACCATCGCTGGTAGCAGTACCTAGGGGCGTTGGAACACCGTTGAGAATTCCATAACCAACCATTCCCTTTTTAATGGACGTGTTTACCGCGGTTATGACCAGTGGCGTACTTGCTAGTGGAAGAGATCCGTCATTTGTATTCATCCAACCAACAACAAAATTCAAAAGGTAATTTGACGAGGTGATGAACTGACCAGCGGTGGATAAATTCTTGTTGAGATAGATCTTTACCAAGGTTCCCGAAGGAAGTGCTCCGCTTGGGATCGTCAACGTCAGCTGTGTGTCAGCAGAGCTTGCATTCAATATGTAACTCGTAGCCCCGAGGATTGAAGCTGATGTCAAAAACTCAAGATCAGCAAGATTTAGACCAGCCAATGAGCCCGATGAGACCGGGATGTTCTGGGTTTGTGTAGGTGCCGCTGAGTAGTTTGCTGTCCCAGCATTATTGGCGGTGATAGTGCATGTTCCGATGGACAAGATTGTTAGAGCACCTGAAGATGCATTTACAGAACAGACTAAAGGTGTTGCCGAGGCAAACACAGTCTGTCCGGTATTCAAAGGAGAAGTCGCAGCGGTAACAGAATGTGTCCCAGCAGCCTCACCCAAAACGACACCAACCGGGCTACTTCCAAAACTCAACGCGAGTGGCGCAACCAAGTTCACAGTCGCCGAATTGGGCGAGTAGGTTCCAGTGCCCACACTGTTAACTGCGGCAACTCTGAATATGTAACTAGTTCCGTTGTTTAGACCACTCACCACCAAAGAGCTGGGGCTGGAATCGGGATGCGGGTACTCGGTCCAATTGGCTCCGCCGTTACTTGAGTACTCAACCTTGTAAGTAATGATGTTTCGTCCACCGTTGTCAGTAGGTGCAATCCAATTCAAGGTTGCCTGACCATTGCCCGCAGTTCCAGATAACTCTGTGGGTTGTCCAGGAAGTGTTTGCGGAATCACCTCGGGCGAATTACTGGAGAAGGTTCCGGCCCCAACGCTGTTGATTGCGGCCACCCGAAATATGTAACCTGAGCCGTTGATCAAACCGGTGACTAATGCCGACGTGCTGATTGAAGCACTGCGCGATGCATTGGTCCAAGAGGTACCCCCGTTCGAGGAGTATTGGACGAGATAATTTGATACTGCTGGTCCAGTGAAAGATGTGGCAGTCCAAGTCACCTGTGATTGAGCGTTGGCTACAGTTCCAGAAACATTGGTCGGTGCGCTGGAGATGAAACTCAATCGCGTATTTGTCGATGTACTTTGGCCATCCACGTTGTTCACTACAACATTGGTGGCCCCCACTGTTCCTGGGGGTGAAGTAACGACCAACTGCGTTGCACTGCGCGAGGTCACTGTCGCACTAATTCCACCAATTGTGACTTGCGCACCAGCACCTACAGTGGAGAAACCAGTTCCCGTGATCGTTACGGAGGCTCCGGAAATATCTCCGATGCTTCCAGGAGATATCCCAGTAATAACAGGGGCCGCGACGGTTCCAGTCGGCGTCGTAAAGTACTCGGTTGATCCATACGTTGTGCCAACGCTGTTTGTTGCAACAGCAACAAAGTAGTAAACGGTATTTGTGCTCAAACCCGAGATGTCCGCACTCACAGCACTTGGCTGGGTAGATGAGGTCAAGCTCGATGGAGTGCCAGGGACTGAAGTACAGCCAACCAAAGTTGGAGACTTGCTGTAGCAAAATGAAACTGTCGTTTGGCTAGCTGCCGGATTGACGAGTGCGTTTAAAGTGCCCGCCGTTCCCGTCTGACTTAGATTGGAAGCTGCTCTGGTGGTAACCGATGGCGGTGCTGGAGTTGTGAAACTGAGCGCGTTACCAAGAGTCGAACCCGCGTTATTTGAAGCATCAACACGTACGTAGTATGTGGTTCCAGGGGTTAATCCCTGAATGCTCGCGCTAACCGAGGCGTTTGATGTACCGGCTGCAAGAGGTGATTGAGGCGAAACCACTTGGGTGCAATTGGAAAAATTGGCATTTGTCCCATAACAAAAGGAAACGGCCGTCAATAGATTTTGCGGATTGACCAGGCCATTAAGAGTTGCGGTCGTACCTGATATGGAGCTCACCGGATTAGTTGTTGCAGTTGGGGGTCCCTCGACTGCCATCGTGAACTCTTTAAGTGTGAAGTCATTTGTATCTGAAACTTTGATCGTAAAGGTGTAGTTACCTGCATTGGTTGGAGTGCCTGAAAGGACGCCGGCAGCTGGGTTTAGGTTTATGCCAGGAGGCAGTGACCCGGCCGTCACCTGCCACGAATAAGGTTGACTTCCTCCCGCTGCCACGAGCGAAGTTGAGTAAGCCTGCGCAAGGGTTCCAGGAGGAAGTCCTCCGTTTTGAGTAGTCACAGTAAGGGGCAGCACCTGAGTAGTGAAACTAAAAATTGAGGTTGATGTGGCGCCGTTGGCGTTGGTCGCGGTGATGTTGTAGTAGTAAGTTGTGCCGGCTTGAAGTGACCCAATATTTGCTGAGACACTGGCAGCCAAGTTTGATGCGATTAGCGGTGACTCATTGGCGTTGTAAACGGTACATCCTGACAAATTCGAACTTGTTCCCAGGCAGAATGAGACCGCGGTCACACCTCCTCGCGGATTAACCGATCCGTTGATTTGAGCAGCAAGTGCGGTGACGTTGCTCTCGAGCGAACGAGAAACGTCCGGCGGGGCCAGTGTTGTGAAGCTAAGGATGTCTCCGGTGGTTAAGCCACCCGCACTTGATGCAACGGCCTTGAAATAGTAGGTGGTTCCGCTAGCGAGGCCCTGGACAGTCGCTGCGATAGCTGTGTTTCCAGAAGCGATAACGCTCGATGGTGAGGCTGAAACGGCAGTGCAGTTGGCAAGGCTCGGAGATGTTCCGTAG
Source organism: Auritidibacter sp. Marseille-P8566 (assembly GCA_945860535.1). Classification (GTDB taxonomy): domain Bacteria; phylum Actinomycetota; class Actinomycetes; order Actinomycetales; family Microbacteriaceae; genus Aquiluna. Next base: position 35,033 of record CAMAQN010000003.1, read on the forward strand.
CAAAAACTAGGAGTGGCTGTGGAATTTCTCGGGTCAACAAATCCATTCAAAGACGCGGAAGTCAGCGAAACCCCTGTCGCAGGAGATGTTGCAGCTCCGGGGGGCGACCCTGTGACAAATGAATTGACGCTTCCATATGTGGTGGCCCACTCACTGGTGGTGATTACCTGCCAAAAGTAAGTTGTTCCAGGCGTCAGGCCCGTAATTGAGAGCGGATTGAGGGCAACCGCCGTAGAGCCAGTTAGAGGTGTAGCGACACTTGCATTTGATGGGGATGAAGGAGTGAGGCTGCAGTTGAGGAGCGCGCCACCACTTGTAGCTGAGGTGGTTCCGTAACAGTATTTCACGGTTGTAGAAATACCTATGGGGTTCACTCTGATTGGAAAGCCAACGGTAGAAAGTATCGCTGAGGTTGAAGAAACACTGTCTGCCGTTGTGCCAGTGATCACTGCCGAATATGGTGAAGGAGCGTTCGGACAGCTAGCGCCGTCAGTTCCAGGGACTATCGCAAGATTTGTTCCTGTAATGTTCGACGATCCCGTTCCGATTGGTTTGAGTTGGGGCGAAGGTTGGGATAGTTGGTCTGCAGCAATCATCCACATTTGAGTCTTGCTGTTGTTGTAAAAGAAGATGTTCCCCGTTGAATCTGCAAACGAGGCACCATAGCCATCGCCCGCATAATTCGGCTTCGTTGGATCGTATTGATTTGCAAGCCCATCAGGCAGTCGGATGTCTTGAACCGGTGAGCCCGCGGGTATCACTGTTGTAAGGTTCTTCACGGTGCTGACAAGGGTGTCAAGATTTACTACCATCAGCTGTTTTGCGTGCGCTACATACATGGTGTCCCCGACGATTGTCACATCGCCTGTTTGTGGGAGTAGATCGCCAGTTATGGCAAGGCGCTGAGCCGTTTGAGTGCCAAGGTTCGTTACATCAACCGTGGCATAGTTGTTAAAGGCGCCAATGATTAACTTGTTTTCTTTGTTCCAATAATCTCCCTTGTTTTCGCCCAACGGAGCACCGGTAACAGGGTCGTTGTGTATGTACGTGCCTAGGTCTTTAAAGTTGCCTGTTGCGTCTAGACGCACAATTTTCTTAGCGTTAAGGACCTTGTTGTCATTAATGCCATATATGAAGTTATCTGCAGTTCTATATCCAAAAGCATTGGGGTAGTACTTTGTGAAATCTAGAGTTTTCGTCCCCGCAGTAAAAGTATTTGAAAAGGGGTCATAGGTAAATAGCCTCAGATCCTGTGTGCCATTGCTCGTTGGATATATTGCAGACGGCCTGCCTGTCTGATAGAACTTGGCCTCGCAGTTGAAGGGCACGTCCACATAGGAAGATGATGACGTGCTGGGCGTGAGCGCATGGGCAGGGGTTGGTGCAATCAAAAACGCGGCGGCCACTAACGCGGACGCTATTACCGCAACTGGTTTCCTAAACCCACGTTGCCCTAGGAAGCGCTTGAAATCTGCTGATAAGCGCATAACCTGCCATTCCTCTAAGTTGAACTCCTGCGGGCCCGTCGTATTTAAACATAACATTTCAAATTTGGAAAAGCATTCGCAATTAGGGAATTCGTGACTAAACAGGCAAGTCGATAGAATTTTGTTATGGCGCTACTTCAGGACCCATCAGCCCCGGCTTCAGTGGGATATGCAGCTCACAATGAGCGCAGCAAAGCAGCGTTTCTTCGAAACGGCCAGTACATCCTGGAAACCTTTGGCCTCAATGCCACAACTCAGCAGATTAAGTCGGTGACTGGGGTATCGCCCAGCACCCTTTACCGCTACTTCCGCAACCGTGAAGCATTTTTGGCTGAGTCTTTTGAAAGCATTTGGAAACCATTTATTCAAAACTCGCTTGACCAAGCATCCGGATTTGGTGACTCACTGATAGCTATGGTCTACCCCCTCAGAATGGTGCTAACTGTCAACCAGACAAATCCAAAGCTTGCGGCGATAATCGGGCACAAAGACTTTACTGCTGAGGAAATTTACCTGGAGGTTAGGCGGGATTGGGTCACCCACTTCCAGTCTCTTGTTGAGACCGGTGAGCTTTCGAATGACCGCGCCGAAGCGAGAATGCTCGTTTTCACCGGATCCATGATTTTTCTCGTTAGAAACGCAGTTCGGGGATTGAATTCAGAACAAGCAAACGAAGGACTCGAACTAGCGCTTTCCGCTCTTGGTCTAAGTGACGCTCAGATTGAGAAGGTTATGAACGTACCTCTACAGCTCACTTGATTTGACCATTTTCGCGAAACTAGCCTCGAACAGCTGGAGTGTATATCCCGAGAAGTTGTGAAGGCTTTGCGGGTTTAGTTCACTTGAATGGCCTCGAACCTCCTACCTTCTGATCCTTGTTTTTGGAGGCACATGGACCGAGGTGCCATGCAGGCGGGTCGCAGACTCGCGCTACTAATTTCTACGCCAAATCCCCTAATCAATTACTTGAACAATCTGCAAACTCCTGATGCTGGGAGAACAATCGCTCAACGCGCTGCTAGTGTTTTTCACAAATTTAGGAGATGTTATGGCCAAGAGATTTCCCGACATTGATCATTCTCGAATTGACGCCCTGGGTGACGGGATTTATGCCATCGCCCTAACGCTATTAGGTCTAGACCTGGTCGGCGCTGTCATGAAGATCTCGGAAGAGCCTGATTTGAATAGTGCCCTGTTGCACGAATGGCCAATTTTCTTCTCCTTCCTAATGGGCTTCTTTGTGCTCTACGCGGTTTGGTATCAGTACCACGTCTACTCACAATTCGCTGGGAAACCACATGCACTTATGGTTTGGCACCATGGACTTGGATTTATGGTTGCGGCACTTGTTCCAGCAGGAGCTGCACTATTGGGCGAAAACATAAATACCCCCAACATGGCATGGGCCGTTTTTTACTTTGGCATTCTTATCTTCATTGAAGGACCGCTGCAACTGATCTTCTTGTTCGCCATGAAAAAACGACCACTCACGGTGACAAGTGACTCACCATTTACCGGTGAGGAATTAAACAAAATGGCTTCGGCCTACAGTGTGATACTGACCGTCTTTGGAGTTCTCGCTTTGACCACAGCGCTCTTCGCGCCATGGGTTGCGCTTGCGCTTTATGGACTGTATCTATTTACGAAGGTGAACCCGGTGGGGTCTCTCAACTCAGCTTTGGTTTGGCTTCGCCCACTTCTAAAGCTCCCCGCTGTAGAGAAGAGTTGATTACCCGAATAAGGCTTTCCTCCCAATAGAGGCGTAATCCCGAAAAACTCTTGTTTGAGGCCGGGTCGCAAAAAGTAAAAAACCCGAGAAGTTGTGAAGGCTTCTCGGGTTTAGTGCGCTTGGAGGGACTCGAACCCCCAACCTTCTGATCCGTAGTCAGATGCTCTATCCGTTGAGCTACAAACGCGTGGTGGAAAAATAAAGATTTGCGTTGTCTAGTGGCTTTGAGTCTAGCCGACCGTTAGTCAGCCCTCAACTGTCGATTTTGGGACGGCTGCAAACAAGTGACCCTCGGCAACATCGGTGGAAATCGTAATTCCTGCTGCGATTTCGCTCTCGTCATAGTCGCGACGTTCACCGGTGAACTCGTTGGTGATTACCATGGCGCCTTTATATGCGGGATGCCAACGAATCTCACGCTGCTCAAGAGCGTTGGTGACAACGCACGCCATCAACTCTTTACCCGATTCGTGAAGAAACGAAATTGGCAAGACCTCTTGGTCTGCTCTCCATCTCGAATCTGCCTGCCAGCCGCTAAGGCTAGCCCAGCGAACCGAACCAGTTGGAAACATTGGTCGCCAGGCTCTATAAACATTCATGACCCGCTTGGCTAGTGCAAGCTTTTCGGCAGACCAGTTTGGAATGTCCCCCATCAGAATCCAAGGGCCGCCAACGGCATAGATTGCGAGTTGCGATTTCAGCGTGAGCGAGTTTTGGTCAGACATGTAGCTCGAGCACCAATGCGCTGGCAGGTATTTGCCGAGGCCGACTTTGGCAACCGCGTTGTGTCGCACGTCGCAAAAGTCGTCGCCGATTGTTGTGTCGTGGTGCCCAACCATTTGCAGATCTAGTGGTCGACCGCCGTTCCAACAGTTTTCTAGCCAAACATTCTCAAACCTGGAGCGAAACTCAGACAGCAGGCGATACCAGCCACGCACTGCCCAGTCTTCACCGAGCCCCTGTGGGTGATCGTGTATCGCACTGTCGCAACGACTTATGGTCTCAAAATCATGCAGCAACCAGGTGAGCCCGTTGTTCGCGAGATTAGCGAGTTGCCCCGATAGGTAATCGATTACCGGGCCGTGACCCATGCACAGCGAACTGGTTCGGTGTGAAACAACTTGCGTCTTACCCCGCCAGGTTGCTAGCCAGTCAGGATGTCCGAGGGCAACGCTCGAAGCCGGGTCGGTATTGCCGAGAGAGGCCCATAGCCCAAGCCGCGTGCCGCTGCGCGAAGTAATCTCTGCAAGACCAGGCATGCCGTCTTCAAAGTGCGGGCCTGGTTGCCACTCACCCACGATATTCTCCCAGCCCTTATCGATTGTGAGAACCTCAAGTTCGAGTTCCTTAGCGGTTTTTGCAACCGAAGCTACTAATGCTTGATTGACGTTTGTGCCGAAGCCCCAGGTGTCAACAATTAGCGGCGCAGAATAATCTCTCGCCCGAGCTGGAATTGCTTGCAAAATCATGGACCGAAGTTCGGCGTGAGCTACCTCGATATCACCGAGGCCAGTCTTGATTTGAATCTGGGGCAAATCGATCAGCTCACTGCACGCTGCAATCGGGTAAATCTGTTTTGGCAAGATCAGCAAAATATTCAGCTGCTGATTTTCAAGACTGAAGTGCACCAGTTGGGTATTGCTCTTCTCTAAGGCGAGCGCAACGAAGCGGTCTTCGCCGTCGAGCCCTTTACCTGCCAAAACAATCCATCCGGCCGCGTCTTGATATTTATCATTCGCGGTTGCCGGCTGTCCGTGCACCAGATACAGCACGCCGTCATAGTCCTCGCGCTCTGGAAAACCAACATCCATTTCTGCATCGACGTTGAAGGCTGCAGCGTCGGCGGTGGCGTAGGGCCCGCAAACAGCTATAAGTTCGTGTTTTTCTTCGAGCTTGAAGTCGACGATTTCGAACGCGCGCTCTTTGGCATCCCAACTGAAGGTTCTCAGCAACCTTACGGTGCAGCTGGCCCAGCCGGTTTGGCTGAAGGACTGGGCAATCACACCCAATTCTTTGCCGTCAACTTTGGCGACTTCAAACTGCCCAGAATGCACCTTCTGCATCGACATCGACTCCTAAGTTTTCGGCAGAATTTTCATTAGTCATACCTTATGCAGTAATTTGAACTTCAAGGCACAAGAGGTTAGGCGGCATGGGCATGATTCCTAGGGCCGACCTGCTCGCCGGCGATGAGATTCTCGCGGCTGAAGAAATTCTAAACACTGATGACCGCATATACGACCCGAGCTCTCGCCCAACCATTGAGGCCGCACTGGCGCTATCGAGCGGAGAGGTCGCCGGCTGGATTGTGCCTTTTGCCTCAGGCACTTTCGAGCATCACGCCGATGTCCCTGACCAGGGCCTGTTTCGCTGTCTGTTCGGCAGAGACTCGCTCATCATCGCTTCGCTCTTGAGGCAGCAAAATGCGCAGCTACAGCTCAATACCGTTTGTGCGCTTGCGGCCTATCAGGGCAAGACAGCTGACCCGGTGAGCGAAGAGGAGCCCGGTCGCATACCCCACGAAGTCAGGGAGGCTGGGGATCCGCAGGCAGCAAGAATTGCTGCTGAGAGTGGTTGGAAGTTTCCCTACTACGGATCGGTAGATGCAACCCTGCTCTGGATTATCGCGCTTGACGAGGTAGCACAACGTGATCCTTCGATTCTCGAGAGACAAATTGCCGACCAATCACTTGCTCAGCGGGCCGAGTTTGCGGCGACTTGGGTGCTAAATCGGCTGCAATCGGGTGACGGTTATGTTCGTAGCACTCGCGCTAGTTCGAGGGGAATCTTGAATCAGGTATGGAAAGACTCGGGAGACTCTTATCTAACCAGCGATGGAAAAGTTGCAGCTGAATCGGGAACCGTCTCGGTTGAAACAGTTAGTCAAACTTTTGACGCTCTGCTGGCCGCTTCACGTTTGTCAAAGATGTCGACTCACAGCTGGGCCCACACCCCCAACGACTTGATTGCCGAGGCCCAGAGAGTTCGTTCGCGCTTGGTTGACTCCTGGTGGCTTTCAGACCGATTCGCCCTGGGGCTCGGAGTGATTGAACAAAAACACACGCTGCTCGATGCCATTGCGAGCAACCAATGGCGACTGCTCGATTCTGAAATTCTTGCCAAACAAGAACACGCGAGTTTTGTGAAGCAACTTGTTGAGTCGGTCACCGACGAAGAGATTCTCGGCCCATACGGCATTCGCACGCTGGGTAGGTCGAACCCGAGATATCGCCCGGGGGGCTATCACACGGGCAGCAGTTGGCCCATGGATGCCGCCCTGATAACGAGGGGCCTAATCAGACATGGTGCTAACGCCGAAGCTCGATTGGTGGCAAACCGATCGATCCGAGCAATCGAGGGCGTGGGCGCTTACCCCGAGCTGTTTCGCTCAGACGACAGCGAAAAGTGCGGGGTCAGCCGCTTCATCATTGACGTGCGAGATGGCCAATTAGGCACCTCGAATCGAATTTGCCAACCCCCGCAGCTGCTTCAGGGGTGGAGCATCGCCGCCTTCAGCTGGTTCAAGCAGCAGCCATTTGGCGGTAACTGAGCCGGTGGCTCTAGTTTGAGCGGTAGGAAACTGCGCGCTGAGTTTGGCGACCAAGACCCTCAATCTCAAGCTCCATGAGATCACCATCGTGCAAGAAAACCGGTGGCTTGAGACCAAGACCAACACCAGGAGGAGTTCCGGTGTTGATTAGGTCGCCAGGTTCTAGAACCATAAATTGGCTCAGGTAGTAAACGAGAAAATCTGGCTTGAAAACCATTTGCGCTGTCGAGCTTTTCTGTCTGAGCTGACCGCTGACGGTTAGTGTCATCTTCAAATCTGAAACGTCACTCAACTCGTCGCGAGTTACCAACCAAGGCCCGGCTGGGTTAAAAGTTTCACAACTCTTTCCCTTAGACCACTGTCCTTGACGTTCTAGTTGAAATTCGCGTTCGCTTACGTCGTTGACCAAAACATATCCGGCGATGTGCGCCTCCGCCGCGGCGGGGCTAGCCAAATACTTCGCTTGTTTGCCAATTACAATCCCCAGTTCGACTTCCCAGTCGCACTTCAGTGACCCCTTCGGAATAATCACATCATCGTCTGGCCCGATGAGCGTGTTCGGCGCTTTTGTGAAAATGATTGGCTCAGGTGGAACCTCTGCGCCCGACTCTTTTGCGTGGTCTGCGTAGTTCAATCCGATGCAGATGATTTGATGAGGTCGCACAAATGGCGCACCGACTCTGTTGCCGGCGACCTCTAGAAAGTTTTTGGCCGCAATTCGATTTGCAACCTCAGCCTGAATGTCGAGCCACTTTTCATTCTGAAAAAATTCGGCGTCGAAGTCAACGACTAGGTCTGAGATGTCGATGTAGTTGTGCTCATCAATAGCAACTGCCGGGCGTTCTTTGCCTGGTTGCCCAACTCGCATTAGTTTCATCTTTTACCCCTCTGACGCGCAGCATCGGTGCTTGATGGCCTGGGCAAAAGCCTAACGCTGACGCCGAAAGCGCACAATGTCCTGGTTGGCAGCATGGTGACGAGCGATTATTCTTGGCATAACTTCGCAAAGGATCCTCTGTGAACAGTAGACCCGAAGAACCCGGTGTGGTTCTGCGCCAACTCATCGATGCCCTTGGCGATGCCGTGCTCACCGACCAAAAGAACCTTGCCGAAGCAAGAACCGATCGCTCAGGGAAAACCAGCGACTTTGACCCAATTTGCGTTGTCGAAGCCACAAGCACGGACGATGTCGTGGCCGTTATGAAGATTGCCAACCAGACGCTAACTCCAGTTGTGACCAGGGGTGCGGGGAGCGGTCTGGCTGGTGGAGCGATCGGCAGCGCGGGTGAGATTGTGCTGTCGCTGGCGAAAATGAACAAGATTATCGAGATCTCAACCGAGAACCGCTGGGCTCAGGTGCAAGCCGGTGTAATTAACCAGGACCTGAACCTGGCGGCGCAGAAGCTTGGGCTCTGGTTTGCGCCTGACCCGGCCAGCCGAATCTGGTCTACCGTGGGCGGCAACATCGCCACCAACGCCGGCGGTCTGCTGTGCGCAAAGTATGGCGTGACGCGAGAAGCGGTTAGGCAGCTCACGGTGGTGATGGCCGATGGCGAGGTTATGACTCTTGGGCACGAAACAGTTAAGGGTGTAACCGGCTTCGACCTGGTTGGTCTGCTAGTTGGTAGCGAAGGAACCCTCGGTGTGATAACCGAAGCCAAGGTTTCACTCAAGCCCGTCGATGGGCATCCGGTAACAACCTTGAGCGCAAAAGTGGCAGACATAACTCTTGCGGCAAGGGCGATTCAAGAAACATTTAGATACGGGCTTCAGCCGAGCGTGTTTGAGCTAATCGATGAGACTTGCTCTCGTTACATAACTGAGCATCTCGAGGGAGTTCTGCTCGAGAGGAGCTTTAACATGCTGATTGCGCAGACCGATGGTGCCGGTGCAGCACATTTGGCAGAGAAGATTGCGCAGGTTTGGCGCGACCTCGGTCTTGAGGTGCAGGTCGAAGAACGCGGCGACGAACTGCTTAGTTTTAGGCGCGCCATGTTGCCAGCACTTGAAGCCAAAGGAAAAGTCTTAATCGAAGATGTCGCGGTGCCAATTTCAAAACTGGGTGAAATGCTGCAAGCAGTGCGCGACATCGAGACGCAGTATGGCATTGAGATTCCGACCGTCGCCCACGCCGGCGATGGCAACCTTCACCCCAATTTCGTCTACAACGATGAAGAGGTTCCGGAACACATCTGGGAAGCTGCCGATGCTATTTTTCGCAAGGCAATTTCATTGGGCGGAACTCTAACCGGCGAGCACGGAGTTGGGCTACTGAAGCGACAGTGGCTGATTGACGAGTTGGGTCAGAGCCAGACCGAGTTGCAATGGCAGATCAAGAAAGTGTTCGACCCGAACAACATTCTGAACCCCGGAAAAGTTTTCGACCCGGAGAAGTTCAACTAGGGCGCTCTCTGGCTCGGACACTCAGGCTAGGCCCTGGGGTTTTGCTAAGGTTTTTCTAAATCACCGTTGATGCTGGAGGCTTGCAGTGAACCAACCGATAACGCTTTTCACCGGACAGTGGGCCGACCTGACCCTAGATGAGGTTGCCGGCTTGGCCTCAAAATGGGGTTATGACGGGCTCGAGATTGCCTGCAGCGCCGAGCACCTAGACGTGTGGCGAGTTGCCGAGGACCCAAGCTACCTAAAGCAGCGCCAAGAAGTTCTAAAGCGACACTCACTGCAGACCTGGGCAATCTCAAACCACCTCACCGGTCAAGCTGTTTGTGACAACCCGATCGACTTTCGCCACCGCGGTATTGTGCGGCCGGCAGTCTGGGGCGACGGCGACCAAGAGGGTGTGCGCCAGCGTGCTGCCGAAGAAATGAAGCTCACCGCGATCGCCGCCCGCAAGCTCGGAGTCGACACCGTGGTTGGTTTCACCGGCTCATCGATTTGGCAGTATGTGGCTATGTTTCCACCGGTGCCGCAGTCGGCAATCGACCAGGGCTACGAAGACTTTGCAAAGCGTTGGAACCCAATCATGGATGTCTTCGACTCGGAAGGTGTGCGTTTCGCGCTAGAGGTGCACCCGTCTGAGATTGCTTACGACTACCACACCACTCGCATCGCACTGGATGCCATCGACAACAGAAAAGCATTCGGCCTGAACTGGGATCCAAGCCACATGATTTGGCAAGATATCGACCCGGTCAACTTCATTCTCGACTTTGCAGACCGCATCTATCACGTTGACTGCAAAGACACTCGGGTGTTCAGAAACGACGGTCGCAGAGGCCGCATGGGTTCACACTTGAACTGGGCAGACCCGAGGCGAGGATGGTCATTCGTTTCTACCGGTCGCGGTGATGTTGATTGGGAGTCGAGCTTTAGAGCACTTCGAACAGTTGGATACAACGGCCCGATCTCAGTTGAGTGGGAAGACGCCGGAATGGATCGACTTCACGGCGCAGCCGAAGCTGTTGGCTTTATCAAGAGCCTGATGTGGAAAAGCCCAGAGCGCTCTTTTGACGAAGCATTCTCGGTAGATTCAGCAGCTAGCGAAGACTAGCGAGAGTGATCGAACCGGTGTTGTTCACCATTGCGTAGTCTTCGTCCAGACACGCACTGCTGAAAGCTATGGTCGAATCGCTTGAGCGAACCGCACAGTCAAAGATTCCCTTTTGCCCGCCGGCGTGATTTTCTTCTGTCGGCAGTTTTACCAGCAACTGAGAATCACCAGTCGAACTAAATTTACGGATCTCTGCTCTAAAGGCCATCGCAACAAAAAGATCGCCGTTGGCATCAAAAGATAAACCGTCTGGCCCCGCACCGGTTTCGCAGGCGAAAGTTTTGGCCAACCGGCCATCGACATCAATAAAGCTGATTCGGTCTGCAAAAGTTTCAGCAACAGCCAGCAAGCCGCTTTGTCGTTCGCACCCGTTTGGGAACACAAAACTGGCAGCGGTTGGGTTCACCTCGCCGGTTGGCGAAACCCGATACAGCGCCGAAGCAACCGGCTTGTCTGTCTCGGGGTCAAAGCCATAACCGCCAACCCAGGCGGTTCCATCGGTGTCGACGTGCATATCGTTAAGCGGGTGTTCGGTAAAGCCCGAGAGGTCGGCAAACACCGAGAGCTCACCCTTGGTAGCTAACTTCAAGATTTGTCGCTTGAGGCAATCAACAACCAGTAGATCCCCATCGGGCGTCCAGCCAAGACCGCCCGGCATCTCTGGCCCGCCCTGCGACTGGGTAAGTTTCACCGTGGCACCAAGATTCGGATTCCAGGCGATGACCTGTCCCCTGAACATGTCGCTGAACCAAAGCTCTTCACCTCGCCAACGCAGCGACTCGGCAAAACCCAAACCCTCAAGGGATCTAAGGGTCTGAGGATTGGCCATGGCTAGAAGGTTGCCGTGAGTCCACCATCAATGGTGATGGTCTGGCCGGTGATGTAGGTATTTGTGCGACCGCTGAGCCACAACACCGATTCGGCAATCTCCTCGGGCGTCGATGCTCGTCCAAGTGGAAGCCTTCCGGATTCGACATATTGTTTACGAAACTCTTCGGTGTCTGCTTCGTCGATGCCGTTTTCAAGAAGGCTCATCTGGGTTCGCACGAAACCCGGCGCAACCGCATTTGCCAAGATGCCGAACTCTGCGCCGGCCAAAGCAAAAGATCGCGTTGCCGCTTCGAGCCCAGCCTTACCAACGTCATAGGCGAGAGCATCTTGTCTTGAGAACCTGGCGTGCACGCTGGTGATGTTAACAACGCGGCCAAAACCCTGCGACTTCATCGAGTCAAACACCTGCGACATAAGGTCAATCGGCCCCTCTAGATTCACAGCCCAGACCGACTGCCAATCTTTCAATGAGGAATCACCGAACGGAGTTGGGCGATAGATGCCAGCAACATTCACGAGCACATCGATTGCACCGAGTTCCTCAAGCGCTGCTCTAACCACTCGTTCGCGTTCTTGAGCCACCGATAAGTCTGCCTGCATCCAGTTTCCACCAGCTTGATTGTCAACACCGAAAACCAAGTCGCCGCGATTACGAAGTGATTCCGCAACGCTGCGTCCGATTCCGCTAGCGACCCCTGTGACTAGAGTTCTAAGCTGCTGGTTCAAGTGAATCATCCACCTTTCTAAAAAACTGCAGGGAAGTTTTCCAAGAAATAGTTTCGCCCGCAGCCATAAACGGCCCCACCGAATCGTTTGCTCCCAGCCCGTGAGCAACATTGGTCGGCTCTACGCCAAGCGCATAAACCTGATTGTTCCAAGGTGACTGAGTTGACGTGGCAAACTCCTGCCAAATCAGTGCGTGGCTTAGACCCTCCCAGTCAATCCTTGCCACCCAGCCGGCAACTTCTACCGAAATGCTCTTGTTTTTTGAGTTCGCAAGCGCAAACACCTTTGCCTGTTGTTGCATGGTTAGCTGGGTGAACTGCGGTGCGGGCTGCGATGGCTTGCCTGTGGCTTTCAGAGGCGCGCCGGAATAGTCAAGTTCGATGATGGTGGCCGATGGGCAAAAACTAAGATTCGCGACGGCACCGTTTTTTAGCGGTTGCAAAAAGTCTGAGCCCAAGATTAGGTGCTCTGCGAAGCCGACCGCCTTGCGATTTGCCGAGTGATTTGTGGCGGTAGTTTCCGCGGTGACAACCCCAGCCGAAACGCTCCATCGGCGAGACAATTCGATCTCGCCTCGGCTGTCGAGCCAGTTCAAAGTCAAGCTGTCGTTGTTCACTTCTGTGATAGCCCAGTCAGCTTGCGAAGCCGCCCCGTGAAATGCAGGTTCTGCAGATTGCTCAGTGGCTGAACCGGTGTTTGGTGCGCATAGCTGCCAACCACCGCACCAGTTTTCAACCCAACTGCGTTCATCAGCAGCAGGCACTGGCAAAGGTTGAACTGAATCGGCCCAGGGAGTTTGCGCCAAGAAGCTCACCTTGTTGATTCGGAAGTTGGCCAACACCGCGCCTTCTTGCGGAATGATTTCTAACTGCAAATCACCGACGAGAAGAGTCAACGATGTTGCCATCACTCACCTCGGCGGCTTAGGTCGTTTGAATTAGCGCCGGACTTTAGAGCCTCGATAAGCGAACTTTTTCCCTCTAAAACAACCGTCAGCATTGTGTCGGCAGCCAACTGGCCATCGCCGCGATTTATCGCTTCATAAACTTCGTTGTGTAACTGGACGTCGAGCTCCAATGCCTCTCGACCGCGAACGGCCTGCTGCTGAATAATGAATACGCGTCTAAGAAAGTCACTCACAACCGAACCGAACTGCAGTAGGAATGAGTTCTGGCTTGCTTCATAAACCGCAAGGTGAAAATCAAGATCTGCCCTCGCAAAGTCTTCGGGGCTGTCCAGTTGGTCTTGCATGGTCTGAATAGCCAACTTCAAACTGCGGTGCTGATCCATGTTTGCTCTGTTAGCGGCCAGCTTCGCAGCGGCCGGCTCAAGAATCTGACGAAGCTCAATCAAATCGAGCATCACTGCGTCGCCGCGCCCCTCTTCGTGATGCCAACGAAGAATGTCGGAATCGAAAATGTTCCAGTGCTCAGGCTCTTGAACCCGGGTGCCAACCTTCTGGCGAATCTCAATCAAGCCCTTGGCCGAAAGCACGCGCATAGCCTCTCGAACCGAGGTGCGGCTGACGTTGTAGTTGGCACCAAGCTCGGGTTCGGTGGGCAAAAACTCACCGGGCAAAATCTTGCCGCCGACTAAGGTTCTGCCGATGCTCTCGATGATTGTCTTTTGAAGTCCCCGGATAGACGACCGAGAGCCACTGAGGGGTTCGTAGGCATTGTCCATCTTCACCTCGGGTTTGTTGGGCGCTAGTGTCCTACCCTAGTCGCTGTGTCGAGGACAGTGCTCTCATAAGCAAGCTGGCCATCGATCTTGATCTCGACTTCTCGAAGGTAAGGCAGAAGTGCTTGCTCGTCTATTTGAATTCCTAAGCCCGGAGCATCTGGCGCCGTGATTTCTCCGTTGGCATCAACCTCGATGTGTTCAACCGAGAGATCCCAGGCAACCGACTTTGGTTCGACCGGGTATTCGCAAATCCTGTGATTCTCGAGACCAACGAAGGCCTGCATCGAAGCCGACAGAGCAAGGTGAGAGGTGAAGGTGTGATTCACGTAAGTTGCATCATTACGAACAGCGTGCTCGGCAACAATCTTGGATGGGCCGATGCCGCCAATGCGCGCCGAATCAACCTGAATGAATTTCACTGAACCGAAGTCGATAAGGTTCATGGCCATGTGTTCGGTGTGCGCGCCTTCTCCACCTGCAAGACCGACGCCGCCAGATACCTTGGCTAGCTCTGCATAGGCCTTGAAGGCGTGGGCAAAGAAAGGTTCTTCGAGCCAGGTAGCGCCGGCTTTTTGCAACGCCGGAATTCTCGCGATTGCGAGTTCGACATTGTCACCCCATATTTGCCCCGCGTCGATAAGCAGGTCTGCATCTGGGCCAAGGCCTTCGCGGGCTGCGGCAACGTGATCTGCATCGTCTTGTACATCTGCAGTCCCGTAGTTTCCCCAACCGAACTTAACCGCTCTGAATCCTTTTGCCCTTGCATCGCGAGCGCGCTCGAGTGTTGACTGCGGTGTGTCACCCATGAGCATTGAGGCGTAGGGCACCTTTGCAAAATTCCTCTGGTAGCCGAGCAGTTTCCAAACCGGCTGTTCTAGCTTTCGACCGAGAAGGTCCCAGAGAGCAATTTCGACTCCCGACCAGGTGTGTGCGGCCTGCAGAAGATCCATGCTGTTTCTGGCAACCAATTGGCTGAGCCTCAGGATGTCCTTGGGATCGCTAACCCGCTCACCGATAACGCTTGCTGAAACCGGCTGGCAAACCCCGTGCGATCTTGGGGTCACAAATGCAGCTATCGATGTGAGCGGTGATGCCTCACACTCACCCCAGCCAACGCTGCCGTCCTCGCCGCTCACCCGGACGAGAAGCGCATCCTGGCTACCGTCGGCCTCGAGTGTCACTTCGGGCATAGCCGCATAGAAGAACTCGACCGAATCGATTCTCATTTGTGCCTTCCATTTGGGACTCGAGTTGAATAACTTATCAAGGCCATTCTGAGAGAATACAACAATTCGTCATACCTTTAAGACGAATCGTTACCGTTTCTTGACTTTTTTTCGTCAAATGCCCTCCAATTAAGGTCCGTTCGTATGATGTAATGGAAATGTGGTCCAAGAATGTAAAAAGTGTGACGGGCAAATTTAGACATTGATTGCCTTCCTCACGAAGCACGTGGTGGCCTCCGGTTTTCACGTGTGGTTCAAAACCTCCATGAAAGGAAAGCGAATGAAAATAAGTAAATTGGCTGGAGTGTTGGCAGCATTGGCGCTGACCACCGGCAGCCTTGTAGCTTGTGCCCCGGCAGCAACTGTTGACCCGGTAGCACCAACAGATGAAGCGGCAGCACTAACTGGTGAACTGCTCATTTGGGACACAGGAATTCTAGGAAAAGACGCGTCGGATGATCCATACGCCGACAATGCATTCCTTAACCAAATGGGTGTCGAGTTCGAGGAAGCGAACCCCGGCGTCACAGTAACCATCGTCCAGCAAGGTGGCGACATCTCCTCTAACGCTGCCGCGTTCCAAGCTGCAGCAATTGCAGGAACCGGTCCTGACATTCGAGTTCAGTACGCAGGTGGACCAACCACTTCGTTCGCTGACTTCTTCGAAGACCTAGATCCTCTGCTGCCGAAGGACATGCTCGACTCGATGGCTGGACAGTACGTCAACCGTGAAGGCTTTTCTTCTGACGGAAGACTTCTTGGTATGACCTACGGTGCTGGAAACCTATTTGTTGTTTTCCAGAACGCCGATGTTCTAAAGGAAGCTGGCATTGATCCAAGCGTTAGGCCTGCGACTTGGGAAGCTCTGGTTGCAAACGCAAGGCAGATCTCTGACAAGACCGACAAGAACGGTTTCTACACCGGAAACTTGGAAGGCTACCCTGGCGCATGGTTCATCTCGAACATGGTTGGTGGCGAGCTAGGTCAGACTGCCTTCACTGACATGTTCAGCGGCAAGATTCCAGTTGACGACCCAGCAATGTTGAAGGCCTACCAGGCATTCGCCGACTGGGGTAAGAGTGGAGTCAACAACCCAGATGCCGCGCAGGTAACTGCCGGTGGTCAGGGCTTCGTTGCTGGTGAAGCTGGTTACTACCTCGTTGGTAGCTGGGAGAACAACGGCATGACCGAAGCGTTTGGTGAAGACGGTCCAGTAACATCATTCTTCATTCCAACGCTAGAAGGTGCCAAGTTCTCGAAGATTGGTTCGGGTGGTCCTGAGATCGCACTATCAATCACCTCGGCAAGCAAGAACAAGGCACTCGCGGCAGAGTTCCTGAAGTTCATTGCACGCCCAGAGCACCAGGACCGCTTCGTTGAGATCTACCAGACTCAGGGTTCAAACCACAAGGACGGAGACTCTTCGTTTATCAAGAACCCAAGACTCAAGGAGCAGTTCGAGCAGCTAGCACAGTCAACCGATGGCATCACTTTTGCCTTCGACAGTGTTATGCCACAGGCAACAATTGACTTGTTCTACAGGGTCAATGCCGGTGTCTTTAGTGGTGCTATAACGCCCGCTGATGCAGTGGCGCAGCTCAAAGCTTCCTACGAGCAAGAGACTGGCAAGTAGTAAGTTAGAACCAAAGTCTGAAGGCTGGGAGATTTACTCTCCCAGCCTTCAGACTCACTATTCACAAAGAAGTGGATTATGAGGCAATCAAAGTTAGTCGGAACCCTCGCGGTACTTCCCAGCTTCGTAATCGTGGCTGGGTTTATGGCGTTCCCGGTTATGTTTGCGTTTTACATTTCGTTCACGAAAACCAACGGCCTGACATACGACTGGCGCGGCCTCGACAACTACATCGCAATCCTCAGCGACCCGATTGTTCACCAGGTCTTTCTAAACAACTTCAAGTTCTTGATTTCAGTTCCGCTGGTTATCTTTTCCGCACTGGTCTGTTCTATTCTGCTTTTTGAGCAGTTCAAGGGATGGAAGTTTTTTCGAGTAATTTTCTTTCTTCCAAACGTTTTATCGGTGGCCGTAATCGGTCTGATCTTTAGAAATGCGTTTGGCTACGACGGAGCTGTAAACCAGTTTCTAGGATTGTTTGGCAATGAGCCTATGCAGTTCTTCATCGACTCGAATTACAGCATTTTAATCATCATTCTGGCTCTGGTCTGGTCGGGCTTTGGCTACCAGTCGCTCTTGCTTCTCGCCGGTCTAACTTCTATCAACCCCGCAGTCTTCGAAGCTGCGGCCATCGACGGCGCGGGCTGGTGGCGCAGGCTCTGGTCGATCACGTTGCCGAACATTCGAAAAGTACTCGGCTTCGTATTCATCATCAACATTCTTTACACCTTCGCCTCGCTGTTTGGTTTCGTCTTTGTGATAACCGCTGGAGGCCCTGGCTATGAGACAACCACAATCGACTTCTTGGTTTACCTGCGAGCCTTCTCGAGCAACAACCTGGGTTCGGGCGCCGCTCTAGCAGTGCTGCTCTTCTTCTTTATCGGTCTGTTGACACTGCTGCAGAACCGTGTGTTCAAGCTACAAAAGGACGACTAGCATGTCTGATTCGATCAGCTCAAGACTTACACCGCGCGCCAAGTGGCCCATTTTCATCGGTATGTGCTTGGTTGCGGCGACCATTATCTACCCGCTGTTCTTTGTGGTGGTCACCTCGCTGCGCAGCAACGTCGACTATAAGCGCGACCCTTTTGGTCTGCCAGTTGACTGGACAGTAACGAACTACATCGAACTTTGGGACGAATACGGTGTCGGCCGCGCATTTTTGAACAGCCTTTTTGTTTCGACGAGCGCTGTTGCGGTGATTCTGATTCTCGCGACTTTGGCGGGGTATGCCCTAGCCAAGCTTCCGGTCTTTGGCAGCAAGTTCTTCACCGCGACTTTCGTCTCGGTAATGCTGCTCCCTGGTCCAGTGCTAATTATTCCTATCTACTTGGTGCTCGCTCGATTGGGCATCGTCGGTGACTATTCCGGCTTGATACTGGTTTATGTCGCCACCGGTTTGCCGTTTGCCATCTTCTTTCTCACCCTCACTTTCAGGGCCATCCCAGATGAGCTGCTTGAGGCAGCAAGAGTTGATGGAGCCGGCTTCTTTAGAACGCTCTGGTCGATTGTTGGGCCAATGGGAGCTTCGGGAATTGCGACTTTGGCTGTGCTGCAGTTCCTTGGCACTTGGAACGAACTGATCTTTGCGCTTATTCTGGTTCCTGACGCGCAGATGAAGCTGCTCACACCGACACTGGCATCAATCGGAAAGCGCTTCGTTAGCGATCAGCCGCTAACCTCAGCGGGTCTTTTCATAAGCGCTCTCGTTCCGCTGCTGCTACTCACCTTCGCATCGAAATACATCATGCGAGGACTGCAGGTTGGCCTAAGCCGCTAGTTCTTTTCGATCCAGCCATCCGGGTGGAAAGTTGCATCGATAGGTTCGGAGCGAACAATTGGCTTCGCCCAAAGAACGCCGTTTGCTAAAACTTTTCCGATTTCCTTCTGGTGGTAGACCGGATAATCCTGGTCACCAGGTGAGAAGTAGAAAACCTTGCCCAGTCCGCGTCGCCAGGTTGCGCCGGATCTAAACACTTCACCGCCGGTGAAGCTCGAGATGAAGATCAGCTCGTCCGGCGTTGGAATATCGAAGAACTCGCCATACATCTCTTGCAATGGAATAACAATCGGGTCGGGAAGGCCCTGCGTAATCGGGTGGCTTGGGTTGACGTTCCAGACCAGTTCGCGATCTTTAGAACTGCGCCATCTGAGCGAACAGGTTGTGCCCATTAGCTTCTTAAAAATTTTGGAATAGTGCGCAGAGTGCAAGACAATCAAGCCCATGCCGCCTAAGACGGCGTCGTAAACGCGCTGCACAACCTCGTCGCTAACCCTCGGGTGTGCCTCATGGCCCCACCACATCAGAACATCGGTTCGGTCGAGCACCGCTTGGGTTAGGCCGTGTTCGGGCTCGTCTAGCGTGGCGGTCGCTACTTCGACAGCGCTGCCAAGTTCGTTTTCCAAAAGGGCCTTGATTGCGCCGTGCATTCCAATCGGGTAAATCTTTGCCGG
This sequence comes from Auritidibacter sp. Marseille-P8566, assembly GCA_945860535.1. Taxonomy (GTDB): domain Bacteria; phylum Actinomycetota; class Actinomycetes; order Actinomycetales; family Microbacteriaceae; genus Aquiluna. The sequence goes on from CAMAQN010000003.1 coordinate 53,863, forward strand.
CACAGAGTCGGTCTGCTGCTCGTGGATGTTTTCGTTCCAGATTGTGACTCTGAGTGTCATTAGAGAGTTATCTCTTTCCCGGCTTTAGCCGATCTGTACATGGCGTCAATTATGGCCGTGCGGTGAAGGGCGTAATCACCGGCGTGCGAGACAAAATCACCTGAGGCGACGTGTTCAATGAACTCGTTAATAACGGCCAGGTGTCCCTCGCCGGTAGACGAAACCTTCGGTTTGCGAGTGTACTGCTTTCCGTTTTCGTCGCCGAACAGGCTTAACGTGTTCTCTGTTGCATATCTCGGAATGAAAATTCTTAGTCCCGAATCAACGCCCAAGAGTTCGAATGAAATGTCTTCATCGTCAACCGCGTGAGACGCCCAGGTAATCTCTAGTGCCACCGATGATCCATTATCAAGTCTCAGCAGCGCGCTGCAAAGGTCTTCGACCTGAAACTCGCCCGCACTGCCCTGCGTGTAGTTTGAGTTATCCATAGCGCCGTAGCCGGCTCGGCCTAGTTCACCGTAGGTGACCGCACTGACCGCAACCACTCGAGGCTCTCCCAACATGTAGAAAAGTGAATCGATGATGTGCGGGCCAAGGTCGATGGCCGCACCACCACCGGCCAGGTTGGCCGAGGTGAACCAAGACGTCAAGCCAGGAATACCTGCTCGTCTCTTCCAACTAATTCTTGAGTGATAGACGCGACCGAGCTTGCCCGAGGCAACTAATTCCCTAGCCATGCCTATGTCGGCTCGGCGACGATAGTTGAAAGCAACTTCAAGAATGCGATTGTTTGCCTTTGCTGCTGCGACCATTTCTTCGGCCTGCTCCGCGGTTATCGCTAGCGGCTTTTCACAGAAGACGTGCTTGCCAGCATTGAGTGCCGCGACGGCAATCGGATGGTGCAGAGCGTTTGGCGTGGCAATGCTGATTATGTCTATGGTTGGATCATCAACCAGCTCTTGCCAATCAGTTGCCGTCTTTTCAACATTGAACTCTTTGGCAAGTGCGGCCAACCTGTCCAACTCTTTTCCGGCTATTGCGGCAAGAACGGTCTGCGGGTTTTGATAAAAGGCCTTCATGTGCGCTGTTCCCATGCCGAGACCAACCACCGCCGCTCGCAACTTGGGTGCTTCTGCAGTCAAAATTGGCTCCTTAGAGTTAGACATCGTCTATAGCTACATGTTAGAGCGAGTAGCGATTATTACTTATCATCATACCATTAGGACTGATATCGACCTCTGGAACATCAATTTTCTATGCCCAAAAAAACCTAATGTATGATGTTTATGAACGAAAGGGTGTCCTTACGATGAAGTTTCGACTCCAAGCCTCGGCCGATGCGTCGCACTTACTTAATCTTCTGCTCGGCTCAGATTCGATCAGCAGCTCCATACCTTTTAGAGCCGCATTAGCCGGCCAAGAAATTGACCTTAAAGCTTCAATTCGCCTCAATTGCAAAGACTCTTCTGCATCTGCCACCCTAGAGGCCCAAGGCTTGCAATTCGACTGGCAAGCAGTGCAACTCTCGGACCAGGCGGTCTGGGAGTTCAAGCTGACGGCCAAAAACAAAAGCTCAGCCCCGATATCTATTTCAAGGCTCGACAGCGCTGCACTGGCGCTACAGGGTGAGGTGTGGCGCGTTGAGTCTTTTGCATCTGCCTGGGGTGATGAGTTTCGACCAAAGACCGTGACAACCCAGCACGACTCGTTCTTCGGAGTTCGCTCGGGAAGGTCCTCGCATGGCGAGAGCCCGATTGTTTACTTCGTCAGAGAGTCTGACGGCTACACCGTTGTAGTTTCGCCGGCCTGGAGCGGAAACTGGCACATCGATGTTCTAGCCGGAGCACACATCAGTGCTGGTATTTCAACCTGGAACCTAAACGTACTGTTGGCGCCAGAAGAAACCCTGAGGGCTCCGAGTGTGATTGTTGCTGCAGCGCAGAGCAAAGAGTTGGCTCAGCGAAACTTGCAAGCAGCAATTCGCGACAATTGGCTGCCGCGAACTAAATTGACCGACGCGATTCCTATTGAGTGGAATCACTGGTGGCCCTATGAAGATGCTGAAGTGACCCAGGATGTCATCATCGAGAACGCAACCCTTGCCCAGCACATGGCAATCGACGCGATTGTGGTTGATGCCGGTTGGTTTGGTGAATCAAAGTTAGACACCAACTGGACAGACCTGCGCGGTGACTGGGCTAGCGTCAACCTCGCCAGATTTCCTGACGGCCTAGAAAAACTTGGTGCGGCTATCTTGGAAAAGGGTATGTCGCCAGGGATTTGGATTGAACTTGAGGCCGTTGGTGCTAAATCTGAGTTGCGAAAAACTAACCCAGGAGCAATGGCTCGTGATGACAGCGGGCTTAGGCCAGACCCTTCATACCGGGTAGGCACAGTTTCGCTAGACCAAAGCGATCCGGGCTTTCTTGGCTATGTTTGCCTGGGTTCGACCGAGGGCTGGGCACAAACCTACAACTCGGTCAAGAACGTGGTCTCCGCAATGCAAGCGCGCTGGCTGAAGATGGACTTCAACATCGATCCTGGGTTCGGTTGCACTCGAACTGATCACGGCCACGGTGCCGGGGATGGACTGTTGCGGCACTACGAGGGTCTCTACAAACTACTCGATCAAATTCGGGCCGACTTTCCCCAGCTGCTGATTGAGGCCTGCTCCTCGGGTGGCTTACGAGTCGATCTTGGTCTTGCAAAACACGTTCACTGTTTCTTCTTGAGTGATCCCGACTACACAGAGCATCACCTGCAGGTGCTCTGGGGTTCGGCTCACATGCTTCCACCGCTTGCGATTCTCCACTGGCCATGGTCTTGGTGGAGAAACGACTACGGGCCATCGCAACTCGACTGGATGAATGTCGAGGTAGAAACCTTCGACGTGATTATGCGAGCCGCTATGTTCCATCGTCTTGGAGTCAGTTATCCGTTGCCAAAGTTGCCCGCCCGGCTCAATCAGCGCCTGAAACATCACTTGCAAATCTTTAGAGATCACATAGCTCCGGTTCTGCCAACAGCCAATTTGGTTTCACTCACCGATTCGCCGTTGCGCGGAAATAGAGGGGAGAGACACTCCGCCTGGCAGCTAACCGCAAACCTGAACAGTGAAGATGAGGTGCATCTAGTCATGTCGCTGAAGCTAGATAGCTCGACGCCATCGGCTGAATTTAGACCAACACAGCTAGATGAAAACCGACACTATGTGGTTGTCGACCTAGAGACCAAAAACACATCGACCGCGCTTGGCAAGCTCTTAAACGCCGATTTGCTATCAGGTCTAGCTGGCGGCAAGAATTCTTGGATCATGGAGATTCGACCAAAGGGAGCAAAGGGCTAATGCACCAGGGAACCAAAGCCGTTGAAGAGAGACTGGATCGATTCTTCAAGGACAAAATTCAGCCGGCGATTTACCGCGATCACATTGCGCTTTCGATAACGGCCTGGCAGGCGCCGCGCGAACCCGTGCCATTCGCGGAGGCGACCACTCAGCAGTTCGAGGCTGTCGACCTAGGCTGGCGGTTCGGTCGAGCTTGGTCGACCATTTGGTTGAAGGTCTCGGGCTCGATTCCAGAAAGCTGGAGCGCTAACCAAGAAGGTTCACTCGCCGCCGAAATCGTGATCGATTTTGGCTACAACACATCTCGCTCGGGCTTTCAGGCCGAAGCGCTGGCCTACGACCTAGCTGGCAAGCCGATTAAGGCCATAGCGCCAAAAAACTCTTGGTTGCCCTGGTCCTACGCCAACAAAAAGGTCGAGTTCTACCTTGAAGTTGCAGCGAACCCCGATGTCGCCGGCGAATACACTTTTGAACCGACAACTCTTGGCGACTGGGATACCGCTTCTGAGCAGCCGCTTTATGAGCTGAAGAAACTACACATCGCGCGGAGAGATATCGAGGTCTGGGAGTTAGCTCAAGACATCTTCACCCTGCGCGGTCTCATGGTAAGCCTGCCACAGGACAGCACCCGAAGACATTTGATCACCCGTGCCATCGAGGACATGCTCGATGCAATCAATCCGAGCGATGTTTCTGGCTCTGCGAGTGCGGCAAGAGGGAAACTGACCGCCGTGCTTAGTTCGCCGGCAAGCGCTTCGAGTCACCGCATTATCGCAACCGGTCACGCGCACATCGACTCGGCGTGGTTATGGCCAATTCGAGAAACTGTTCGCAAGTGTGCCAGGACCTTTAGCAACGTTCTCAGCCTGATGGATGAGCATGACGACTTCATCTTTTCGGCGTCTTCTGCCCAGCACTACAAGTGGATCAAAGATCACTACCCGAGCGTTTTCGAAGGCATCAAGAAGCGCGTGGTGAGTGGTCAATGGAAACCGGTTGGCGGCATGTGGGTCGAGTGTGACGGAAACATGCCCGGCTCTGAAGCGATGGTTAGACAGTTTGTTTACGGGCAAAAGTTTTTTCAGGAGAGCTTTGCAATGCACGCACGCGAAGCCTGGTTACCAGATTCTTTTGGTTACTCAGGCTCGCTCCCGCAGATCGTTACCCAGTCGGGCATTAGTGCTTTTCTAAGTCAGAAGATGTCTTGGAACCAGGTCAATCGCATGCCGCACCACACCTTCTGGTGGGAAGGCATCGATGGCACAAGAGTCTTCTCACACTTCCCCTCGGCAGACACCTACATCTCTGAACTCTCCGGTGAAGAGTTGGCTCACGCTGAGAAGAACTTCTCTGAAAAGGGCCGCGCATCAATTTCGCTCGTGCCGTTTGGATGGGGCGATGGCGGCGGCGGACCAACCCGCGAAATGATTGCCGCGGCTTACCGCACCAGCGATCTCGAGGGTTCGCCAAAGGTGTCCATGGGAACGGCCGATGAGTTCTTCTCCCAGGCTCGAAGCGAGTATGCAAATGCTCCGGTCTGGCGAGGTGAGATGTATCTTGAACTGCACCGCGGGGTGTTGACCTCACAGCACAGAACCAAGCAGGGGAACCGTCGCAACGAGGGACTGCTGCGAGAGGCCGAGCTTTGGGCGAGCTATGCAACCCTCAGGGCAGGCAATACCTACCCAAGCGACAAGTTTGAAGAGATTTGGCAGAGCATTCTGCTGATGCAGTTCCACGACATTTTGCCTGGCACGGCTATCGCCTGGGTTTACAAAGAGGTTGAGAATCGGCACGCCGAGATCACCGGCGAGCTGCTCGAGATTATCAACTCATCGCTCAGCGCTTTGGCAAACGACCCATCAGCCGGCGCAGCGACGCAGACATTGACAGCGAATGCGATGTCGGTTGCACGAAATGGTGTTGCTGGGCTTGGCTTAGGCACACCAAGCACTCTCGCCAAAGCATCTTCAATCGTTGAGCAGGACGAATTTGTAGTTCTCGAGAACGAAGAGTTGCGCGTGCGAGTTGATAGATCGGGTCGCATTGTGTCTCTGTTGTCTTTGGCAACAAATCGCGAGTCAATTGCACCCGGTATTCCCGCAAACGAGTTGCACCTGCACAATGACAACCCAACGCGCTGGGATGCTTGGGACATCGACGAACACTACCGAAACTCGAAGCAGGTGTTAGACGCTGTTGATCAGTTCGATGTTAGACAGCAAGCCGATGGCAGCGCGGTAATCGAAACCAAGCGCGTGCTCCGCTCTGCCTCGCAAAAAGCCAGCACGATTGTGCAAACCATTCGACTCGAGCCGGGTGCAAAGTCAATCGACATCGGTTTCGAAATTGATTGGCACGAGAACGAGAAAATGCTCAAGCTCGCTTTTCCGATTGACATTCACGCAGAGGAAGTCGCGGCAGAAACGCAGTTTGGTTTCGTCAAGCGCCCAACTCACGAAAACACAAGTTGGGATTTTGCCCGATTCGAGTCCTGCCAACACAAGTATCTCTATTTGAACGAGAAAGACTGGGGAGTTGCGATTGCCAACGACTCAACCTACGGATTTGACGTTCAACGAACCACCGAGGCCAACGGAGCAACAGTCACCAGCGTGCGTTTCTCACTGCTGCGCTCAACCAAGTTTCCAGACCCGGAAGCCGATCAGGGTAGGCACACGATGAATTTCAAGCTTCGCCCTGCGGCGACAATAGAAGACGCGGTGAGCCTGGGTTACGACCTAAACAACCCAGCGCGTCAGGTGCAGGGCAACCGAACGGTAGCGCCACTGGTGAATAGTTCTGCCGACCAGGTAGTTGTCGAGACTGTGAAGCTTGCCGAGGATGGCAGCGGTGACCTGATCGTGAGGCTCTATGAGTCGACGGGCGGTCGCGCCGACAGTCGAATCAGCTTTGCCGGGGTCGCCGAAGAGATTTGGCTTACCGATTTCTTGGAGCTGCCAACCTCAGCCGATCGGATCGCCGGTAACGCTATTGACTTGCAATTTAGGCCTTTTCAGGTGATCACACTGCGAGTTTCAGGACTCAAAATTGACTAGCCGGGGCGGCAAAACGATGATTCAACCACTGGAAAGTAGAGATCCGGGCTGGAACACCCTGCCACCCCGAGCTGCGCTTAGGACTGACGCCGCAACCACCAACCTCAACGGAATGTGGCGTTTCCGCTGGCTACCTCGGGTTGTTGACGCAAGCTCGGCACCAAAGTTTGACCAAGGTCACAACGAACTCATTCCGGTGCCGGCAAGTTTCGTCATGCCGCACCTCGACAAGTTTCTAAAGCAACCCCACGGTCTTCCCAGCTACACCAACGTCAACTACCCCTTTGCAATCGACCCTCCTTACCCGCCAGATCACAATGGCGTCGGTGAGTATCAGCGCGAAGTTAGCTGGGTTGTGCCGCCGACCAGCGCGGTCTTGAGATTTGACGGTATCGAAGGTGCTGCCGACGTCTGGTGGAACGACGAATATCTGGGCTCTGTTCGAGGCAGTCGTCTACCGAGCGAATTTGATATCAGCGGTCGCGCAAATACAAACAACACCATCACGCTGCGCGTTTACACTTTCAGCGCTGCGTCATATCTTGAAGATCAAGACGAATGGTGGCTGCCGGGAATCATCCGCGACGTTTCGGTAATCGCTCGCCCAAAGGTTTCAATCGAAGATGTGGCCGTCGAAGCCGACTGGATTAACGGAGTAGCCAAACTTCGCGTGTGCGTGAAGACAAGTATTGCCGACAGTGCAGTGAGCATGCAGCTGGTTGAAACCGATACGACTTTGCAGCACGGTCAAATTGCAACAATCGAACCAGCAAAGCCCTGGACGGCCGAAACGCCAAACCTCTATACGTTGCGGGTTAGCACTTCAATTGACAGTCAAGCCGGTGAAACCGTTGAGATAAAGGTCGGATTCAGAACCGTTGCGATTAAGGGAACAGTCTTTACCGTGAACAATGTGCCGATTCAACTTCGTGGAGTCAACCGACACGAACACCACCCGCTATTTGGCCGCACTGTCGACGAAGACACGGTGCGCAAAGAGTTGGCGCTTATGAAGCGCAGCAACATCAACGCGATTCGAACTTCGCACTATCCGCCATCGACTTTACTGCTGGATTTGGCAGACGAAATGGGTTTCTGGGTCATCGATGAGTGCGATCTAGAAACCCACGGATTCGGGAATGTTGGCTGGGTCGACAACCCAACCGACGACCCGAAATGGGAAGCCGCGATTGTTGACCGAGCGGTTCGAATGGTCGAGCGCGATAAGAATCACGCGAGCATCGTCATCTGGTCGCTTGGCAATGAGGCCGGGGTTGGCCGCAATTTAGGTTCGATGGCCAAGGCCATGAAGTTGATTGACGGCTCGAGACCGCTGCACTACGAGGGTGACCAAGACTGTGAGCACGTTGATGTGTGGAGCATGATGTATCCGCCGGTCTCTCACGTTGAGCAAGTTGGTCTCGGCACAGAAGAGCCGCTCGAAGACCCAACGCTTGATGCACGCAGAAGAAACATGCCATTCGTGCTCTGCGAATATGCGCACGCCATGGGAACCGGTCCAGGTGGACTAACCGAGTACCAGGAACAGTTCGACAAACACCCTCGACTCATGGGTGGGTTTATTTGGGAGTGGTTAGAGCACGGCATCACAACAATCGAGAACGGCATCACCAAAACCAATTACGGTGGTGACTTCGGTGAACCACTTCACGACGGCAACTTTGTGATTGACGGGCTCGTTAGTTCGACTCGCGAACCACGCGCTGGGTTGCTCGACTTGGCCGCGGTTTACACCCCGGTATCGATGAGCTTGAACGACTCAGGTTCAGAACTCACCATGATCAGCCGACTCGACTTCATGGACACTTCGCACCTGAGTTTGCAGTGGAAGATTGAAAGCGAAAACAAAACTGTCGGCTCTGGCGTCATCGCCTACCAACCTCTCACCGCACGTGAAACCAGAGTTCTCCGTTTGCCTGAAGAAGTTTCTGCAGGGCTGCAGCAGAACACCGGAGTGCTAACGGTGTGGCTCGCAAACGAAACAGCGAGCTGGGCAATTCCAGCCGGCTGGGTGGTTGCAAGCGCACAGTGTGTTTCATCCCAAGGCGCATTGCAAGACTCACCGGTGGCGACTTCGTCGCACTCGCTTTCTGAAGTTCTTGAAATTTGCAGAGAAACCGGAAGACCGGTTCGCATCGGCAAAACCCCTGTGGCAGATTGGGCAATCAGCCTGTGGCGAGCACCGACCGACAACGACCTCAGAACCGCGTGGCGAGAAGCCGCGTTTCCCGCCGCCGAACGCTGGCGACAATTAGGACTTGACCGGCTCGTGTCTCGCCTGATTTCGATTGAGCAGGTTAGCGAAAGTCAAATAGCGGTAAAGACTCGGGTAGGCGCTGCCGCCACGAACGCTGCCGTCGACTGCACCTACACCTGGACCATGCAGCCAACTGGGCTCGAGCTCAAGCTTGATGCGATTATCAACGAGCACTGGCCGGAAACTTGGCCTTCGCACTGGGCCAGAGCTGGTGTCGAGTTCACAATCTCGACCCCTTCAGATTCCGCTGTGCACTGGTTTGGTAAAGGGCCTTCGCCCGCCTATCCAGACACCGGGCAGGCCGCTAGGCTCGGCTGGTTCTCGTCGACCATCGAGGATTTGCAAGAGCGAACCGTGAGGCCTCAGGAGTCGAGCCGCCGGGCATCGGTGTCTTCGGTTCAAATCGCTAACTCGCTCAAGGCCAGGTTCTCTTCGCCGGTCGGGCTGACCATCAGGCCTTGGTCGCCATACCAAGTTGCTAAGACTTCGCACGATCACTTCTTAGGCGCGAGCTCGACCGCCCATATTGTGTTCGACTTCGCCTGCTCTGGAGTTGGCACAGCCGCCTGCGGCCCCGGCGTCCTACCAAAGTACCAACTGCCCGCTCAGAACTTCTCGGGCCAAGTTTTGTTTGAGTTTGAAGGCTGATCGAAAGGGGAAGTCAAGTGAGCAACTACAGAGAAATCGAAACCGGTGTTGAAAACATCGTAGTTCGCCTGCACCAAACCGAACGCCAACTTTTCGGCAGTTTTATCGACTGCAACATGTCGACAGCCTGGGTTGGAGACAGGTTCAGAATCTTTCCCGGCAAGTACGGCGAAGACCCGGTGTGGGGTGACGGCAACGAACTCAAGTTTGGCGAAGGGTCAACAGTGAGTGAGACTTTTGCGCTTCCTCCAGAAGCCTTTGTACGCCCGGATCTTCCTAAGGTTGTAAAGCCGGAAGAAGACGGTTTGCACGGAGCCGTGTGGTTCGAGAGCATCTACCAATCAACGCATGATGCATCGGGCAGAACCCTCTACTCGCTTTATCACAACGAGAACTATCCGAGCACTTTGCTTTACAAACCTGAAACCGGCGAAGGCATGAGCGATGACAACTGGCCGCCCGGACTCCTGGGCGACTCTTCGATTCAAGCCGCACCAAGAATCGGAATCATGAAGTCGCTCGATGGTGGCGACAGTTGGAAGAACCTCGGAATCATTTTCGAAGACGGAAACGATCGAATGATCAGGCTTCCGATCAACAAGAACTACTGTTTCCCCGGTGGAGTGGGTGATCCGAGCGCCATTGCAAACGGAGAGTACCTATACGTGTTCTTCGGCGAGTATGCCTACCCCGGACCCTTCTCACCTGAGACCTGGTCTTCAGCCGAAGAGGCATCCGGCCAGTGTGTGAGCGTGGGCCGCATCGCAATCGCAGACTTAGACGATCCAGAAAAGAAGGCAAAGCGCTGGGACGGCAAGGGTTTCAACGCGGATTGGAAAGGCATCGGCCAGCCGATTAAGTCGCTGCAGATTGCCGCTGAAGATGGTGGAGGCGGTGTTTCTCAGGGCGATGAGCTTTACTACTGGGGTCCTTCGGTGAGTTGGAATGATGAGATTCAGTGCTGGGTAATGATGCTGGGTCGAGTAGACGGCCCATTCTGGGTTGGCGGCAAGCTCTACATGAGCATCAACCCCAACAGGGATCTGGGCGAGGCAGACAATTCGCAGAAGTGGTCTACCCCGGTTGAGATCGTCGATCGACCTGGCCACACACTGTGGTACCCGTCGCTACAACCGGACGACTCCGATGAGTCGCTAGCGAAAAAGCGCACGTGCCTCAACCTTGGAAAGTTCTCGAAGCTATGGTTTAAGGACATGGCCGGTGACCAGCACTTGTATCTGAGTGACTACATCGTCGAGTTTGCAAGGAGGGCCTAGGTGTCGCAATCTATAGACCGCACCGCACTTATTACCGGAGGCATGAGCGGTCTCGGTGCCGCTGCCGCAACTCGACTCCGGGCAGACGGTGTAAAGGTGTTTACCGTTGACATAGCTGCCGGAGCTGATTTTCAAATCGATGTAACTGACCATGAAGCGGTGGCTAACCTACCAAAGCAATTACCGCATATCGACATTCTGATTACTTCGGCAGGAATCGTCGGGCCAAACATCCCGCTTCTACAAACAACCGAAGACCAGTGGAAGTCAGTTTTTGAAATCAATGTTCTCGGCACAGCTTTGTTCATAAAGGCGTTTGCCCCATCGATGGTTGAAAATGGCTGGGGTCGAATCGTCACATTTGCGAGCATGGCCGCCAAGGATGGAAATCCAAACCTGTCGATTTACTCAGCAACGAAAGCCGCAGTCGTTGCGCTCACGAAGTCAGTCGGAAAAGAACTTGCAACCACCGGTGTGCTTGTCAACACGATTACACCGGCTGTTATCGAGACACCGATGAACAAGGACACCTCTAGCGAAGTGCTCGAGCGATTGACCTCGCTGATTCCGATGAAGCGAATTGGTAAGGCTGAAGAAGTGGCCGAGCTAGTTGCCTGGTTGTGTTCTGACAAAGTCAGTTTCTCAACCGGTGCTGTCTATGACATCAGTGGAGGTCGCGCTACCTACTAGTGAATCTCGACCCAGGCGCCCTGCGCCGCTGAAAGCAGCACGGCTTCGGTGAGCACCGCCGCGCGAGTACCATCCTCGAATACCGGCAATCCGCTTGGCGACTGACCTTTCACTGCCTGCTCGACATCGCGCATAAACGACACAAACGCGTCGAAGTAGCCCTCGGGATGACCGGCGGGCAAAGCGGTCAGTCTCTTGGAATCGGCAGAAAGCAGTGCTGGATCTCGCATGATTGTGCGGCTGCCATCCTGCAGGCCAATCCAAAGGCTCTCAGGGGTTTCCTGGTCGAAACGAAGAGACTCTGAGGTGCCGTGAAGCTCGACTGAAAGGCCATTCTTGTGCCCGGCAGCAACCTGAGAGACCATGAGGCTAACCGAGCCACCGCCGTCCAACCTGGCCAAAACCATGGCGATGTCCTCGGTAGATACTGTTTGTGCTGCTCTAGTCGAGTGTGCTGTGTCGATGGTTGCCACCAGTTTCACGATTCGCTGGCCCGAAATGAACTCAATCAAGTCGCAGAGGTGAATGCCGATGTCGGCAAATGCCCTTGACGCCCCGCCCGATTGCTCGGCAACTCGCCAGTTTGTGTCATTCGCATTCAAGAGCCAATCTTGCAGGTACTCGCCTTTGATGCTGAGAACTCGACCAAGACTTCCAGACTCAACCCGGCTCCTGGCCTCTCTGACCATCGGATGGTACCGGTAGACGAAAGGAATAGCTCCCACTAATTCAAGCTCTCGAGCTTGTTTGGCCAATTTATCTGCGTCGGCGGCTGTTGTAGCCAGTGGCTTTTCGCAGACGACGTGTTTGCCGGCAGCCAGCGCGCGCTCGGTTAGTTCAACGTGGGAACTGTTTGGCGTGAGAATGTGAACAAGATTTACAGATTCGTCGGCTAGCAACTCTTCGTAGGTCGAATAGTAGTTCGCGATTACAAGTTCTTGCGCAGCGAGCTTGCTCTTTTGTGGGCTAGACGACAAGATGCCGCTCATCTTGATTCCCGCAGCGCGCAATGCTCTCGAGTGAACGCGACCCATAAATCCCGCACCCACGAGTGCGGCGACAACCTGGGTTTTATCTGTCTGACTCACTGGCCCACACTGTTCCAAGGATTGAAACCAACATCAACCAACTCTGGAGATTTGGTAGTCGATTCGATTTTCACGTTTTTGCCTGAAGTCGCGGCCTCTTCGAGTGCTTGCATAACCTCAACCACGTGAGCAGCGAGTTCGATGTCGGCCCTGGGACGCTTACCCTGAGCAATTGAGTGGATCATGTCGATAACGCCAACACCTCGCTGCATGACTTCGCCCACACATTCAATCTCTTCAGGCTCCCGACTCCCTGTGTCAATTCTGAAAAGTTGAAGCGAGCCGTAATGCATGTTTGGATCAGGTATAACCAGCGAACCCTCTGTGCCGTGAATCTCAAGAATTCCCTCTCTAGGCCTTGCGGTGTCGAAGCTAAAACTGCTCTGAGCGGTTTCGCCACCTGAGAAGTCAATCAGCGCCGACACGTTGGTTGGCACTTCAATCGGAAACTTTTCGCCTTGCCTTGGCCCAGAACCAACAACGCCGAAGTCGCGTGCCTGTGATGAGCGAGCCACCACCTGAGACACCGGCCCCAGGGCGCAGACCAGCGCAGTCAAATAGTAAGGACCCATGTCAAAGATTGGCCCGCCGCCTTTGGCATACAGAAAGTCTGGGTTGGGGTGCCAGCTCTCGGGCCCACAGACTTCGAATGCGGTGGTCGCACCGGTGACCTTGCCGATTCTGCCTTCTCTGATCAATCGCAATCCCGTTTGAATGCCGGGGCCGAGAAAAGTGTCGGGCGCACATCCCACCTCTCGACCGCTTTGTTTTGCCTGCTGCCTGATTCGTCCGGCAGCGAGCTTGTCCAGCGCCAGTGGCTTCTCGCTCCACACGTGCTTACCGGCCTTCAGCGCTGCAACGGTTACCTGCTCGTGCGCCTTGGGAATCGTCAAATTGACAATCAGCTCGATGTCATCGCGTGCCAGCAACTGTTCGGGCGTGCCAAAACGTGCAATTCCATATTGCTTAGCTCGTTGCTCGCTTCGAGAAACATCTAGATCGGAAACCATCTCAACCGAGACAGACTTCGCCTGCGTTAGGTTCTCCAGATACTGTTCACTGATAACACCGGCACCAATTAGGCCAATCTTCATTGCGTTCATTAGTTGAACCCCTTCTCCTTGAGATAGTTCAGCGAACCGGCAACACCTTCGAAAATATCTCCACTGTATTCATCGAATTCGACAACAAGACGAGCGCTTGGCGCCTGGCTTGCGCAGGCTAAAACATCAACCGATCCTTTGCCGAGAGAAACCTGGTCCCCCACATGCCCATCCATCGGTGCGTCTTTTGCGTGAAGTGCAACAACTCGACCATCCAGCTCTTTCAAAACATCAAGCGGGTCAACGTTGGCGACCTGACACCAGAACAAATCAATCTCAAAGACGACATCGTGCGAAACCATGCTCGCGAGAGCCAACAGCGCAGGCACTCCGCGAACTTCGTTTCTCAACTCATGGTCATGATTGTGATAACCAATCTTGATGCCGTGCGGTGCAGCCAGCTCGGCTGCAGCCGACAGCTGATCAGCTAGCCGCAGAATGTTAGATTCGCTCTGAAAGATTCCCTCCGGTTGATACGGGTCAATCAGAACAGTCGTGCCCAGTTCGAGGGCCGCCTTGATTGCCGCTTCGGGATTTAGCAGAACATCACCGTGAGCGGTTGGGGCAGTCAGTCCGACGTTAGAAAGTGCCGTGCTCAATTTGTTCAGATTTGCTGGCAGCCCAAAGGGTTCGACAGCGCGAAAACCTAACTCTGCCAGGCGGGCCAGCGTGCCGTCGAAGTCACGCTCGAGCTGGTCTCGAACTGTCCAAAGCTGAATCGAATTCTCTGGTCTTGCCATCTGACACGCTCTTTCGAATCTGGTATTTCTCTAATTGTATGATGAAAGCAAATTCATGAGACGCACTAATCAGGCACGACAGTGAAATTCGCAGACTCGTTGCTTCTTACCAATGACGAAACCCAGCCATCTAGGTAGACGCCGGGCTTTGGTGCGCTTGGAGGGACTCGAACCCCCAACCTTCTGATCCGTAGTCAGATGCTCTATCCGTTGAGCTACAAACGCTTGGGTAACGAAGGTAGATTCTAGTAGAAAATGCCGAGGTTCAAAGGTTACAGTTTTGTGCTCTAGCTAGTTGGACCAGGAGCCCACCTCTGGGACTCATGAGCGGAGACGAGAGGATTTGAACCTCCGAGGGGCTTTTAAAACCCCTACCTCATTAGCAGTGAGGCGCACTCGACCGGGCTATGCGACGTCTCCAAGTAGCCGCATTAGCCTACTAGGAAATTGGGGTTTGGGAAAACTAGTTTGAGC